>DASTCG010000135.1:0-6602 GCA_035711385.1 Gaiellaceae bacterium
CACCTCCTCGACCACCTGCCCGCCGACCCGGCCGACGGCCTGCATGGCGAGGGACGAGAAGAGGAACGGCATCAGGCCGCCGAGGAAGAGCCCGGCGATCACCCAGGCGTCGCCGAGCTCGAAGCGGACGTTCGTCAGCCCCTCGTTGCCGAGCTCGGTCGTGAAGCCGTCGAAGAGGATCAGCGCCGCCAGCCCGGCGGAGCCGATCGCATAGCCCTTCGTCACCGCCTTCGTGGTGTTTCCGACGGCATCGAGCGGATCGGTGACGGCCCGAACGGACTCGTCCAGGTCCGCCATCTCGGCGATGCCGCCGGCGTTGTCGGTCACGGGCCCGTAGGCGTCGAGGGCGACGATGAGGCCGGTCATAGACAGCTGCGCCATGACGGCGACGCCGATCAGGAACAGCCCCTCGGTGGCGTCGTCGCCGATCGAAAACGCAGTGACGATCCCGGTCGCGATCACGATCACCGGGAGCGCCGTCGCCTGCATGCCGATCGCGAGCCCCTCGATGATGTTCGTCGCGTGGCCCGTCAGCGACGCGCGCGAGATGCCCTTCACCGGGCCCCAGCGGGTGCCGGTGTAGAACTCGGTGATCGCCACGAGCAGGAACGTGATCGCGAGGCCGATCAGCGCCGAACCGTAGAGCTCCCAGAACGTGAACTGGCTGCTGTCGAAGGCCACGGTGACCGGGATGAAGAGCAGCGCCGAGATGCTCGTGGAGGCGATCACGGCCTTGTAGAGCGCGGCCATGATCGAGCCGCCGCGCCCGATCCGCGCGAAGAAGGTCCCGATCACGGAGGCGATGATCGCGGCCCCTCCGATCACGAGCGGGTAGTGGATGATCTCGGTGTCCGGGAAGTTGATCGCGGCGAGGAACATGACGGCGACGAGCGTGACCGCGTAGGTCTCGAAGAGGTCGGCGGCCATCCCGGCGCAGTCGCCGACGTTGTCGCCCACGTTGTCGGCGATCACGGCGGGGTTCCGCGGGTCGTCCTCCGGAATGCCGGCTTCGACCTTGCCCACGAGGTCTGCGCCGACGTCGGCGGCCTTGGTGTAGATGCCGCCGCCGAGACGCGCGAAGACGGAGATCAGCGACCCGCCGAAGGCGAGCCCGACGAGGTTCTGCGTGGCCACGTCCGGGCCCTCGTCGAACCACTCGGTGAGGATCCCGTAGTAGCCCGCCACGCCGAGGAGCCCGAGGCCGACGACGAGGAGACCGGTCACGGATCCCGCGGCGAATGCGACCCGGAGCGCGGGCGCCACGCCCTGCTTCGCCGCCTCCGCGGTGCGCACGTTCGCCCGGACCGCGACGTTCATGCCGATGAACCCCGCCGACGCCGAGAACACGGCGCCGATCAGGAAGCCGACAGCCGTCCCCCAGCCCAGGTCGTTCCAGAAGCCGATGACGAGGAAGAGGACGACGGCGACCCCCGCGATCGTCGAGTACTGGCGCCGGAGGTAGGCCGAGGCTCCCTCCTGCACGGCCCTGGCGATCTCCTGCATGCGCTCCGTGCCCGCCGGGAGGCGGAGCAGCCATAGCGTCTGGAGGATGCCGTACGCGACCGCGATGCCCGCACAGACGAGCGCGATCAGGACTGGATGGTCGGTGATGAAGTCGGTCATGAAGAAGCTCGGGCGCGGGCTGGGCGCCGCGACCGCGAGTTTCTACCACACCGACGCGCCCCTTAGCGTCGACCCCTGCTGAGCACGACCCGGACGCGGGCCCCGCGGGCGAGCCGGATCCCGGGCGCCGGGCGCTGCGCGAGCACCCGTCCACGAGGCACACGCCTCGAACGCGCGCGGGTGATCCGACCCAGCGAGCAGCCTCGCTTCGCGAGGAGCCGCCTGGCGGCCACGAGCGTGAGGCCCCGCAAGCGGGGGACGGCACAGGCGGTGGGGCCGGCCCGGACCGTGAACGGCCCGAGGCTGACGGCATCGCTCCAGTTGCCCGCGTTGTCGCGGGCCCTGAGGTTGAACCACCAGACGCCGTCGGCCAGCTGCCGGCTCGTCGCCCGTGTCACGGTCTCCTCGACGGTCTTGACCGTCGGCGGCGCCGCGGCGTGGCCCTGCGACCAGGAGAGCGCATAGCCGTCCACCCCGCTCAGCGAGTCGGAGGCGCCGCTCCACGCCACCGCGATCGTCCGGTCCTGGGAAGCGGCGCCGACCCTGTGGCTCGGGCTCGACACCACAGGGCGCACGGGCGCGAAAGTGTCGATCCGAAGCGGCCCCACGTGGACGGTGGCGCCCCAGTTGCCCTCGCGGTCGCCGGCGCGGATGTGAAACCAGTGCTCGCCGTCAGGCAGCGGCATGGTGAGCATGGTCTGGCCCGCCTCGGCGTCCTTGACCTCGTCGGGCACGAAGTCGGCGACCGGCGAGAACGCGAACGAGTAGCCGCCGATCCCGCTGGCGTCGGCTGCACCGCTCCACACGATCTGCACCGTGGAGTTGTTGCTCCAGCCTGCGCCGTGGCTCGGGCTCGTCGCCGTCAGGCCGATCGGCGGCGTCACCTCCTGCGTCAGCGCTTGAGCGACGTTCAGGCGCCCGCCGGTGGCGACCGCAGCGGAGAGTCCGGCCCTCGGGTCGACGGAGAGGAGCAGTGCGCGCCGGAGCTCAGAGCTCGAGAGGCCCGGGCGGTGCGCGAGGACGAGCGCGGCAGCGCCGGCCACGTGGGGCGCCGCCATCGAGGTTCCGTAATACGTGGCATAGCCGCCCGGAACCGTGCTCAAGATGCCAACGCCCGGCGCGGCGAGGTCGACCGACGTGCGCCCGTGGTTCGAGAAGGAGGCAAGGGCGTCCGAGGCGTCGCTCGCGGCGACGCAGACGACGTTGGGGGCGGGATCGTTGCAGGGATACACGGCGGAGGAGTCGTTGTTGCTCGACGAGTTGCCGGCCGCGAAGACGAAGAGGGTGCCCGGGCACTCTTCGATCGCCTGGTGGACGAGGCTGTCGAAAGCGGAGCCGCCGAAACTGCCGTTCACGACCTTCGCGCCCTTGGCGCACGCGTACCGGAACGCCTCGTAGATGGCGAGCCCGCTCAGCTCCTCGTCCCCGACGCGGAGCGGCATGATCTTGACCCGCCAGTTGACGCCGACGACGCCGACCGCATTGTCTCCCTTCGCGCCGATCGTCCCCGCCACATGCGTGCCGTGGCCGACCGAGTCGAGCGGCGTCCCGTCGCCGTCGTAGAAGTCCCAGCCGGTGACGTCGTCCACGAGTCCGTCGCCGTCGTCGTCGGCGCCGTTCACCGTCTCGGCCGGGTTCGCCCAGATGTTCCCGCCGAGATCGGGGTGCGTGTAGTTGGTGCCGGAGTCGACGACGGCGACCACCACGCCGGTACTTCCCTGGGTCACGTCCCACGCGGCAGGCGCACCGATCGCGCTCAGGCCCCAGAGCGGCCACCCCGGATCGTTCGGGGTCGCGAAGAGCTCGTAAACCCGGTTCGGCTCGGCGAAGGCGACGTCGGCGCGCCGCTCGAGCGCGGCCGCTGCGGCCGCGGGCGAGACGCCTTGGTCGAGCCCCGCGCGTACGAAGCCTCCGATTGAGGACCGGCTCATGGATGTGGCGCCCACCGAGGCGAGCGCAGCCTCCACGTTCGCCCCGCGCTCGAAGCGGACGACGAGCTCCTGCGGCGACGCAGCGGCAGTTGCGCCGTCGCCGACGGCGGCGAGCACGCCGGCGAGGGCGAGCGCGCACACGGTGAGGACGGCGGCTGGGCCCCGGGCCATCTCTCTGCCTATCGGCACCCGCATCAGAGGCTAAAGCGTCAGTCGATGCGCGCGCCGCGAAGCGCCGTGGCGCACACGTCTTCAGGCTGCTCGCCAATCCTCGGGATGACGGCGAAGAGCAGCTCCCGGAGCCGCTCGTTGTTGGCTGTGAAGACCTCGATCACCTGCTCGTGGGAGACCGGCTCGGCGCCCTCGACGCCGATGTCGTGGTCGGTGACCATCGAGATGTTCGCGTAGCAGAGCTCGAGCTCGCGTGCGAGGTAGCCCTCGGGGTACGCGGTCATGTTGATGACGTCCCAACCCGCGTCCTGGAACCACAACGACTCGGAACGGGTCGAGAAGCGGGGGCCCTGGATGACGACGACCGTGCCGCCGTCGCGAACCGGGATCCCGAGCTCTCCGGCCGTCTCGACCAGGCGCCGTCGCAGATCGGGGCAGTACGGGTCCGCCGCGGACACGTGCGTCGTTTCGGGCCCTTCGTAGAACGTGTCCTCCCGGCCGCTCGTCCGGTCGACGAACTGGTCGCAGACCACGAACTCGCCGAGCCGGAGGTCGGCCTTGAGCGCGCCCGAAGCGTTGGGGCCGATGATCCGCCGGACGCCGAGCTCGCGCATCGCCCAGACGTTCGCGCGGTAGGGGATCCGGTGCGGAGGAAGCTCGTGCTCGAGCCCGTGGCGCGGGAGGAAGGCGACGCGCTTTCCGCCCACATCACCGATCGCGACGGGCGCGGAAGGCGACCCGAACGGCGTTTCGACCTCGACCTGCTCGACGTCCGCGAGAAAGGCGTAGAAACCCGAGCCGCCGAAGATGCCGACGTCCGCCGTCACGGTCAGCAGGCTAGCGCTGCGGGCTTTCGGCTCAGCGACGCCGGCCGCGGCTCACGACCACATTCACGCGGGTTCCGCGTGGATGCCGAGTGCCGGGCGCCTTGCTCTGGCTAATGATTTTTCCCTTCTTGACTCGGCCTGAATAGGCCCGGCGGACCTGTCCGAGGGCGCAGCGCGCGCGAGCAAGTGCGGTGCGTGCGGCAGCGACCGTCTTGCCCTTGACGTTCGAGACGACGCAGCGAGCCTGCGCCGGCGGGCGCGAAAGCGCGGGCGGTGGAGGCGGCGCGGGCGGGGGCGAAGCTGGTGGGGGTGGTGGTGGTGGTGGAGGAGGAGGAGGAGGAGGAGGAGAGGGCGGAGGGGGCGGCGGCTCGCCGATCGCAAGCAGCGCCCGATGTGCGTTCAGCCGTCCCGACGTGGCGACCAGCGCGCCAAGACCGGCGCGGACGTCGACGGAACCGAGCAGGGCGTCACGAAGCTGAGCGACGCTCGCGCCAGGGTTCGCTGCGAGTAGCAGCGCGGCGGCTCCGGCGACGTGCGGCGTGGCCATCGAGGTTCCCTGCAGGTAGACGTAGCCTCCCGAGATGAACGTGCTCCCGATCTTCACGCCCGGAGCCGCAAGATCCACCGAGGTCGTGCCGTAATTAGAGAACGTCGCGACCGTGTCGTTCAGATCCGTGGCGGCAACGCAGATCATGTTGGCGGCCGTGTAGTTGCACGGGAAGACCGCCTGCCCAGGCAGATCGACGTCGTCTCCGACGGCGTCAGAACCCCCGTTGCCCGCGGCGACGACGAAGAGCGTGCCCGTCGCCCCCGCGATCGCGCTCGCGAGCACGGGGTCGAAGCCGCCGCCGCCGAGGCTTGCGTTGACGACCTTCGCGCCATGCTGGGCGGCGTATACGAACCCGTTGGTCACCGTCGCCGTCGTCCCGGAACCGGTTGGGCCCAGCACGCGAATCGGCATGAGCCCCACGTTCCAGTTGAGCCCCGTCACGCCGGTGCCGTTGTTGCCGTTCGCGCCGATCGTGCCTGCCACGTGAGTCCCGTGTCCGTTCTCGTCACGCGGATCGGAATCGACGTCGTAGTAGTCGGGGCCGAGCTCCGCGATGTTGCCGGCCAGGTCCGGATGGTCGTATTCAACCCCGGTATCGACGACCGCCACCTTCACGGCGTCGCTTCCGGTGGTCACGTCCCACGCCTCGGGAGCATCGATGTCCGCGTCGGGCGTACCTACAGCTCCGTCGACGTCCTGGCCTGTGTTGTTCAGACCCCAGAGCAGATGGAAGAATGCGTCGTTCGGTATCCCTTCGGCGCGGTAGACGTAGTTCGGCTGCGCGAACTGGACTCCGGGGTTCTGTTCGAAGGAGGCCGCAGTCCCGGCGACTGACGAGTGGCTCGGAAGCCGCACGCGCACGGTTCCCGGGAGGAGCAGGCGTTCCTCCGCCACAATCCCCTGGCTCTCGAGAACGGCCGTTTGCGCGCCCCGGGAGACTCCAGGCTTGAACCGAACTATCAGCTCACCCGGCACGAACGCCGGGCCGAGCCCGGCTGGTTGCAACGGGCGCGTCGGCCAGTTCTCGGTCCCGGCGGGGGCCGCGGCCCCCACGACGAGCGCCGCGAGAGCCAGGCTTGCGAGCAGTGTCGCGCGCACAGCGCCACGTTGGCAGGTAGAGACATGTCTTTCTAGAGGCGGTTGGGCCGATCGCCGTGACGAGGGGCCTAGTCCGGTTTGCCTGCCGCGCGCTCGGAAGCGGCGGAAGCTGCATCGGCATAGGCGAGCTGCAAGTTGGCAACGACCTGGCTGAAGTCTCGGTGCACCTCCTCCGGAACGGCGCCCTCGAGGGCGCCCAGCAGCGCCTTCATCGCCTCGATCGCAAGCCGCGCCTGTTCCAGGTCGCGGGTCGGCTCGTCCAGCTTCGCGAACCCGAGCTGCGCGAGGGTGGCGGCCGTCGAGAGCAGGAGGTCCGACACCTTCATCTGCCGGACGGCGTCGAGCAGCTGCTCCGGCGACGGCTCCTGCGACTCGGAATCAGGCAACGGGCTCCTTGGGCCT
>DASTCG010000136.1:0-10528 GCA_035711385.1 Gaiellaceae bacterium
GCGAGCGCTGGGCCCTGCTCGTCGTCCGCGAGCTTCTGGGCGGGCCGAAGCGCTACACGGACCTCGCCGCCGGCCTCCCCGGCATCGGCACGAACATCCTCGCGGGGCGGCTTCGCGACCTGGAGCAGGCGGGCGTGATCCGGAAGCGCAAGCTGCCTCCTCCCGCAGCGGCCAATGTCTACGAGCTCACCGAGTACGGCGAAGAGCTTCGGGAGCCGCTGTATGCGCTCGGCCGCTGGGGTGCGAGATCGCTCGGCCCGCCGACGAGCGACGACCACCTCGCGCCCGGCTGGCTCGTGAACGCCGTGCGGGCCACGTGTACCGGCGATTCCATCCCGGACAAGGTCTTCGAGATCCGAGTCGACCACCACGCCGTCACCGCCCGATTCGAGGCGGACGAGCTCGTCGTCGAGGAGGGCTCTTCGGACGACTCGGACACGATCATCGAGACCGACCCGACGACGCTCTTCTGCATCGCCTCGGGCGAGGTCCCGATTCGGTCGGCGATCAAGTCCGGAACCGTGAAGGTGACCGGCAGGACGGCCGACGCAGAGCGGTTTCTGTCGCTCTTCAGCTTCGACGAGCGGGGCAGCCAGTCACGCCTCGTCGAGCACGTCTGAGAGACGCTCGACGTGGGGGCCGTCCCACTGCTCGCCCTCCTCGGTGAGCGGCTCGCCCGGCGCGCGGAGCTGCAGCGCCGTCATCCCCACCCGCTCGGCCCCGGGAAGCTCGTCGTTCGCGCCGTCGCCGACGAAGAGGCACTCGGAAGGTTCGACGCCGAGCTCGTCCGTCGCTGCCCTGTAGATCCGCGGATCCGGCTTGCTGACGCCGACAAGGCACGAGAAGACGGTGGAGTCGAAGAGCCCGGCGAAGGGCGTGCGAGCCCAGACCTCGGGCACCTCCGCCGAGCAGGCGCTGACCATCCCCAGCAGGTGTCCGCGGCGCCGGAGCTCCTCCAGCGTCGTGACCGCGTCAGGCCGGGGAACGAGATGCTCGAGCGTCCACTCACGCCTCAGCGTCGCGGCGGCGGCCAGGTCCCCCTCGAAGCCGAGCTTTACGGCGAGCGAGCGGAGATGCGGCTCCATCGGGCCGCGCTCGCGGTCGCGGCGGCCTTGAAGCCAGAGCTCGCGAAACCGGTCGGGCTCGGCGCCGAAGTGCGCCGCCAGGTCGTCGTTCATCCGCTTCGCGCCGTCGACGGGCCAGGCGACGAGCGTCTGCCAGAGGTCGAAGATGACCGCGCGGTACCGCATCAACTCTTCTTAGTGGCTTCGCGGCGAAGGACGTCCCAGGCGAGGCGAACGTCCTCTTCCGTCGTCCGCGCGTTTCCGATCGCGAGCCGCAGGACGTACCGCCCGTCGACCCGCGTATGGGACAGGAAGACCTCGCCCGACGCGTTGACCCGCTCGAGGAGCTCCTCGTTCTCCGCGTCGTCGCCCTCGCGCCGGAAGCACACGAGCGAGAACCGGCGCGGCGCACACAGCTCCCAGCCCGGCTCCTCCGCGACCCAGCGCGCGAACTCCGTCGCCAGCCGCACGTGCTCGCGGATCATTGCCTGGATCCCCTCGCGACCGAAGGTTCGCAGCACCGCCCACAGCTTGAGCGCCCGGAAGCGCCGCCCGAGCGGCACGGACACCTCGCTGAGGCTGACGACGTCCTCCGAGACGCGGAGGTACTCCGGGACGAGGCTGAAGGCGCGGCGAAAGTCGTCGACCCGCCGCGTCCAGAGGACGGAGCAGTCCATCGGCGTGGCCAGCCACTTGTGCGGGTTGACGACGACCGAGTCGGCGCCGTCCCAGCCGGCGAAGAACGGGCGCAGCTCCGGGCAGACGGCCGCGGCCCCGGCGTAGGCGGCGTCGACGTGCAGCCAGGTTCCGGCGGCCTTGCAGGCGGCGGCGACCTCCGGGACCGGGTCGACCGAGGCGGTCGGCGTCGTGCCGATCGTGGCGACGACGGCACAGGCGTCGTCGAGCTCGAGGAGCTCCGGCCGCAGCCGGTACTCGCTGTCGACGGGAACCTTGCGGAGCTCGAGCTCGAGGATCCGGCACGCCTTGTCGACGGACGAATGCGCGTGCTCCGAGGTGAGCACGGCACGCCGGCCCGACGCGGCTGTCCTCGCCGCGGCGAGCGCTGTCAGCGTGCCGACGGACGCCGAGTCCTCGATATGGCCGTGCAGCCCCTCCGGAAGCCCGAGCAACTGTCGGAGCCAGTCGAGCGTCACCTCCTCGAGCTCCTGGAGCACGGGCGAGGCCCGCCAGAGGATCCCGACCTGGTTCAGCGCCGCGATCAGGAGCTCGGCGAGGATCCCCGGTTCGGCGCCGGTGTTCGCGAAGTACGCGAAGTAGCGAGGGCTCTGCCAGTGCGTCACCCCCGGCAGGAGCACCTCTTCGAGGTCGCGGAGAACAGCAGAGAACGGCTCGCCCTCCTCCGGCGGAGCAGCGGGGAGGCGTGCGCGGATCTCCCCGGGCTCGACCTGCGCCAGCACGGGAAAGTCACGCAGGCGCTCGAGATAGGCCGCGACCCAGTCGAGCGTCGCGGCGCCGTCCTCCCGGAAGCTCATCGGCGCAGGAGCTTCTCGATCTCCCGCCACGGCCGTGTGTTGAGCACCTGATCCTTCGTGAGCCAGGCGCGCCGCGCCTGGGCGATCCCGAGCTCCGCGAAGGCGAGCGCTCCGACCTCGTGACTGTCGGTCGAGACGACGATCCGGACACCTGCCTCGGCCGCCGCCCTGGCGTGGGTGTCGCGGAGGTCCAGCCGGTCGGGCTGGGAGTTGATCTCCACGAACGTCCCGGTCTCGACCGCCTTGGCGAAGACCTGGTCCAGCGCGATGTCGGCGCCGTCGCGCCGGTTCAGCTTTCGAGCGGTCATGTGGCCGATGCAGTCGACATGCGGGCTCTCCATCGCCGCGAGCAGCCGCTCGGTCGGACGGCGGTCGAAGCCCGAGTGGAGTGAGGCGACCACCCAGTCGCACTCCGCGAGCTCGTCGTCCGGCATGTCGAGCGACCCGTCGGCCCGGATGCTGACCTCGATCCCGCGGAGGATCCGGAACGGCTCGAGGCGGCCGTTCAGCTCGGCGACCTCGCGCCACTGTGCCTCGAGCCGGCCGTCTCGCAGGTAGTGCGCGTGGTCGGTGATCGCCACGTAGTCGTAGCCGCGGGCCCTCGCCGCCTCCGCCATCTCCTCGAGCGTGTTCTTGCCGTCGTTCGACCACGTCGAGTGCATGTGGAGGTCACCCCGGAGATGCCCGAGCTCGACCAGCGCCGGAAGCTCCCCGTTCCTGGCCGCCGCCAGCTCCCCGGCGCCCTCCCGGAGCTCGGGCGGGATCCACGCGTAGCCGAGGCGCTGGTAGACGTCCTCCTCGGTCGCGGAGGTGAAGACCTCAGCCGACTCGACGTCCTTGACCCCGTACTCGGAGACGGAGAGGCTCCGCTTGACGGCGTCCTCCCGGAGCTCGACGTTGTGGCGCTTCGAGCCGGTGAAGTGCTGGAGCAGGTTGCCGTACGAGTCGGGAGGGACGACCCGGAGGTCGAAGACGAGCCCATCGTGCGAGACGACCGTCGCCTTCGTCTTGCCATGAGCCTTCACCTCGGCGACCCACGCGAGCTTGGTGAAGTACTCGGTCAACGCCGCGGGGTCGGAGGCGGTGGCGATGATGTCCAGGTCCTTCACGGTCTCGGTGCGGCGGCGGACCGAGCCGGCCTCCGAGACCTCGTTCGACGCCGGGTGCTCGCGCAGCACCTCGACGACGGCCTGGACTGCGGGCAGTGCCTGGGCGAGGAGCGTGCGCTTCTCGCGCGGCTTCTCGTCGAGCGCCCGAAGGATCCGCTCTTCCGTCTTGGCGCCGAGCCCGGGCAGCGCGCGGAGCCGCTCGGCCTCCGCCGCCTTGCGGAGATCCTCCATCGTCGTGATCCCGAGCTCCTGCCAGATCCGGCGGGCGGTCTTGGGGCCGAGCGCCGGCAGGCGCAGGAACTCGGCAACGCCCGCCGGGATCCGCTCTTTGCGACGCGTCAGCGCCTCGATCTCGCCGGACTCGACGATCTGGACGATCTTCGCCTCGATCGTCTTGCCGATCCCCGGCAGGTTCTTCGCCTGGCCGTCGAGCGCGAGCTCCGCGATCGGCCCGGCAGCCGAGCGGATCTGGTCGGCCGCCCGCCTGTACGCGAGGACACGGAACTGCTCCTCGCCATCCAGCTCGAGCAGGTCGGCGAGCAGGTCGAACTGCTCGGCCACCTGCGCGTTCCGGGGCAGCGTCGTCGCCATCTCACGATCATATGGACGGGGCCGAGGGAACTTGAACCCCTAACCCCCTGCTGACGCCCCCGCTAGTCGACGCCGTTCAGGAAGGCGAGCACGCGCTCCTCGAGAAGCGCTGCGGCGCTCGCGTCGTAGTCGGGCACGCTGCTGTCGGCGAAGAGGTGTCCGTCGCCGGGGTAGAGGAACAGCTCCACGCCGTCGATCGTCTCGACCATCTCGCGGGCGGCGGGGAGGTCTTCTTGGGCCCACTCGTCGCCCTCCATCATGTGGACCTGAAGCGGCACCCCCTGCGGCCACGAGCCGCCGAACTCGGAAGGCGGGAACGCGGCCGAGACCAGCAACGCTCCCTTGGCGCCGAGGCGCGTCTGTGCCAGCTTCTGCGCGGGCATGGCCCCGAGCGAGAAGCCCGCATAGACAAGTCCGTTCGGCAGACGTTCCGCGGCAGCTTCACCACGCTCCAGGACTGTCTGGAAGCCGACCTCCCGGGCGTAGTTCACGCCCTCGTTCAGGTCGGCGAAGGTCTTGCCGTCGTAGAGGTCCGGGGCATGAACGACGTGTCCTGCACTCCGGAGCTGCTCGGCGAAGGCGAGGAATCCCGCGGTCTGCCCCAGTGCGTGGTGGTACAGCAGTATCTCGGCCATGGTGGGGTCGTATCACGCTTCGACCTTTCGAAACGCGGCGTCGGACCTCGCGTCCTGAAAGGCTTTCTCCGTGCTGGTCGTCTGCCTCCCGACCTACAACGAGCGCGAGAACCTCGAGGCGATGGTTTCCGCGCTCGGCGAGATTCTCGCGCCGGACGGGCGAATTCTCGTCATCGACGACAACTCGCCGGACGGGACCGGGGAGATCGCCGACCGGCTCGCGGCCGAGCGGGATGACGTCCACGTTCTGCACCGGGAGCGGAAGGAAGGGCTCGGCCCCGCCTACCTCGCAGGGTTCGAGCGGGCGCTCGCGCTGGGCGCCGACCTCGTGGCCGAGATGGACTGCGACTTCTCGCACGAGCCCACGGACCTGCCCCGGCTCGTGGCTGCCGCCGGGGATGCCGACCTGGTGCTGGGCTCACGCTACGTTCGCGGCGGCGGGACGCGGAACTGGGGCCTCCTCCGCCGGCTGATCTCGCGCGGCGGCTCGCTCTACGCGCAGATCATCCTCGGCCTCCCGATTCGCGACCTGACCGGCGGCTTCAAGGTCTACCGCCGGCCGGTGCTGGAGACCATCGACCTCCAGGCGATCCACTCGAAGGGCTACGCGTTCCAGATCGAGACCACCTACCGGACACACAGCGCAGGCTTCCGGGTCGTCGAGGTGCCGATCGTGTTCTCCGACCGCGAGGTCGGCGGCTCGAAGATGAGCAAGGCGATCGTTCTGGAAGCGATCTGGAAGGTGCCGGCGCTGCGGCTGGCTAGGCTTCGAACGCGTGCGTGAGATCACCGACGCGAGCTTCGAGCGGGAGGTCCTGCAGGCGGGTCGGCCGGTCGTCGTCGACTTCTGGGCACCGTGGTGCGGCCCCTGCTACGCCCTCGAGCCCGTACTCGCGCGCCTCGAGGACCAGGCCGGTGGTCGCGTGGAGTTCGCGAAGCTGAACGTCGACCAGAACCCGCTCACGGCCTCGCGCTACGAGGTCCTGGCCCTGCCGACCGCGATCCTCTTCGCCGACGGCGAACCACAGGAGGCCGTCGTCGGCGCCCGAGCGCCCTCGCACTACGAGCGCGCATGGGCTACGTGGCTGGCTGCGTAGCCCGTTCGCGCGCCGGCGCCGGCGTCTCCGCCGGCTCGAGTGGCCTCTCCGCACGGATGTCCGCCCGGGCCCGCGGGTCGATGAACCCGTAGACCACGTCGATCACGAAGTTGACCACCACGATGAGCAGCGTCGTGAAATGGTGATCCCGAGCAGCCCGTCAGCCGGCTGAACGCGCTGCGGGGTCGTAAGGCGGCGAGCAGCCCGATCGGAATCGCGATCAGGAGCCGGAGTACGGCGCCGCCGAACACGAGCGAGAGCGTGACGGGGGCGGCCCGCACGAGGATGTCGTTCACCTCCTGGCCGGAGGAACGAGGCCACGGGGAAGCGTCAGCACGGTACGCCGCGACCCGCTAGACGGTTTTGAAGTGGTCCCAGCCCTCGAGCGGATACGACACGCCGGCGCGGAGGAGGGTCACGCCCGCTCCCGCCTCGCAGCGGCCCACTCCGCGGAAGTCGTTTGCAGCCGGGTCGTCCGGGGCGACCGCGGCCAGGAGCTCGAAGTCCTCACCGAAGCCGAGGTCGTCCACCGTCGCTCCCTGGGCGAGCGGCACGAGGTCGAGCTCGATCACGCACCGGACGCCGGAGCGGTGCGCGATGTGGCCGGCGTCGCGCGCGATCCCGTCGGAGATGTCCAGCATCGCGTGGGCGCTCGACGCGAGCTTCCGGCCTTCCTCGATTCTGACCGGCGGGCGCAGGTAGCGCTGCTCGCGAAAGGCGGCACCTGCCCCACCGAGCGCCCCGGTCACGACCAAGAGATCCCCCGGCCGTGCTCCCGCCCGGCCCGGGACCCGCTCCGACCGTCCGAGCGCCGTGACCGAGAGGATCAGGTTCTCTGCCCGGGTCGTGTCCCCCCCGACCACTGGCACTCCGAGCTCGGCGATGCCCTCGTAGAGCTCGATCAGGTCTTCGACCCGCGTCTCCGGCGTCGCGCCGAGCGAGACGACGAGCGCGGCCGGCTCGGCACCGGAGGCGGCCAGGTCGCTGAGGTTGACGGCTCCGGCGCGGAAGCCGAGGTCGCGGTAGGAGATCCAGGCGAGGCCGAAGTGGACGCCTTCGACGAGGGCGTCCTGGGTCACGACGAGACCGTCGACCTGCGCGGCGTCGTGCTCGATCGCCTGGGCAAGGCCGCGCCGCTCGAGCTCCTCGAGGAACCCGAACTCGCCGAGCTCAGAGAGCCGCAACGAGCCTCGCAGCTTCCCGGGCCGCACGCACGACGGCCACCCCCGTCGCGCCCGCCTCGATGCACGCATGGGCGTTCGAGGCGTCGATGCCGCCGATCGCCACCACCGGGATCGAGACCGCGTCGGCGATCCCGCGCAGCCCGTCGAGGCCGATCGGCGGGTCCGCGTCCTCCTTGCTCGGCGTTGCCCAGACAGGGCCGGCGCCAATGTAGGACGCTCCGCCCTTCGCCGCCGCAACGGCCTCCTCGACGGTCGCAGCCGAGCGCCCGAGCAGGAGCTGGGTCTGGATCGCGAGGTCGGCGCCCGGATCGTCCCGGCCGAGATGCACACCGTCGGCACTCAACTCGATCGCCGCGCCGACGTCGTCGTTGACGACAAAGGTGGTTCCCGTCTCGTCGCAGAGCTCCCGGAAGGGCCGGCCCCGCTCGACGCGCTCGTCGGTCGAGACGTCCTTCAGCCGGAGTTGGATCACCGTCGCGCCGCCGTCGGCCGCGATCCGGGCTGTCTCGAGGTCGTCGACGATCGCGTGCAGCCTCACTCGCTCACCTTCGCGCGGTCGCCGAGCGTGCCCGGGTCGAGGTTGTAGAGGGCGTCGTAGATTGCCGCATGGAAAGTGCCTGGGCCGCGGGCATCGCGGGCCGCATCTTCGCCGGCGACGCCGAAGGCGACGAGCGCCTCCGCTGCCGCCTCCAGCGGAGCGTCAGGCTTCGCCGCCAGGAACGAGCCGGTGACGGACGTTGACATGCAACCGGTGCCGGACACGGTTCCCAGCAGCTCGTGGCCGTTCGCGATCGCGACGACCCGCTCTCCGTTCGAGACGTGGTCGACCGGGCCCGTGACGGCAACGACCGTGCCCAGCGACCTGGCCGCCTCACGGGCCAGGTCGGCGGTCGCGTGCTGGGCTCCCATCGACTCGACGCCGCGAATCTCCGCCTCGCGGCCCACGAGGGTCGCGATCTCGGCGGCATTGCCGCGAACGACCGTGACCTCGAGCTCGTCGAGAAGCCGCCGGGCGGTCTCGGTCCGGTAGCGCGTCGCGCCCGCGCCGACCGGGTCGAGGACGATCGGCGCGCTCGTCGCCCTGCCCGCGAGCAGCATGGCGTCGATCCAGTGCTCGGACAGCGTCCCGATGTTCAGGACGAGCGCTCCGGCCGCGGCGGCCATCTCCTCGACCTCCTCCGGAGCGTGCGCCATCACGGGAAGCGCGCCGAGTGCGAGCGTCGCATTCGCCGTCTCGTTCATGACGACGTAGTTCGTGATCTGGTGGACGAGCGGCCTACGCTCGCGCAGCTCGCGCAGGGTTTCCCCGGGCGAGATCGCCATCGCGCTCCTTCACGTTGAGGACGTCGACGGGGCCGTCCCCGGCGCCGATGTCGACGAGGCCGTCACGGACGGCTCGCGCAGCTGCGGCTGCCGCGCCGCGCGCCGCGTCCTCGAGGCCGAGGCCACGAGCGAGCAGCGCCGCGAGTGTCGCGGAGTGGGTACAGCCCGCGCCGTGCGTCGCCGGCACGTCGTGGCGCTCCACGGCGATGTCGACGTGCCGCTGCCCGTCGAAGAGGTGGTCGACCCCGTCCGGCCCGTGGCCGCCGGTGACCACGACGGCCCGCGCTCCTCGCTCGACGATCGCCTCCGCGAGCGCGCGCCGCTCGCGAGGGACTGTCCCTCGGACATGGCCCGCGAGGACGAGTGCTTCGTGCCAATTCGGCGTCACGACCGTCGCGAGAGGGAAAAGTCTCACCACCAGCTCGCCGATCGCGTCATCCTGGAGCAGCTTCGCGCCGCTGCTTGCGACCATGACCGGATCCACGACCAGTGGAACGGGGATGTCGGCGAGGGAGTCGGCCACGGTCCGGATCAGCTCGGCCGAGAACAGCATCCCCGTCTTCGCGGCATCCACACCGATGTCGTCGAAAACCGCCGCGAGCTGCGCCCGAACCACGGCGGGCGGCACCTCGTGCACGGCACTGACGCCCACGGTGTTCTGCGCCGTCAACGCGACGATCGCGCTCATGCCGTGACAGCCGGCGGCGGCGAACGCCTTCAGGTCGGCCTGGATCCCGGCGCCGCCGCCCGAATCGGACCCCGCAATCGTCAGTGCTCGTGGAATGGCCACAGGGACTCCCTTCGCCGGCATGACCCGGATCAGGTTCGACGGGTTTGATCTCAGCCCCGGATGGGGCACCCCGGTGGAGCGAGTCTAGCGGCGCATCAGCGTGCCGATCCGGCCGGCGGGGTCGATCCGTCGGATGCGCCCCGACGCGAACCCCTCGAGCACGTAGAGCGTCCCGTCGGCCGCCACCGCCACGTCGGTCGGCGTGTCGATCGCAGCCGCGGTCGCGGGGCCGCCGTCACCCGTCGAGCGCCTCGTGCCCGTCCCCGCAACGACCGTCACGGCTCCGAACGGGTCGATGCGGAGCAGGCGATTGGCGCGCGCCTCGCAGACGAACAGGCTTCCGTCCGCGCCGAGGGCGAGGCCCGCCGGGCCGACGATCGGAGCCACGCCGGTGATAATCCCGGTTACGAGGTCGATCCGCCGGACGCGGTCGTTGCCGCCGTCCGAGAAGAACAGCGCGCCGCCCGCGGCGGCAAGACCGTGAGGAGCGTCGAGCTGCGCGGCGAGCGCCGGCCCGCCGTCGCCGCCGTTGCCGACGATTCCGCTGCCTGCGATGTGCTCGACCAGGCCTGTCCCGCCGACGATGCGGAAGATCCGGGTCGAGGTCGCGAAGAAGACGGTTCCCGAAGCGTCCGTGGCGACCGTACCGACGTCCGCGTCCAGCCGTGCCACGGTCGAGGCCGGACCTGCCGCGCCGAACCGGAGGACGGCGAGGCCGAGCTCACGAAGAGCTCGCCCGACGGAGCGACCGCGACCCCGAACGGACGAGCCGCAGTTGCCACCTGGCCGATCCGGCCCGTGCCGGGATCGATACGGACAATGCGACTCGCCCCGCTCTCGACGACGAGCAACGAGCCCGTCCGGTCGAGCGCGAGTTCCGTCGGCCGCAAGAGCGCGAGCGGTCGCGGCGCCGGCACTCGTGCACGAACCGAGCCGAGCGCGAATCGCTTCCGTCCGATCCGTGCCGAGAGGGCCCAGCGGCCCGGGGAGGGAAACACGAGACGAACGCGATACCGGCCAAGCGCTGCCCGCCGCGCGCTCGCCGCGATGCGGCGGCCGGCCGAGTTCCCCGTGACGGGGATCCGGGCCGGATGCGCGCCGCGGACGACGAGCACGGCGTTCCACGGCCGACCGGCGACCACCGTCGACGGGCGCGACGCCAGCGTCAGCGTCGGCTGCGTGGACGACGCCGCCGACGCGCCCGTCGTGAGCGTAAGCGCGAGCACCACCCAGCCGGCCGAT
>DASTCG010000137.1:0-2120 GCA_035711385.1 Gaiellaceae bacterium
GCAGCAGGCCGCGAGTACGATCCGTCCGTGCAGAACTACGTCCTCTCCGAGCTCGACTCCGGCCAGCGGGTCGTCACCGAGCGCCTGGCCCACGTCCGCTCGGTCGCGCTCGGGTTCTGGATCGGCGCCGGCTCGAGGGACGAGCGGGACGAGCGCTCCGGCGTCTCACACTTCATCGAGCACCTGCTCTTCAAGGGCACCGAGCGCTACTCGGCCCAGGATATCGCCGAGGTCTTCGACGCCATGGGCGGCGAGCTGAACGCCGCGACCTCGCGGGAGCACACTGTCGTGTACGCCCGTGTGGCCGACCATCACCTCGCGGACGCGATCGACGTGATGAGCGACATGGTCTACGCGCCGCTCTTCGCGGACGTCGACTCGGAGCGAGAGGTCGTGCTCGAGGAGATCGCGATGTACGAGGACCAGCCGCAGGAGCTCGTCCACGACCTGATCGCCGAGGCGGTCTTCGGCCAACACCCGCTCGGTCGGCCGGTGATCGGGACGGCCGAGGTGATCGCCTCACTCTCCCGCCGGAGCATCACGGCCTACCACCGGTCGATGTACCTCCCGGGCAACGTCGTCGTCGCCGCCGCCGGATACCTCGACCACGACGAGCTGCTGGGCCTGCTGGAGCGGGCGGAGGAGAAGGCAGGCTCGAGCCCGGCGCGCGGACGGCGGGTCCGGGCTCCGCTCGTGAAGCCGCCTCCGCCGGATCTGCGCTTCCTCCGCAAGGACACGGAGCAGTACCACCTCTGCCTCGCCGCCCCGGGCATCGCGCGCTCGGACCGCCGGCGGTTCGCGGCCTCGCTCCTCGACGCCATCCTCGGGGGGTCGGCCTCGTCGCGCCTGTTCCAGGAGATCCGCGAGAAGCGGGGGATGGCCTACGCCGTCTACACCTTCGCGTCGCAATACACGGACACCGGCCAGATCGGCCTCTACATCGGAACCCGCGAGGAGAACCTCGGCCCGTGCCTGGAGATCGCGGCCGAGCAGATCGCCGATGTGGCCGCCGGCAACCTCCGGCCGAACGAGCTCGAGCGTGCGAAGGAGAACCTGAAGGGCCGGATCCTGCTCTCGATGGAGGCGACCTCCAGCCGGATGAGCCGGCTCGGGAAGTCGCTTATCACCGACACGGAGATGCTCTCGCTCGACCGGATCGCCGCCGAGATCGACGCTGTCGAGGCGGACAGCCTCGCCGAGCTCGCGGGTGTGTTGCTGGCGCCCGAGCGGCTGTCGGCCGCTGCGATCGGCCCGAGCGAGGACCGGTTCCTCGCCGCGGTCGAGCGGGTGAATCCCGCGCTCGCGGCTGCTGCGGCGTGAGGGTCGTCCTCAACGGCCGGAGCGGAAAGGTCGGCTCGGTGCTCGGGCCTGCGCTCGAGGCGGCCGGTCACGAGCTCGTGGAGCTGGGCGACGGCGAGGCGATGGTGGACTTCACCGCGCCGGAGGCCGTGGAGGCGAACGTGCAGGCGGCGATCGACCGGGGGATCCCGTCGGTCGTCGGGACCACGGGCTGGCAGGCGGAAGAGGTCGACGCCGCGGCGAAACAAGCCGGTGTGGCCGTGCTGTACGCGCCGAACTTCGCGCTGGGTGCCGCGCTCATGATGCGGTTCGCCGAGCAGGCGGCGAAGTACCTGCCGCGCGCGGAGATCGTCGAGCTCCACGGGGAGGCGAAGAAGGACGCACCGTCGGGCACGGCGAGGCTGACCGCCGAGCGGATCGGTGGTGTGCCGATCCACTCGATCCGGCTGCCGGGGCTCGTCGCGCATCAGGAGGTGCTCTTCGGCGGCGACGGCCAGCTGCTGACGATCCGCCACGACGCCTTCAGCCGCGAGGCGTACGTCCCGGGCGTGCTCCTGGCGCTCGAACGAGTCGCGAGCTTGCCCCCTGGCGTTACCGTGGGTCTCGAGACCCTTCTCTTCGAAGGGAGGCGGGGACAGGAGTAGTCGTGTCCCCGCGAGCATGGAATTCGCCCGCGGACAGCAACGCTGCTACCTCGTCTATGCCGTCGCGCCGGCCGGCGTCACCGCGCGGCAGGCGAACGAGCTCCTGAACCGGTACATCGATGGCGCTGACCGCGGAAGCCTACGGCGGCCGGACGCTCGACGAGCGCCGGGACGAGG
>DASTCG010000138.1:0-19344 GCA_035711385.1 Gaiellaceae bacterium
CGCTGCACCTCGTTGGTGCCCTCGCCGATCTCGAGGATCTTCTGGTCGCGGTAGAGGCGCGAGATCGCGTACTCGTCCATGAAGCCGTAGCCGCCGTGGATCTGCAGCGCCGCGTTCGCGACGCGGTGTGAGAGCTCCCCCGTGTAGAGCTTCGCCATCGCCGCCTCCCCGGCGAACGGGCGGCCCTGATCCTTGAGCCACGCGGCCTTGTAGACCATGTTCCGGCCGGCCTCGATCTCGGTGGCCATGTCCGCCAGCTGGAAGCGGATGGCCTGGAACGAGGAGATGGGCTGTCCGAACTGCTTCCGCTCCTTCGCATACGCCGCCGCCAGGTCGTAGGCGCCCTGGGCGAGGCCGAGACCCATCGCGGCGACGGAGATCCGGCCGCCGTCGAGGATCTCGAGGAACTGCTGGAAGCCCTTCCCGCGTGGCCCGAGGAGGTTGCCTTCCGGCACCCGCACGTCGCGGAACGAGAGCTCGCGCGTGTCGGAGGCGCGCCAGCCGAGCTTCCGCATCGGCGGCGCGATCTCGTAGCCCGGAGTTCCGTTCGGGACGACGATGTTGGAGATCTCGTCCTCGCCCGTGACCGCCGTGATCGTCACGCAGGCGGTGATGTCCGTCCCTGCGTTCGTGATGAACATCTTCGAGCCGTTGACGACCCACTCGCCGTCCCGCAGCTCCGCCCGCGTTCGCGAGGCGCCGGCGTCCGAGCCCGCCTCCGGCTCGGTGAGGCCGAACGCCGCGAGCTTCTCGCCCGAGGCGAGCTCGGGGATCCACTCGCGCTTCTGCTCCTCGCTCCCGAACAGGTAGATCGGGAGCGTCCCGAGCGAGTGGTGCGCCGCCACCGTGATCGCCACGGAGGAGTCCACGCGCGTCAGCTCCTCGACGGCGATCGCGTACGAGACGGTGTCCGTGCCGGCGCCGCCGTACTCCTCCGGGATCGTCATCCCCATCAACCCGAGCTCGGCCATCTCCCGGACGAGCTCGTACGGGAACCGGTGCTCGCGGTCGAGCTCCTCGGCCACAGGCGCGACCCGCTCGACCGCGAAGTCGCGGACCGTGCGCCGGAGGAGCTCGTGCTCGTCGGTCAAGTCGAGGTTCACGAGAGGGAGCGTGCCAGTTCGGCGATCAGCCGCACGCCGTATCCCGTGCCGCCCTTCTGGACGAGGTAGTCGTCGCGCGGCCAGGTCAGGAAGCCCGTCCCGGCCATGTCCACGTGTGCCCACGGGCCGTCGCCGACGAACTCCTGGAGGAAGCGCGCCGCGTAGGCCGGGATCGCCTGGCCGCGGATCGAGGAGTTCTTGAGGTCGGCGTACGCCGAATCGACGTACGTCCGGAAGCGCCGGTGGATCGGCAGGGGCCACGCATGGTCGCCGCTCCGCTCACCTGCCTCGGCGACCCGGTCCCGCCAGTCGTCGTCGTTGCCGAAGACGCCGGCGTAGTAGTCCCCCAGAGCCCGCTCCATCGCTCCGGTCAGGGTCGCGAAGTCGACGAGATGCGTCGCGCCCTGCTGGCGGGCGTACCAGAGGACGTCGGCGAGGACGAGCCGGCCCTCGGCGTCCGTGTTGACGATCTCGATCGTCTTGCCGTTCATCGCCCTGACGATGTCCCCGGGCCGGTAGGAACCGCCGCCGGGCATGTTCTCGGCGGCTCCGACTACAGCGATTGCCCTGATCGGCAGGCCGAGCTCGGCTATCGCGCCCATGCTCGCCAGCACAGCGCCGCCGCCTGCCATGTCGCCCTTCATGTCCTCCATGTAGAGCGCCGGCTTGATCGAGATGCCGCCGGTGTCGAACGTGATCGCCTTGCCGACGAGCCCGAGTGTCACGCCCGACGCGGCCCCGGCCGGCTCGTAGCGGAGGACGATGGTGCGCGGCTCATGGTGGCTGCCCTGCCCGACCGCGAGGAACGAGCCCATCCCGAGCTCCG
Source organism: Gaiellaceae bacterium (assembly GCA_035711385.1). GTDB lineage: Bacteria > Actinomycetota > Thermoleophilia > Gaiellales > Gaiellaceae > JACDAN01. Next base: position 1,930 of record DASTCG010000138.1, read on the forward strand.
TCATGCGATCCCGGCCGAAGGACTCAGCTCGCAACCGGCCGCCCGAGCCTGCGGCGATCTCCTCCCCGTGCGCCGCAAGGCCGGCAGGGCTCAGCTCGTTCGGCGGCTCGTTCGCGAAGTCCCTCGCCCGATTCGCCCAGCGCGCCACGACCGTCGCCCTCTCGGCCTCGTCTCGGACGGCGTCGTCCCCGCCCAGGAAGACGACGTGCTCGAGCTCCCCTCTCCGGCCTTCGGTCTTCCGGACTCCCGGGTCGTACCCGCCGAGGACTAGGCCGTCGACCGCGGCGCGGGCCTGCTCGGCGGCCGGAACCGGCAGCGACGGGTCGAGCGTCCAGGCCAGTGTCCCGCCAACGGGCTCGGCGAGCCGTGCAACTGCGCCCGCCGCAGTGCGGATCGCATCCGCGTCGAGTTCGCCGCCCAGCCCGCCCACCGCGACGCGCTCGACCCCGGAGCCGGGCGGCAGGTGCAGGAGCGCCGCGCTGCCGGCCGTGGCTCGAAAGCCGTCGCCCTCCAGAAGCGCTCGCACCTGCTCGCCGAGCGGGCCGGGAGGGGTCTCGCCGTCGCGAACCGCAAGCGCGACAAGTCGGGCTTCGACAGCAAGGGGGTCGGGGCCCGAGATCGAAACCTCCATCGGACGGGCGATGCTAACTCAGCGACAACTTCGAAAAGGTTTTCGCAGGCTTAACCATTTCCTGATTCGCGCCGATGACACTGAGCAGATGACCACTGCGCTGCGGCAACCCGAGCCCGGGATCTTCGACGCGGAAGGGCCCACCGTCGAAGAGCTGATCGCCCGGATCGCGGACCTCGTGCTCCTCCGCCAGTCGCTTCGCGCCGGTGGTGCCGAGCAGCAGGTTCTCGAGGACAACCGGTGTGAGCTCGTCTCGGCGCACTGGCAGCTCTCCCGAGCGCTGATCGCCAAGCACTGCCGGCCTGCGGGCGACGCCGAGCCGGCGGCTGCGTAAGCCTAGGCCGACTTCAGGCGCCGCTCCGGGCGGGCCCCCGCCCGGTCACGAAGCCACTCGGTGAACTCGTCGGCGGGCGCAGGGCGGCTCAGGTAGTAGCCCTGCGCCGTGTCGCATCCGAGCTTGGCAAGGCCGTCCCACGCGGCCTCGGTCTCCACGCCCTCGGCCACGACGCGGAGGCCGAGGTTCCGTCCGAGGTCGATCGTCGACCGGACGATGACCGCGTCGTTTTCGCTGTCCTGCATCCCGAGGATGAAGGACTTGTCGATCTTCAGCTCGTCGACGGGCAGTCGCTTGAGGTAGGCAAGGGAGGAGTAGCCCGTCCCGAAGTCGTCGATCGCGATCTGGACGCCCATCTGGTCGAGCCGCGAGAGGATCTGCATCGCCCGGACCGGGTCGGCGAGGATCGTGCTCTCGGTGATCTCGAGCTCGAGAAGCCTCGGCGGCACCTCCCAGCGGCCGAGGAGCTCGTCGATCGTGTCGGGGAGGTGCACGTCGAGCAGGTTCCGCGTCGACAGGTTGACGGCGACGCAGAGCTCGAGGCCCTGCAGCAGCCAGCTCCGGCACTGGCGGAGCGCCTCGTCGAGGACGAACATCGTGAGCGGCCCGATCACCCCGGTCTTCTGGGCCGGCGGGATGAACTCGTCGGGCGGGATCATCCCGCGCTCCGGGTGTAGCCAGCGAACGAGCGCCTCGACGCCGGTGATCTCGCCCGAGCGCAGGGCCGCCTTCGGCTGGTAGTGGAGCACGAGCTCGCCGCGGTCGATCGCCCGCCGGAGCTCGGTCATCAGCGTGAGGCGGTCCGGGCTGTAGTCGTCCTGCTCCCGGCTGTAGACCTCGCAGCCAGTCGGATGCTCCTTGGCGACGTACATCGCGACGTCCGCGCGCTGGAGCAGGCTCTCGACGTCGGCTCCGTGCTCCGGGAAAAGCGCGATGCCGACGCTCGCCTCCACCTGGAGCGCGAGCCCGTGGAGCGTGAACGGCTCCTCGAGCGTCATGCGCAGCTTCCGCGCGACGTTGACCGCCGCTTCGGCGTCCACGACCTTCGGCAGCAGCACGCCGAACTCGTCGCCGCCGAGGCGCGCGACCGTGTCGCTTTGGCGAAGGCTCGACACGAGCCGGCGGCCGACGTGCATCAGGAGCTCGTCGCCGCTCGCATGGCCGAGCGTGTCGTTCACCTCCTTGAAGCGGTCGAGATCCATGATCATCACGGCCGCCGGAATGTGCTCGCGACGCGCGGACGCAAGTGCCTGCTGCACGCGGTCGTGGAACAGCGTCCGGTTCGGAAGGTCGGTGAGCGCGTCGTGGAGCGCTTGGTGCTCGTTCACCGCTGCCTGCTGCCGCAGCGCCCTCGAGGCTCGGGCGACGATCCGGAACAGGACGCCGTAGAGAACGGCTAGGCAGAGGAAGATGAGCAGGGAGTACCTCAACGTCCGGCCGCGGACCCCGGCCTCGATCCGCCCGTAGTCGACGGAGATCTCCACGGCCCCGGCGGGCTCCTTGCTCGACTCGAGCCAGAGGGGGACGTAGACGGCCAGGCTGCGCCCGGAGCGATGCGAGACGACCTGCCCGTTCAGGGCGAGGCGCACGTCGTTCGAGAGCGGGACCCGTCGGTTGATCTCCGCCCGCCTGGGCGAGTAGACCACCTTGAGCGCCCGGTTCCAGACGGTGATGCCCTGGATGTGGCGCCGGTTCTCCGGCCGCTCGAGGGTGTCGTCGAGCGCCTGGATCTCCGGCGTCGAGATGCCATCGCGGAGATCGTGCTCCGAGAGGACCCGCTCGACCTCGGACCGGGAGATGGCGAGCGCCTGCCGGGTGGCGGCGTCGACTGCGCGGTCGGAGACGCGGCTGTGCAGGTAGTTCTGGAGCACGACCCCGAGCAGCAGGATCGGGATGAGATTGACGAGCGCGAATTTCCAGAGCAGGCTGATTCGCGCCAGCCTGCCGAGCACTGCCATCGCGATGTGCCTCCTCGCTCAGCGTTCCGCAGGACCGTCCTCGGCTCACTCAAGCGAGGGAATGAGGCGCGGGCGTCCCCCGAACGAGTGATGGCTAGTGTGGGTTCGTGCGCCGGGAGGTTGACAGGAAGGCGATCGCGGCGCTCTCGGCCGGCCACTTCGCGACCGATTTCGCGAATGGCGTCCTCCCGGCGCTGCTTCCGTTCCTCGTCTCGCGCTTCGACCTGAGCTATGCCCAGGCAGGGGCGCTCGTGTTCGCCTCTGCGGCCGCCTCATCGCTCGTGCAGCCGATTTTCGGCCACTGGTCGGATCGGCGCGGGGCCGTGTGGCTCCTACCGGCCGGGGTGCTGTTGTCGGGCTGCGGGATGGCACTTGCGGCCGTGTCGGGGTCGTATTCGGTCTGCGTGCTGCTCGTCGTCGTCTCCGGGCTCGGAACCGCGGCCTACCACCCGGAGGGCACCAAGTTCGCGAGCTTCGTCAGCGGGCACCGCAAGGCGAGCGGGATGAGCCTGTTTTCGATCGGCGGCAACCTCGGAGTCGCTTTCGGTGCCCTGTCCGCCGCGCCGGCGATGCTGCTCTTCGGACGATGGGGCGGCCTCCTCCTGGCGGTGCCGGCCGTCGTGGTGTCCGGGCTGCTCCTTCGCTCGCTCCCCTATCTCCAGAGCTTCGCCCCCGACCGGCGAACGGGCCGGCAGTTGGCCGGCGAGGACCGGCCGGGTGCGTTCGCGATCCTGCTCGGCGTCGTGACCGCGCGGACTGTCGGCTGGTTCGGGCTCCTGACCTTCGTGCCCCTCTGGGCCGTTCAGCTCGGGCACTCGGAGAGCTATGGCAGCAACCTGCTCTCGCTGATGCTGTTCGCGGGCGGTGCCGGGACGCTGGCCGTGGGGCCGATCGCCGACCGCATCGGCCGCCGGCCGGTGCTGCTCGCAAGCGTCGTCAGCGTTCCGCCGCTGACGCTCGTGTTCATCGCGGTCGGAGGAACGGTCGGCGTCGTGGCGCTCGCGCTCGTCGGGGTGTGCGTCGTCGGCACCTTCGGCCTGATCCAGGTGATGACGCAGGAGTACATGCCGACCCGCCTCGGGCTTGCGTCGGGCATCTCGATCGGGTTCGCGATCGGCCTCGGCGGGGTCGCGGCCGCCGTCCTCGGCGCGATCGCCGACTCGATCGACCTGGAGGCCGCGATGTACATCAGCGCGGTGGTCCCGGCCCTCGCGATCCCGCTGACGCTGCTCCTACCGTCGCCGCGCGGGAGACGGAGGCGCAAGCTCGCCCCCGAACCCGTCGTGTAGGCTCGCCGCGCATGGCCACGAGCGCACGCGAGTTCTTCGAGGGTCTCGAGGGCAGGATCGATCCGGCGAAGACCGCCGGGATGACGAACAGCTTCGTCTTCGAGATCGACGGCGCCGGAACCTGGAAGGTCGACGTCAACGACGGCACGGTGTCGGTGACCGAGGGTGGGGGAGACGCCGATGCCACCATCGCCGCGTCTGAGGACACCTTCCAGCAGATCGCCTCGGGCGACATGAACGCGACAACCGCGTACATGACGGGCAAGCTCAAGGTCCGCGGCGACATGGGCGCGGCCATGAAGCTCTCGCGCCTGTTCTAGCCGGCTTGGACCGCTACGAGCTGCCGAGGAAGCGCGGCGTGTGATCGACCCGCTCGGGCGCTGGCGCGAGTACGGGGAGAAACCCGACTACGCCGGGCTGCTGACGTTCGGCGGCGCTCCGTACACCGAGGATCCCGCCGAGCTCCGAGGCGCCGACGTCGCGATCGTGGGCGCGCCGACGGACGACCTCGTCTCCGACCGGCCGGGCGCGAGGCTCGCGCCGCGGGCGATCCGGGCGGCAAGCTGCCCGCCCGGCCCCCAGCTCGAGACGGGCGTCGATGCGATGACCGCTCTCCACGTCGTCGACTTCGGCGATGCCCCGGTGATTCCGGCGGACGCGGTGCGCTCGCATCGCGCTATCCAGGAGACGGTCGGGCAGGTGCTCGCGGCCGGCGCGATCCCTCTCGTCCTCGGCGGCGACCATTCGATCACGGAGCCGAACGTCCGGGCCTGCGCAGAGGTCCACGGCCCGGTCGGCCTCGTCCACTTCGACACGCACACGGATACGGGGACGCAGGTCTTCGGTGTCGAGCACTCGCACGGGACGCCCATGTACCGGCTCGTTGAAGCAGGCGTCGTCGACCCACGGCGCTACGTCCAGATCGGCCTGCGGGGCTATTGGCCGGGGGAGGCCGAGTTCCGCTGGCAGCGCGAGCAGGGGATCACGAGCTTCTTCATGCACGACGTCCGCGATCTCGGGATCCGCGAGGTCGTCGAGCGGGCGCTCGAGACCGTGGGCGACGGGCCGGTCTTCCTGACCGTCGACGTCGACGTGCTCGATCCGGCGTTCGCTCCCGGAACCGGGACCCCCGAGCCGGGCGGGATGACGCCCGGCGAGCTCCTGCCGGCGGTGCGGCGGATCGCCGAGGCGCTCGCGGTCGTCGGCGCCGACGTCGTCGAGGTCATCCCGACGGCGCCGGGGGCGGCAGACATCACGGCGCTCGTCGCCGACCGGATCGTCCGGGAGACGCTGACCGGCCTCGCGCTCAGGCGCCGCTGAGCACGGAGCGTTACTCCTCCAGCTCGATCAGCGGCGTCCCCCCGGCGACCCGGTCGCCCTCGGCGACGTGGACCGCCTTGACGACGGCGTCGTAGGGCGACACGAGCGGCGTCTCCATCTTCATCGCCTCGAGCACGAGGAGCGGCTGGCGGTGCGCGACGCGCTCCCCTGCCTTCGCGAGGACGCGGATCACGGTTCCCGGCATCGGCGCCGTCAGCGAGCTCTCGACCGTCGTTCCTCCCTGCGCCCCGTGTGCCGCCTCGTCGACGTCGGGGGGTGAGTGAGGCGGGGGCGGAGGCAGGTTGAGCCGCCACGATTCGTCCCAGGGCCCCGTGGGCAGCCGCAGCGGAGGCTCGGAGAGTGGCGGGTAGTCGGTGAGGAAGGCCGTCGTCGTGCGGCCGGCGCGCAGCGCCGGGTGGGCGACGAGCCAGCGGAGGAAGGGCAGGTTCGTCCGGACGCCGGCGACCTCGGTCTCGGCGAGCGCATCGGCGAGCCTCTCCAGCGCTTCGTTCCGCGTGGGGCCGTGGGCGATGAGCTTTGCGATCATCGGGTCGTAGCCGACGCCGACCTCGTCGCCCTCCTCGACGCCCGTCTCGACACGCACGCTGCTCGGGAAGCGCAGGCGCTCCAGGCGCCCGGCCTGCGGGAGGAATGTCCTCGGGTCCTCCGCGTAGAGCCGAACCTCGACCGCGTGGCCTTGTAACAGCGTGGTACTTGGCTCGATCGGCTCGCCGCCCGCGATCCGCAGCTGCGCGGCCACCAAGTCGACGCCGGTTACGAGCTCCGTCACGGGATGCTCGACCTGGATCCGGCCGTTGAGCTCCAGGAGGTAGAAGTCGCGGCCGGCGAGCATGAACTCCGCCGTACCGGCGCTCTCGTAGGAGATCGCCTCGGCGAAGCGCACGGCGGCCTCGCTCATCTCCCGGCGCAGCGCGGGATCGAGGGCCGTGGACGGCGACTCCTCGAGCACCTTCTGGTGCCGGCGCTGGATCGAGCACTCGCGCTCACCCAGCGCGATCACCCGCTCGCCGTCGCCGAGAAGCTGGATCTCCACGTGCCTCGGACGGTCGACGTAGCGCTCGCAGAAGACACGGTCGTCGTCGAAGGCCGCCTTCGCCTCACGCCGAGCGGCCGCGAGCGCGTCGTCGAGCTCGGCCGGATCGCGTACGACCCGCATCCCTCGGCCACCTCCGCCGGCGGCGGCCTTGATCATCAGCGGGAGGCCGAGCTCCTCCGGATCGCCGGTCGGGACGACCGGCACGCCGGCCTCTTGCGCGATCCGCTTCGCCTCCAGCTTGTCGCCCCCGAGCCTGAGCGACTCGGCGCTCGGCCCGACGAATCGCAGCCCTGCCGCCTCGACCGCCTCGGCGAAGTCCGCGTTCTCGGCCAGGAACCCGTAGCCGGGATGAATCGCGTCGGCGCCGGTCTGCTTCGCGGCCCGGACGTGCTCCTCGGAGTCGAGGTAGCTCCTGATCTCGACCGTCTCGTCCGCGGACCGGGCGTGCAGGGAGCCGAGGTCGTCAGGCGCGACGACGGCGACCGTGGCCATCCCGAGCTCACGCGCGGCGCGGAACGCGCGCAGCGCGATCTCGCCTCGGTTCGCTACGAGGAGCTTCTCGATCGCCACAGGAGCGCAAACGTAAGCAGGCACGTGCCGGCGAGGAGCAGGTACGGAACCGCGTCGCTCGTGACGTGGGCCAGGGCGCCCCCACCGGCGGAGCCGATGAGCTGTCCGGGAGCCCACGCGACGTTGATGAGCGCGAAGACGTAGGCGTACTCGAGCCCTCGATGTTCCGCCTCGTCCGAGAGCAGCGCCATCGCGGGCGTCCAGAAGCTCCCGAAGGAGACGCCACCCGCGACGACGAGTGCGGCGAGGGCCCAGGCGACGCCTGGCCAGGGAAGGAGGGCGGCGACCACGCCGCCCGCGAGCACCGCGCGCCGCATGGGCGTGAAGCGTCCGATCCGGTCGGAGATTCGCCCGACCCACGGGTTGACGATGGCCTCGAGCCCGGCCGTGAACAGCCAGAGCGCGCCGATGGCGACCGCGCCGAATCCGAGAACCTCGAGCCTGAGCGGCACGAGCACGGACAGCGTGCCGAAGAAGATCCCCGGAAGGATGACGAACCAGACTCCGAGCACGACCCTCCGCTGCCTCAGCGCCGAGAAGAGGAGGCCAAGGGGCTGCGGCTCCTCCGGCGGGGGCGCATGCGTCAGGAAGGCCCAGACGGCAAGGCTGATCGCCGCGACCCCGGCGGCGCCGAACGCGGGCAGGTCGCCGACGACGGCCGCGACACCTCCGAGAACCGGGCCGAAGAGCGCCCCGACGATCGCCGCGGCCATGGCGCTGCCGATCGTCCGCCCCCGTCGCGCCGCCGGCGTCTCGCTGATCAGCCATGTCAGTCCGGCCGTCCATGCAAACGCGCTGCCGACACCCTGGAGAAAACGCGAGAGGTCGAGCACGACGATGGAGTCGCCGGTCGCGAACACGAACGTGCTGACCGCGATCGCGAGCAGCCCGGCGATCGCGGTTGGCCTGGCCCCGAAACGGGCCGCCGCCAGGCCGCCCGGGATGCCGCCGAGCAGCGCGCCGGCAGGATAGGCCGCGGCGAGCATGCCCGCGCCGGCCTTGGACAGGTCGAACTCCTCCGCATAGTCGGGGAGCAGCGGCGTGAGCGCCGCGAAGAACATCGTGTCGACGAAGACGATGCCGCCGACGAGCAGCAGGAGCCGCCGCACCGGCGTCTCTCAGCCGCTACTTCTCGTGGGTGTTCGGCGCACCCGTCTCCGGCAGGTACATGCCCGGTGGGACGGGGGGAACGTCGCGCGGCCGGGCCGGCTTCCGGGCAGGCCTGCCCACCTGGGGCAGGTACTGGGGCCGGGGCAGGCTCTTCGGGTCTACCGTCGCGCCGTCCTTCATGCGACTCACTGTATCGCGAGGCCGATCGACCAGAGGGCGACGGCTCCCACGAGGGTGACGCACGCCCACCTGAACGCACGGACGAGGGTATCGATCACCGCCTGATTCTCCTCCCAGACCTCGCGGTTCCAGTACACGAGGGCGGTGTGGGCATCCTCCACGGACACGCCCTCTCGGGCGAACGTCTCGTGCGCGGCGGCCGCGTCGACGACGAACGCGAACGAGTGCTTCGGCGCGACGACGAAGACGCTCAGGAGGAAGCTGACGAGCGCGAGCCCGGTCCCGGCGAGGTCGAAGAGCGAGCCGTCGTCGAGCACGCGGCTGCCGAAAAGCGCGATCGCGACTGCGGTCGCCGCGAGGAGGACGCCCGTGCGGGTCCGCAGCTCGTTCAGCGAGCTCTCCTGCTCGGTCAGCGAGCGCACCGAGAGCTCGTAGGTCAGCTCCGAGATCGTCGTGGCCATGCGAGGCTAAGGACTGCCAGACGCGCCGGACGTCAGTCGATCCAGGAGGCCTTTCGCCGCTCGAGGAAGGCGCGCAGGCCCTCCTGGCCCTCGTCGCTCGCCCGCATCCGCGCCGCCCACTGTGCCGTCTCCTCGCCCTGCGGCCGGGCGCGGATCAGCCGCTTCGCCTCACGGACGGCCTCCGGGCCGGCGGTCAGGAGCTCGCCGACCACGCGGTCGACCGCGTCGTCGAGGTGAGCCGTGACCTCGTGGACGAGACCGATCCGGAGCGCGGTCTCGGCTCCGAACCGCTCGCCCGTCAGGAAGTAGCGCCTCGCGGCGCCCGGCCCGATCCTCGGCAGCACGACCGGCGAGATCACGGCCGGGACGATCCCGAGCTTGACCTCGGAGAAGCCGAACACCGCGTCCTCCCCGGCGACCGCCACGTCGGCCGCGGCTACGACGCCCGATCCTCCGCCGAGCGCGTAGCCCTGAATGCGGGCCACCACCGGCGCGGGGCACTCGTCGATCGCCTTGATCATCGCGAAGAGGCGCATGGCGTCCTCCACGTTCTCGTCGAAGGAAAGGTCGATCGCGGAGCGCTGCCACTCGATGTCGGCGCCGGCGCAGAAGCTTTCCCCCTCGCCGGAGAGGAGGACGACGCGAGCGTCGCCGACGGCGGAGAAGGCGTCGTGGAGGGCGGCGATCAGGGCGGCGTCGAAGGCGTTCCGGCGGTCGGGCTTGGCGAGCGACACGCGCAGGACCGGCCCCTCCCGCTGTACGCGCAGCCCGCTCACCGGCCGGACTCTAAAGTCGGGCCATGCTCAAAGGAGCCCTGGCGGCGGCCGTCACGCCTCTCCGGGAGGACGGCGCCGCTCTGGACGAGGCCGCGTTCGCGCCGTACGTCGAGTTTCTCGTCGCGCCGGGCCACCTCGACGGCGTCCTCGCGCTCGGAACGACAGGGGAGGGGATTCTGCTCTCCGTCGAGGAGCGCAAGCGCGCCGCCCAGCTCTTCTTCGCGGCGGCCCGGGGCCGTCTCCAGGTCGCCGTCCACTGCGGCGCCCAGACGACCGCCGACACCGTCGAGCTTGCCCGCCACGCCGCGGCGCTGGGCGCCGACGCCGTGGCCGTCATCGGCCCGCCCTACTACGCCTATGACGAGGAGGCGCTCTACCGGCACTTCGCGGCCGCGGCCGAGGCGAGCGGCTCCGTCCCGTTCTACCTCTACGAGTTCAAGGGGCGGGCCGGCTACTCGATCCCCCTGTCCGTGATCGAGCGCCTGGGCGACCGGGTCGCCGGGCTGAAGGTCTCGAACCAACCGCTCGAGGCGGTCGAGCCGTACCTGCTCGACGGCCTCGACGTCTTCATCGGGGCTGAATCCCTCGTCGACGCCGGGGCCCGGCTCGGGGCGGCCGGGAGCGTCTCGGGCCTGGCGGCGGCCTTCCCCGAAGGCGCAGAACCCTCCCGGCGTGCGTTCCTCGAGCGCTATCCCTTCCAGGCCGCGCTGAAGTGCGTGATCCGCCTGCGCGGCGTCCCCATGCACGAGGACGTGCGTCCTCCGTTGCGGGGTCTGACCCCGGACGAGCGCGCCGAGGTCGAGCAATGGCTCGCATCGTCGTAGCGGGCGCCGGGGCGATCGGCGCCTCGATCGCGTACCACCTCGCCGAGCGCAGAACGGACGACGAGGTCGTCCTGTGTGACATCGCCGAGGTCGCCTCCGGCGCGACGGGCAAGGCGATGGGCGGCGTGCGGCAGCAGTTCACGACCGCCCCCGAGGTGCGGCTGGCGCGGGAGAGCGCACGGTTCTTCGCCCGCCTCGGTGCGCCCTTGTTCGAGCAGGTCGGCTACCTCTTCCTGGCGACGAGCGAGGACGGAGCGTCGGAGCTCGGGGAGCGCGCGCAGATCCAGCGGGAGCTCGGCGTGCCGGTGGAGGACGTGGACCCAACGTTCGTCCGGGGGCTCAGGGTCGACGACGTTCGGCGGGCGGTGATCTGCCGCGAGGACGGCGTCGCGGATCCGACGGCGGTCACAAGCCACCTCGTTGAGCGCGCACAGGAGCTCGGCGCCGAGCTGCGGGAGCACAGGGATGCGCGCGACCTCGACCGCGACGTCCTCGTCGTGGCCTGTGGAGCGGCGTCGCCTGGGCTGATCGACGTCCCGATCCGGCCGCTCGTCCGTCAGCTGACGGACACGCACGCGGTCCCCGGCCTCCCGGAGGATCTCCCGATGGTGATCGAGGACGAGAACGGCTTCCACTTCCGCCGAGCCGGCGGCGGCCTACGCCTCGCGATGACCGAGCCGGCGCTTCGCTGGGGCGACGATGCGCGCGTCGACGAGTCGCTCGTCGCCGACTGGCTCGCTCGGATCGCCCGCCGCTACCCCGCCGCCGCCGGAGTTCCCGTCGCCCGCTCCTGGGCGGGCCTGTACGACATGACGCCGGACGCCCACCCGATCATCGGCTGGGTCGAGGACGGCGTGTACGCGGCGTGCGGGTTCTCGGGCCACGGCTTCATGCAGGCCCCGGCCGTCGGCGCTGCGGTCGCAGAGGAGCTCCTCACCGGCTCGTCGTCGTTCGACCTGTCGCCGTACCGCCCCGAGCGCTTCGGCGGCGACGCCGTCTTTCCGGAGACGCTCGTCCTCTAGAGCCGTGTCCGGGTGCCAGGCACAAGGACCTGGCCGGAAGAGACGTCGTCAGCGTGGGCGACTGTCGCGCATCGCGTCGCCGGCCGCCGCTACGGGCTCGGTCAGTGCTCGAAGGCGAGGCCGAGCCGCGAGAGCTCCTCCACGCCGAACCGGCCCTCGATCGTCGCCTCGACGTCGAACTCCTCCGCGATGTCGGGGTCCTTGCCGATGAGCTCGCGCGCTCGCCCGGGCAGCGGCTGGAGTGCCGCCTCGACCGACTCCCAGACGTAGACCGCGCCCCAGCGCTCCGTCGCCTCGTCGGACACCCAAAGTTTCAGCCGCAAGCCGTCGACCTCCTCGAACTGGTCGGCCGCCTCGTCCACGAGGTACCGCCGCAGCTCCTCGATCGTCGTCTTCGAGTCGGCGAGGTTCCAGAGGACGAGCCGGACGATCACTCCACGCGGTCCGGCCGCTCCGCGGGCTCCCGGCGGTTCAGCCGGTCGAGAAACGCGTCGCGGAGCGCCTCGCCCGTGACCCTCAGGTCATAGCGAGGCCTGCGCGGCTCGACCTTCACGACCTTGACCTCGCCGCTGTGGACTCCGTACGAGCGTCCGTATGCCTCGGCCTCGCCGATCTCGTGGAGCCTCGACTCGTTCCTCCGGCGGAAGAGGCGCACGCGGAAAGGCTACGCGGGCTGCGGCAGCTTGGCCAGGATCTGCTTGATGCTGCGAAGGAGGTCGGCCTGGTCGTGGCCGAAGTCCTCCAGGAACGAGTGGAGGGCATTGCGCACGAGCCGCAGCTCCTCCTCGGTGAGTTCGATCGTGTGCATCTGCGGAGGCTAACCCCAGTCGGGCGGCGTGTACGTGCCTTCGACCTGACCGCCGAACGTGAGGAGCTCGACGCCCTCGTCGCCGGCGACGGGAACGCGGGTCGAGTCGGAGTCGACGCGGATCAGCCGGCCGGGCCGCAGCTCCACCTCCTCGTCGTCGATCCGCATGACACCTCCGCCGCGCACGACGAAGTAGACCTCCTCGTGGTGCTCGCCGGCGTGGTCGTGCTCCCGCCCGACGACGCCCGGCGGAATCGTGAAGTAGTTGAAACCGAAGGCGCGGGCACCCGTCGCCCGTCGCGTCTTCTTGACCATCCCGCCCGGGCCCTCGCCCTCGAGCGCGTCGATATCGACGATCGTATATCCCATTACATGCGAAAGATGCCATATCGGGTCTCGGTCACGGGCGCGTTCAGCGCCGCCGAGATCCCGAGCGCGAGGACGCGCCGCGTGTCGAGGGGGTCGATGATCCCGTCGTCCCAGAGCCGGGCGGTCGAGTGGTACGGGTTTCCCTCCGCCTCGTACTTCGCCCGGATCTCGTCGGGATCTGCGTCCCCCACGATGCTCAGCACCGTCGCCGCCTGCTCGCCGCCCATCACCGAGATCCGCGCGTTCGGCCACATCCACAGCTGCCGCGGCGCGTAGGCTCGGCCGCACATGGCGTAGTTTCCGGCGCCAAACGAGCCGCCGGTGACGACCGTGAACTTCGGAACCTCCGCGCAGGCAGTGGCCATGACCAGCTTGGCCCCGTCCCGCGCGATCCCGCCGGTCTCGTACTCGACCCCGACCATGAAGCCCGTGATGTTCTGCAGGTAGACGAGCGGGACGCGGCGCTTGCACGCCAGCTCGATGAAGTGCGCGCCCTTCTGGGAGGACTCGGCAAACAGCACGCCGTTGTTCGCGAGGATCCCCACCGGATAGCCCTCGATGCGGGCGAAGCCGCAGACGAGCGTCTCGCCGTAGTTCTCCTTGAACTCGTGGAAGCGGCTCCCGTCGACGATGCGTGCGATCAACTCACGAGGGTCGATCTGCTGGCGGAAGTCCTCGGGGATCAGTCCGTAGAGCTCGGACGGATCGGCCACGGGCTCCTCCGGCGGGGCCACGTCCCACGAGAGCTCCTTGCGCCCGTGGAGGTTCCGGACGACCGACCGGACGATCGAGAGGGCGTGCTCGTCGCTCGTCGCGTAGTGGTCGGCGACGCCGCTGAGCCGCGTGTGGACGTCGGCGCCACCGAGCTCCTCGGCCGTCACCTCCTGCCCGGTCGCCGCCTTCACGAGCGGCGGGCCGCCGATGAAGATCGTGCCGGTTCCGCGCACGATGATCGTCTCGTCGCTCATCGCGGGCACGTAGGCGCCGCCTGCGGTGCAGGAGCCCATCACGGCGGCGATCTGCGGGATGCCCTTGGCGGACATGCGCGCCTGGTTGAAGAAGATCCGCCCGAAGTGGTCGCGATCCGGGAACACCTCGTCCTGGAGTGGAAGGAAGGCTCCGCCCGAGTCCACGAGGTAGATGCAGGGAAGGTGGTTCTGCTCCGCGATCTCCTGCGCCCGGAGGTGCTTCTTCACGGTCAGCGGGAAGTAGGTTCCGCCCTTCACGGTGGCGTCGTTCGCGACGATCACGCACTCTTGGCCCTCGACGACGCCGATGCCGGTCACGATCCCCGCCGAAGGCGCGGCGCCGTCGTAGAGCTCCCAGGCCGCGAGCGCGCTCAGCTCGAGGAACGCTGCCCCCGGGTCGACGAGCCGGTCGACACGCTCGCGTGCGGTCATCTTTCCGCGCGACCGGTGCCGCTCGAGGGCCTTCTCGCCGCCTCCGCCGGCGACGAGGGCCGTCCGCTCCCGCAGCTCGTCCACGAGCGCCTGCATCCGCTCGCGTCGTCGCGCGAAGACCTCGGAGTCGCGCTCGACCTGCGACGTCAACAAGGCCACGTGCCCTAGCCTAGTCGTGCGGTCGGACCGTGAAGGTCCGGACTTGTCGAACCGCCGTCTCCCGGGGAAAGTGGGAACAATGCGCGTGCGGCTCAGCGATCCCGGTCTGACCGAGGACTTCGTCGCCTTCCTCCGGCGCGCCGACTGCGTCGCCGACGTCGGCGAGGTCGAGGCGCACGCAGAGGGGGTCGCTGTGCAGGTCGACGTCCCGAAGGCGCTGGATCGTGACCAGGCGAGGCTCGAGGTCGCCTTGTACCTGAGGGTCTGGGAAGCGGTACACCCAGGCTCGGGCGCAGAGATCCTCGACCGGTGATTTCCACCTGTGCTCGGGGCCGCGGCGGTCTACCTCGGGCTCGTCGGCCGTGCCGGCGGCCGAGGCGCTGGAACGGCTGCGACCGTCCTGGGCGTGGCCGCACTTGCGCTCGACGTCGCCACGTATGCCAGTGACGTCGCATCGCGCGTCTAGCGACCGTTTCAGGGATCAGGGGTGGAGGCGGCGTTGCCGATTGTTGGTGACATGCGTTGCTTGCTCGCGGCGGCGCTTGCCGTCCTCGTCCTCGCCGGCGCCGCCGGCGCAACGATCAAGCCCGGCCACGGCATGTCCGGGATCGTCCTCGGGATGACGCCGACCCAGGTGGCGGCGAAGCTCGGCCGCCCCATCGGGAAGAGTCGCACGCGCTGGTACTACGCCCGTGTCTGGGTCGGCTTCCGCAACCGCCGGGTCGTCGAGCTCACGACCACGCGGAGCACGCAGCGGCTCGCGAACGGGCTCGGGGTCGACTCGACCGAGGCCGAGGTCCGGGCCGTCTACCCCCAGGCGCAATGCGCCCTGGCCGGCATCTTCCGGCGCTGCCGTCTCGGAAGCGGCGCGCCCGGCTCGCGCGTGACCGACTTCATAATCGGACACGGGCGGGTGCTCCAGGTCACGATCCAGCAGCTGCCCTAGCGGGCACGGCGCCCAAGTTGCCACGATGCCTCCGTGAACCTCGAAGGCATCCTCGAAACGGTCCTCTACTGCACGAGCGCGAACGAGGAGGAGACGCGGCGCTTCTACGGGAGGTTCTGGGCCTTCGCGCGTTTTCGGCCGAGAGCTCCGGCTTCCGAATGGGGGGCAGCGTCTTCCTCCTCTTCAACCGGGACCGCACGTCGGTGCAGGACTGGCCGCCACCGCACGGCACCGAGGGGCCCGGTCACACCTGCTTCCTTGCGGAGCCCGGCGAGTACGAGGCCTGGAGGGCCCGTGTTGACGAGGCCGGCGTCGCGATCCTGAACGAGACCGAGTGGGAGAGCGGGGTCCGCTCGTTCTACTTCCACGATCCCGCGGGAAACGTGGGTCGAGATCGCCGAACGCGATCTCTGGCCGGCCTGACCCCGCCCAGCAGGGGGACAGGGTCGAAGCTGCACCCCGGTTTCTGGAACCGGGGGCTATGCTCGTCGAGCCGTCCGGTCCCGGAACTGGAGGCTTCGGCTTCGTGCACATTCTCGACCGGTCTCTGTCGCGGCTTCCCTCGCCGCTCCGTACCCTGGTCGACTGGGGTCTGACGCTCACGGTTGCGGCGGTCGCGGTGCTCTTGTTCCAGGCGGAGGTCGCCAAGCCGTACCGGATCCCGTCGGCATCGATGGAGCCGACCCTCCACTGCGCAAGACCCGCAGCCGGCTGCAGGTCGCGGTTCTCGGATCGCGTCATTGCGAACCGCCTCGTCTACCGGTTGCACGATCCGCGTCGCGGCGACATCATCGTCTTCAGGGCGCCGGCCCGGGTCGAGGCCGCTTGCGGCATCGGTGGGACCTTGATCAAACGAATCGTCGGGCTGCCGGGTGAGAAGGTCTCGATGCGGAACGGCTATGTCTTCATCGACGGCGTCCGGCTCGACGAGCCATATCTGAGCCCCGCGTATCGGAGCCACGAGAGCGGCGAATGGGGCCGAGTCCCGAGCGGCGCGTACTTCGTTCAAGGCGACAACCGCCCGTTGTCGTGCGACTCGCGGAGCTGGGGAGTCGTTCCCCGGGACAACATCATCGGCCGTGCCGAGGTGACCTATTGGCCGCCGGGCCGGTTCGGGGAGCCGTAGCCGGGCACGGGCGGCAGGACGCTGAGGCCGAGCCGGTAAACACCGGCCCGGACGATTTCCCTGTCGGTCAGCGACGCGTTTCCGCGAAAAACACCGAGCTAAGTCGGTACGCGCCCCGATGGCAAGGCCGACGCTCTTAGCCAGAGTTCGTGACGAACGTAACGAAAGGAGGAGGTCACGATGATCCGAAACATGGGCACGCTGGATCGCATCCTTCGGGCCTTCGTCGTGGCGCCGGTGGCAATCGCACTGGCCTTCGTTGTCGGTGCGGGCACGGTGCTAGGCGTCGTCTTCATCGTCGTCGCGGGGATCATGCTCGCCTCAGCGGCCACGGCGGTCTGCCCGACCTACATCCTCCTCGGGATCTCCACCCGTCCGGGGGGCGTCCACCGTGTCGGCCATCACCTCCGGCACGCGTAGCGCGAACGACGGTAGGAGGAGGGGAGCGAGGATGCGACGGATAGCGATAGCTGCTGCCCTTACCAGCATCGGCGTCCTGGTTGCGCGCGCGCTTGTCCCTAAGCTGCATGCGCGCCTCCTGGCCGCGTGTGAGGGGATGTTCCAGCAGATGCCTGACACCTTCCCGCCCAAGCGGATGATGCGGGGCATCGAGGAGATCCGCGCCAACACCGCGCGGACCCTCGAGCTTCTCGAGGAGCGCGAGCAGACCGGCGAGGGTCAGCCGCTCGCCGAGGCGCCGTCGACTAGCGCGGTGGCCCACACCGCCTAGAGGAGACGTCACGAGCACCGCGGGGGTGGGCGAGGTTCGCCCCCCGGGTGCGATGGATGCGGGTCGGGTGGTGGAGGATCGGGGGGCGGCCGCTCCTGACGCGGCTTCGCCTCGGTTCCCGCAACGGGCACAGCCCTTGCCCACGCCACGTTTTCTCGCGAGAAAAAGGCGCGCGGGGTTGCTGAGCTCGCGGCGCGAGCGTCCGGGAGCACCGGATTCAGCAGCAAACCGGACTTGACAAGTATCGAAGTTCGATACTTGGCAGGGCAGCAAGTGAGGAGGCTGCCAGCGCAGCCTCCTCGATCGTGAGGCCGTCCTCCTCGAGCAGGTTCAGCGACGTGCTCG
>DASTCG010000139.1:0-16821 GCA_035711385.1 Gaiellaceae bacterium
GGCCTCCTCGCGGGCGGCGTGGCCGTCGGCCTGTACGGCATCGGCTTCCTCTTCGCGACGATCACGGCCGGCCTGGCGACCTTCCTGCCGGTCTGGCTCTCACTGCTGATCGTCACCCTCTTCCTCTTCCTCGTCACCGGGCTGCTCGTGCTCTTCGGCGTCCGCAGCGTCAACCGCGGCAAGCCGCCGGTCCCGCAGCAGGCGATCGACGAGGCGAAGCTCACGACCCAGGCGCTCAAGGCCAATGGCAGCCGGTAACACCCGCACCTCGGAGCAGGTTCGACAGGAGGTCGAGGCCGAGCGCCAGCGCCTCGCCGACTCGGTCGACACCCTCCGCGCCGAGGTGAAGGAGGCCACGGACGTCGGCGCCAAGCTCCGTGCGAATCTGCCGATCGCCGCCGCTGGGGCGCTCGGTGCGGGCTTCGTCCTGGCCGGCGGGGTCGGAGCGACGATGCGGCTCGTGTTTCGACGCGGGCGTGAAGGGAAGGAAAAAGCCCGCTTTGGCCGCTTCTCCTTCGTCGACCGCGACTGACCAGCCCAACGTCGGGAACGTCCCGGCCGGCCGTGACTACAGGCGACGGCGGGTGGCGCCGGCCCCGACGGTCGCGCTAGGAGCTCTCAGGTCGCCCTGAAGCTGCCCCGCATCTGCTTCGCGTGCGGGTCGCAGACGAAGCGGTAGGTCTTGCCCTTTCGGAACGTCACCGTCCACGTCACGGTTCCCCGGAACCCCACTCCCGTCTTCTTGTTCACGCCGGGGCCGAACAGGTGGAAGTTGTGCATCGCCGAGCGGTCACGGACGACAATCCGGTAGCGGCCCGCCTTCAGCCTCTTGACGCGCGCGCCGCTGCTCGTACGCAGCGAGATCGTCGCACTGGGCCCGACGGTCCCCGTCAGCGTGGGCAACTTGGCAGGAGGCTTCACGGGCGGCCCGCCGCCGGTCGTGAAGCTGCCGTTCATCTGCCCTGCGTGCGGGTCGCACACGAAGCGGTAGCGCTGCTTGTCCTGGAAGGTGACCGTCCAGGTGGCGTCCTCGACGGAGTCGACGTCCGTGCGCATGTCGACGCCCGGGCCGGTGAGGTGGAAGTTGTGCATCATCGAGCGGTCGCGGACCTCGATCGTGTACGTCCCGGCGGGGATGTCGCGAACGGGAACGCCGTTCTCGTCGGTCAAGGAGATCGTGAACGAGTCGTTGGTGCCGACGGTCCCGATCAGCTTCGTCTGTGCGAAAGCGCCCGGGGCCACGAGGGCTGCCGCGAGCGCCGCGAGGGCAAGCACGAGGAGTCGAGTGCGGTAGGTCATGTCCCCCACTACGTCGCGCCCTGGCCGTTCGGTTTGCGGAGCCCACCGATCAGGCTCCGACGACGAGGCACATCCTATTAGAGCCTCGTAGACTCGCACCATGCGTCTTCGCAAGAACGCGAAGGTCGAGCTCATCAAAGGCGTGCCGCTCTTCGCCGAGCTCGGAAGGAAGGAGCTCGAGGAGGTCGCCTCCATTGCCGACGAGATCGATCTGCGCGAGGGCAAGGACCTCACGGTCGAGGGCAAGCCCGGCCGCGAGTTCATGATCATCGTCGAGGGGGAAGCGAGGGTGCGGCAGGGGGATCGCGAGATCAACCGCCTGGGCGCCGGGGACTTCTTCGGCGAGATCGCGCTCGTCAAGCAACAGCCTCGAAGCGCCACGGTGACGGCCGAGACCCCGATCCGGGCGCTCGTGATCACCGAGCGGAGCTTCCGGAGGCTCCTCGACCACTCACCGGAGATCGAGAACAAGGTCATGAGCGCCCTCTCGGCCCGGCTGGGCCCGAACGACTCGCTGTAGCCCGCGCCGGCCGTGAGCACGATGAAGGAGCGGATGCTCCGGGGAGACCTCTATCTCTCCGACGATCCGACCTTGGTGGCGGAGCGAGCGCGGGCCCGGGAGCTCCTCGAGCGCTACAACGGGAGCGGCCACGGCGAGTGGGGCGAGCGGGACCGGCTGCTGCGGAGCCTCCTCGGCAGCGTCGGTGACGGCGTGGTGATCGAGCCGCCCTTCCGCTGCGACTACGGGTCGCAGATCTCCATCGGAGACCAGACCTTCGTGAACTACGACTGCATCATGCTCGACGTCGCGCCGATCCAGATTGGAGCCGCCTGCCAGATCGCGACCCGGATCCAGCTCTTGACCGCGACGCATCCGGTCGACCCGGTCGCGCGCCGGATCGGCTGGGAGTACGGGCAGCCGATCACGCTCGGCGACAACGTCTGGCTCGGCGGCGGCGTCATCGTCTGCCCCGGCGTGACGATCGGCGACGACACGGTGGTCGGCGCCGGCTCGGTCGTCACCCGTGACCTCCCGGGCGGCGTCGTCGCCTTCGGCGTGCCGGCCCGCGTGCAGCGGACTATCTGCGAGCGCGACCGTGTGGAGCTTCCGAACCGCTGACCGTGATCAGGCGCGCAGCTCGGCTCCGAACCGCTTCCTGAGCGCCTCGACGATCCGCTCGCGGAGGCCCGCGGCGTCCTCGTCGGTCAGCGTTCGCTCCGGCGAGCGGAACTCGACGCGGAAGGCGACCGACTTACGCCCCTCCCCCACTTGCTCGCCGCGGTAGACGTCGAACGGCGTCATCGCGCGCAGGTCCTCGCCTGCGGCCTCCCGCGCCGCAGCGGCGAGGTCGCCCGCGGCGACGTCCTCGTCGACGGCGAAGGCGAGATCCTGCCGGAGCGCCGGGTACGTGATCACGTCCTCGTACGCCCGCACCGACGGCGCGGCGGCCGCCAGCCCGGCAAGGTCGAGCTCGAAGGCGCTCCACGCTCCCTCGAGCGTCCCCGGACGCACCTCGCCGAGGACACCGAACTCGAGCGTCGCCGTCTTCCCCGGATGCAGGAGAGGGTGCTCGCTCCGCCTGAAGCCCCCCTCGATGCCGAGTGCTCCCAGAACCGTCTCCACCGCGCCCTTCGCGCGTGCGAACGGGCCCTCTGTGACTCCTCCGATCCGGACGGGCTCTTCCGGCAATCCGTCGGCCGACAGGTAGACGTGCGCGATCTCGAACAGGAAGATGCCGGTGTTGCCGACCGACTGGTTGTAGCGCGCCGCCTCGAAGAGGCTCGGCAACAGCGTCGTCCGAAGCACCGCCATGTCCTGTGACTGCGGCTGCGGGATTCGGAGAGCCCGCGGATCCGGATCCTCGGCCACGAGGCTCGGCGTGTACGCCTCCGAGAAGCCTGCGCCGACAAGCGCGTCCTCCACCTCGCGGCGCAGGCGCTGCTCGAGCGAGAGCCGGCCGAACATCTCCTGCCGCCGCGGGAGCGTAAAGGCGATCTCCTCGAGCTTCATCCGCGCGATCTCCTCCACCAGGTCGATCTCCCGTGTGACGTCCCGCATGCGCCACGTCGGCACGCGCACCTCCCGACCTTCCGGCGAGACGGCGAACCCGAGCCCGACGAGGATCCGGCGCTGCTCCTCCACCGAGACCTCGAGGCCCATGACGATCCCGGCCCGCTCGGGCCGCAGCGTGATCACGGGCGGCTCCGGCAGCGCGCCGTGGACGTCGCTCTCCCCGACCCAGCGGGCGCCGGCGAGGTCGGCGATCAGCTCGCTACAGAAGGTGGCCGCTGCCGGCGCGAGGTACGGGTCGATCCCTTTCTCCCAGCGACCGGACGCCTCCGAGCGGAGGCCGAGCCGCTCGGAGCTGCGCTGGATCCCGCTCGGCTCGAAGTTCGCCGCCTCGAGCAGTACCTCGGTCGTCTGCTCCGAGACCTCGCTGTCCCCGCCGCCCATGATCCCGGCGATCGCCACCGGACGCACGGCGTCGGCGATGACGAGGTCTTCGGCGATCAGCGTCCGGACCTGGCCGTCGAGCGTCCTGATCTGCTCGCCTTCGGCCGCGCGCCGGACGACGATCCGGCCCTCGGCGAGGTGAGCATGGTCGAACGCGTGCAGCGGGTTTCCGAGGGCGTGCATCACGTAGTTCGTCGCGTCGACGACGTTCGAGATCGGCCGCATGCCTGCGGCCGTCAGGCGCGCGCGGAGCCACGGCGGCGAGGGGCCGATCCGAGCGTCTCGGAACAGCCGCCCGACGTAGCGCGGACAGCGCTCGAGATCCTCGATGCGGATGTCGACCGGCGCGTCGCCGGCCACCTCGGGGTCGGCTCCGGGCACCGGGGCGAGCTCGCCGTCGAAGATCGCTGCAACCTCACGCGCAACGCCGTAGACGGAGAGGAGGTCCGCCCGATTCGGCGTGGACTCGATCTCCAGGACCTCCTCGCCGAGCGGGAGGACGTCCGCGAGCGGTGTCCCCGGCTCGGGACCCTCCTCGAGGACGATGATCCCTGTGTGGTCGGCTCCGAGCTCGAGCTCGCGCTCGGAGAGGATCATTCCGGAGGAACGCTGGCCGCGCAGCTTCACCTCCTCCAGCCGCTGGCCGTCCGGGAGCACGGCACCGGGCAGCGCGACCGCCACCGTCGCGCCCTCCCCGAAGTTCCAGGCGCCGCAGACGATTTGCCGAGGCTCGCTTTCCCCGACGTCGACGCGGCAGAGCTGCAGGCGGTCGGCGTTGGGATGCTTTCCGGCTTCGACGACGCGGCCGACGCGGAAGAGCCCGAGGTTCCCGTCCTGGTCCGGAACGCCGACCCTGGCAATCCGCTCGACCTCGCACGTCGAGCTCGCAAGCCGGTCGGCGATCTCCCCGGTGGACGCCCCGACGTGGACGTACTCGCGGAGCCAGGTCATCGGGACCCGCATCAGAACTGCTCCAGCAGCCGGAGGTCGTTCTGCCAGAGCGCCCGGAGGTCGGGGAGCCCGTGCCTGAACATCGCGATGCGCTCGAGCCCCCAGCCGAAGGCGAAACCGGAGATCTGCTCGGGGTCGTAGCCGACGAACTCGAAGACGTTTGGATCGACCATGCCGGCGCCGCCGATCTCGATCCAGCCGGACCATTTGCAGACGCGGCAGCCGCTGCCGTCGCAGAGGAAGCAGGAGACGTACGCCTCGACCGATGGCTCGGTGAACGGGAAGAAGTGGGTCGCGATCCGGGTCTCGCGATCCTCGCCGAAGAGCGAGCGAAGGAGGTGCTGGAGCGTTCCCTTCAGGTCGGCGAGGGTGATCCCCTCGTCGACCGCGAGGCCCTCGACCTGATGGAAGATCGGATAGTGGGTGGGGTCCGCGGTGTCCCGCCGATAACAGCGGCCGAGCGAGACCATGTAGACCGGCGGCTGCCGTTGTTCCATCGTGTGGATCTGCGCGGGAGAGGTCTCCGAGCGGAGCACGATCTCGTCGTCCAGGTAGAAGGTGTTGAGCGGCGAGCGCGTCGGGTGCGTCGGCGGCATGTTGAGCGCGTCGAAGAGGTACCGCGTCGTCTCGACCTCGCGCCCCTCGACGACCTCGTAGCCCATCCCCAGGAAGATGTCCTCCACCTCACGGCGCACCTGCGTGATCAGGTGGAGGTGCCCCCGTGCGTGACCCTCGCCGGGGAGCGTGATGTCGATTCGTTCCCCGCTGAGAACCCGATCGAGCTCCGCGCGCTCGAGCTCCTCCTCGCGGGCGGCAACCGCCTTCTCGATCTGCTCTCGCGCCGCGTTCAGGGCCATACCGGTCTCCCGGTCGCGAACCTCGCGCAGCGCCTGCTTGAGCTCGCTCTTCCGCCCGAGGTACCGCACGCGTGCGTCGTCCAGCTCGGCGATGGTGGACGAGGACGAGACAGCGCTCAGCGCCTCGTCGACGAGCGCGTCAGCGTCCACGCTGGCCCCGGGCCGAGTCTGGTCGGGTCGGCAGCTCTGGCGTCAGCGCCGGTCCCCGGACTCGAGCCGGGGCCGGGTAAACGGGGAATCCATGCGCCTCTCTGCCACGGCCACACGATAACGGAGAATGCGCCCGATGGACCCCTACGCGCCGTTCGCGGACATCTACGAGGAGTGGTCGGCACCCATGACCGACGATGTGCCGTTCTACGTCGGGCTTGCGCTCCAGGCGGACGGCCCCGTCGTCGAGCTCGCGGTCGGGACCGGCCGCGTCGCCGTCCCCGTTGCGAAGGCGATCGGCCGCAAAGTCGTGGGGATCGACAGGTCTCCCGCGATGCTCGAGAAGGCGCGGCGCGCCGCGGACGAGGCCGGCGTGGAGCTCGAGCTTCACGAGGGCGACATGCGCGATCTCTCCCTCGACGAGCCTGCGGCGCTCGTCTACTGCCCCTACCGGTCGTTGCTCCACCTGCCCACCTGGGCGGAGCGCCGGAACGTCTTCGAGCGCGTCGCCGCTTCCCTGAAGCCGAACGGGCGCTTCGCGTGGAACGCGTTCGTTTTCGACCCCCACATCGCAGTCCGCATGGACGGCGTCGCAAGGCCTCACCTCGACTCGAAGACGCTCTGGGAGTACGCCGCCCACCACCCCGAGGACAACCGGATCGACATCACCGTCTACAAGGGCGAGCCCGGCCAGGAGCCGCTGAACCTCCGGCTCTGGTGGCTGACCCGGTCCGAGTGGGAAGGGCTGATCGACGTCGCCGGGCTCGAGGTGGAGGCGCTCTACGGCTGGTTCGACAAGACGCCCTTCGACGACGAGAGCCGGGAGTTCGTATGGGTGGCCCGGAAGACGTAAGAGGGCGCGCCGGCGAAGCCGGCACGCCCTCTCTCACGGCGCCGTCCAGTCGGCGCCTCGGCGTAGGCTCGGTTTACGACCCGATCGCCGAGCTCTACGACCGATGGAGCCTGAGCGTGACCGAGGACGTCCCCTTCTATGTCGCCGAGGCGCGCAAGGCGCGCGGACCGGTCGTCGAGCTCGCGGTGGGAACCGGCCGGATCGCCGTTCCGATCGCGGCGGCCGGCATCCCGGTGATCGGCGTGGACTCGTCGAGCAGGATGCTCGAGGTCTGCCGCCGCCGGGCCGCTGAGGCCGGGGTCGCCGATCGCCTCGATCTGCGGATGGGCGACATCGTCTCACCGCCGGTCCAGGAACGCGTCCCGCTCGTCATCTGTCCGTTCCGGTCGTACCTGCACATTCGCGACGCCGAGACGCGGCTGCGCGCCGTGCGCGCGGCGCATGCGCTCCTCCTTCGCGGCGGCTGCCTGATCTTCGACGTCTTCGCACCGAGCCGCGACGACATCGAGGAAACGCATGCGCGCTGGCTCGAGCGTGAGCCCGGGATCTTCGAGCGAGCCGACTGGGACGAACCGTCACGGACGCTCACGCTGTCCGTCCGCGGCCCGACCGGGGAGTCGACGATGCAACTCGCCTGGGTCAGCGCCGGTGAGTGGTACGAGACGCTCGAGGCGTCCGGGTTCGAGGTCGAGCGGCTGTACGGCTGGTTCGACTACCGCCCGTACCGGCGAGGCAACGAGGACATGGTGTTCGTCGCCCGTCGGCGGGAGGCGTAGAACTCGTTCCAAGATGAGCTGCTGTGCCGAATCCTGAAACGGGTTCTTAGAGCAGCTCGACGGAGTCGCCTGCCGCGACCTCGCCGGTCCGGATCACCCGCGCGAGCATCCCGCGCCGGCCATCGAGCTCGGCTTGCAGGCCGGGGCGAATCTCGTCCATCCGCGAACAGGGGTCGCAGACCATCGTGAGCTCGAACTCGGCCTCGCCGATGCGGAGCCGCTGCCCGACGGGCCAGCCCTGGACGTCGTCGCCTTCGATCGTGAAGTTCTCCCGGATCCGTCCAGGCTCGATGCCCAGCGCGTCGAGATGCTCGGCCGAGGCGAAGAGCACCTGGCGCTTCGTCCCGGGGCGGGCGTGCGCGCAGCCCTCGAGCCCGTGCTGCTCGATGGCCACGGCACGCTCTCGCGCATCCATCCGGCCGCTTCCCTTGGCCGGTGACGTCCAAAGCCCCGCGACGCGTGCCATCAGGCCGACTCTACCTTCAGCCCTGGTTGGCGCCGCCGACGCCGCCAGTCGTAGAGCGCTATGGCACCTGCGACCCCGACGTTGAGGGACTCGGCGCCGGGCACGAGCGGAATCGTTGCGCTTTCGTCGCACCTTGCGACGACGTCGTCCGGCAATCCCTCGCGCTCGGCACCGACGACGAACGTCGTCGCGTCCTCCAGCTGCAGCTCGTGGAGCGGCTTTCCCCCGTGCGCGACGAGCGCGACCCACCGACCCGGCGCGTCGTCGAAGCGGGCCGTCGGAACCCGGAAGACGGCTCCGGCCGAGGCGCGAAGAGCCTTGGACCCGGTCGGATCCGCGCATCGGGCCGAGAGCGCGACGAACGCAGGGCCGAGTCCGTCCGCCGCACGGAGTAGTGTTCCGACGTTGCCGGGATCGGCAACGTGCCAGAGAGCGAGGCCCACGGGAGGTGCGCGAGATGGATCGAGACCAGGAAGATCTTCGCTCTGGAAGACTCCGATCGCACGCGGCGGGTGCGCGAGGGTGGAGACCTCGGCGAGCAGCTGCGGGTCGACGGCCGTGCCGGCCGGCAGTCCGTCCACAGGCCGTTCGGCGTCGGTCAAGAGCTCGACGGGCTCGAGGCCGGCCGCGATCGCCGCCGCGACGAGGTCTTCGCCCTCACAGACGAACAGGCCGAGTCGCTCCCGCTGTCGGCGGGAGGCGAGTCGCCGCACGAGCCGGAGGCGCGGGTTCGACGCCGAGGTGATCACATAGAGTCACCAAGCCATTCGAGCCACTGCCCGTGGAACCCGGAGGTCGCAAGGAGCAGCTCCTCGTCCTCGGGCCAGATGCGGGCCCGCACCCCCCAGTAGCCGTGCTCGCCGGGACGGGGTTGCCCCGTCCAGAGGAACGCGAGCGGGAATTCCCGCGCGGCCGCCTCCACGGCTGCGACGACCTCGTCCTGCCGCTCACCCAGGTACGAGAGGACGGCGGTGGCGTAGACGACGGTGAAGGCTCCGAGCCGGCGCTCGGCGAGAACGGCGGGAAGGCGCTCGACGATGTCTCCGCGCTCCAGGGTCGGCGGGTCCGAACGAAGCGTCTCCACGGCGCGGTCGAGCCGCTCGAGCCGCTCGGTCTGGTCGGCCCAGACGAACGACCTGAGCAGCAGCGCCTCCTCGGGCTGCGTGACGTCCAGCGGCGAGCGGTCGATCCCACGTCGGTGGCGGACTCGAACCCGCACCCGGAGCAGGTCGGCGGGCACCGGGCGTCGCTCCTCGCCAGTCAGCTGGAGCGGAGCCCCCTCGCGCCCCCACGTCCCGGCGTCGTAGCGGTACCGGTACCGATCCCAGACGAGGTTCAGCCCTGCGCTGGAGCCGAGCTCGACGAGGTCGAAGGTCTCGACGCCGGTCCTGCGTGCGAGCTCGAGGAAGCACGGAAGCAGGAGCCAGCTGCGCTGCACCTCGTTGGTCTGCACGCCGCGCTCACGGACGAATCTCCGCAGCCATTCCCCGTGCTCGACGAGGACGGGCAGCGGATCGCTCCACGGGTCGATCCCCCGGCTCAGCGCCAGGTAGTGGAGACCGCCGAGGAGCCTAAGCGGCCCGTCCCAGCGGTCGTCCGGGACGATCTCGCCGACGACCGGCTCAGCGGCCAGCCGGCGACACAGCTCGGCATAGAGCGGCGAGCCGGTGCGCTCGCACTGCTCCGCCTGGTGGAGGAAGACTCGCTCGAGCCGGGCGCTCAGGTCTCGAGCGCGGCCTTCGCCTGCTCGGCGATCTTGGCGAACGCCTCGGGGTCGACGACCGCGATCTCGGCGAGCACCTTGCGGTCGAGCTCGATGCCGGCCTTCCGGCAACCGGAGACGAACTGGTTGTAGGAGAGCCCGTTCGCCCGCGCAGCCGCGTTGATGCGGATGATCCAAAGCCGGCGCATGTCCCGCTTGCGCGCCTTGCGGTCGCGGTAGGCGTACTTCAGCGAGTGCTCGACCTGCTCCTTGGCTGCGCGGTACGTCGAGTGCTTGATGCCGACGTAGCCCTTGGCCGCCTCCAAGACCTTCCGGCGCTTCTTGCGGGCCGCGACCGACCGCTTCACCCGGGGCACGTCAGTGACCGCCCTTCTTGCCCCCGAGCATGCGGACGACCTCGCGACGGTCGCGCCCCGAGATCTCGGTCGGACGCCGGAACTTACGCTTGCGCTTCGCGGACTTCTTCTCGAGCAGGTGGCTCCGCATCGCCCGGCGACGGAGAATCTTGCCCGCCCCGGTCAGCTTGAACCGCTTTCTCGCTGCTCTGGATGTCTTCTGCTTTGGCATCTTTCGTTACTCCCGCGTTCTTGGTCGGGGCGAGCACCATGACCATGTTCCGGCCGTCGAGGAGCGGCGGCGACTCTACTGCCCCGATCTCGTTCACGTCCTCGGCGAGACGCATCAGGAGGTCTCGCCCGCGCTCCGGATGGCTGGTCTCCCGCCCGCGGAACATGATCGTGACCTTGACCTTCGCGCGCTGGTTGAGGAACCGGACGACGTGGCCCTTCTTGGTCTCATAGTCCTGAGTCGCGATCTTCGGCCTGAGCTTGATCTCCTTGACGTGAACCTGGGACTGGTGCTTTCGGGCGAGCTTGGCCTTCTGCTCCTCCTGGTACCGGTACTTCCCGTAGTCCATCACCCGCGCGACCGGCGGGGACGCTTGCGGGGCGACCTCCACCAGGTCGAGGTTCTTGCCGTAGGCGTAGTCTCGTGCCTCGTCGGTCGCTTTGATCCCGATCTGCGCGCCGTCCTCGTCGATCAGCCGAACCTGGGGGACCCGGATCCGCTCGTTGATCCTCGTCTGCGGTTCGGGTGGTGGCTGCTCCGGCCGGGCGTACCGCCGTGGCCTCAAAGGCTCTTCACCAAGCTCTCGTACTCCTCCTTTTCAACGACAAAACCGCTGCACGCAGCGGCATAGTTTCCTCGCCTCGCTTGAACCTCCGGCTTCGCCGCTTCGTTCCTTCGCGCCGCTGAAGGTGAGGGAAAAAGCTGCGCCCCTGCTTGCAGGTTTCACAGGGTAGCAGTCAGTTCTGCGACGAGATCGTCGAGACTTCGTGTCGACTGTTCGCCGCCCCGCTCGCGGACGGCGAGCGAGTCCGGCGACTCGCGATCGCCGTACACGATCGTGTAGGGAATCTTCTCGATCTCGGCGTTGCGGATCCGCTTGCCCACCGTCTCGTCGGAATCGTCCACCTCCACGCGGAAGCCCTCCGAACGGAGGCGTTCGGCCACCTGCTGGGCGGCCTCGCGGTGACCCTCGCCGACGGGAACGACCCCGATCTGGACGGGCGCGAGCCAGAGCGGGAACGCGCCGCCGTAGTGCTCGATCAGGATCCCGATGAAGCGCTCGAGCGAGCCCAGGAGCGCCCGGTGAATCACGTACGGCGTGTGCTCGACGTTGTCAGGCCCCATGTACGTGAGCCCGAAGCGAGCCGGCATCTGCGAGTCGAGCTGGATCGTCCCCATCTGCCAGGAGCGGCCCATCACGTCCGTCATGTGGAGGTCGATTTTCGGCCCGTAGAAGGCGCCGTCGCCCTCGTTCAGGTCGTACGGCAACTCGCGCCGCTCGAGCGCCGAGCGAAGCGCCCCCTCGGTGAAGTCCCACTCCTCGTCGGTGCCGAGCTTGTTCTCGGGCCGCGTCGAAAGCTCGAAGCGGGCGTGCATGCCGAAGAGGTCATAGAGGTACTTGCCGTAGTCGAGGCAGGCGAAGATCTCGTTCTCGATCTGCTCCGGCGTGACGAAGATGTGTGCATCGTCTTGCGTCACGTGCTGGACGCGCAGCAGCCCGTGGAGCGTCCCCGCCCGCTCGTTCCGGTGGAGCGTCGACGACTCCGCGTACCGGAGCGGCAAATCTCGGTAGCTGCGGAGGGCGCTCCCGAAGAGCAGCATGTGCCCCGGGCAGTTCATCGGTTTCAGGCCGAGCGTCCGGTCCTCGCCGTACGGGACGAGGAACATGTTGTTGCGGAATTTCTCCCAGTGCCCCGACGTCACCCAGGTGTCGACGTCGTAGAGGAGCGGCGTCTTTACCTCCACGTATCCGCGCCTGGCGTTCTCCCGCCTGCGGAGATCCTCGAGCGCGTTCCAGATCACCATCCCCCTCGGGTGCCAGAACGGCATCCCCGGTGCGTGCTCGGAGAGGTGGAAGAGATCGAGCTGCATGCCGAGCCGCCTGTGGTCCCGGCGCTGCGCCTCCTCGAGTCGCTCCAGGTACGCCTCCAGGTCCTCCTTGGAGTAGAAGGCGGTGCCGTAGATCCGGGTCAGCTGCGCGTTGTGCTCGTCGCCCCGCCAGTATGCGCCCGCGAGCCCGGTCAGCTTGATCGCCTTGATCGGTCTCGAGTCCTGGAGGTGCGGCCCGCGGCAGAGGTCCGTGAACTCACCCTGCGTGTAGAGCGAGATGTCGCCCTCCGCCGTATCGACGAGCTCGACCTTGTACGGCTCGTCCTCGGTCTCGAACCTCCGGCGCGCCTCTTCGCGAGAGATCTCCTCACGCCGCCACGAGCGCCCCTCGGAGAGCTCCCGGCGGATCTCCTCCTCGATCCGCTCGAGCGCGTCCTCGTGGATCGGCTCGGGGAACTCGAAGTCGTAGTAGAAGCCGTTCTCGATCGGCGGGCCGATCGCGATCTTGACGCCCGGGTACAGCCGGCGCACGGCCTCGGCGAGGAGGTGGGCCGCCGAGTGCCGCAGGACGTAGAGGGCGTCCGGATCGTCCGCGTCGCGCGTCGTCAGGATCTGGATCGGCTGGCCGTCCTCGAGCGGGAGGCGGAGATCCTGCACCCGTCCGTTCGAGCGGACGAGCACCGCCTGCTCGGCGAGCTTCGGGCCGATCGCCGCAGCCGCATCAAGCCCGGTCGCACCGTCGGGAAGTTCGAGTTCCGAGGAATCGGGAAGGATCACGCGCATGGACGAGACGGTATCGAAGCACCCCCGAGACGACGACCGAAACGAGGAGCAGGAAGGCACGCCGATCCCGGATCCCGAGGAGGAGACGGGAACCGCTGCCGACGACCCTCAGGCCGACTGACTCCCGTCAGGGCAGGGCAGGACCGAGGCGAACCCCGCGGAGGCGCCGCGGGGTTCGCCGCACATGCGGACGAAACTTCGACGAGAATTACGGCCAGATGGGACCCCGCTCCGCGATTGCAGCAAAGAGCGCGAGCTCGGCCGTGGCAAGACCGACGCGTGAATTCACCGGGACCTCCTTCCGCCGACACGTCGTTACGGGGGATGTCCCGGGCCCGGGCAGCGCCTAGTATAGGAGGTTGAGCGGATAGTGCCACGACGGAAGTCAACTCACGTAGACGATCCCGCTGCGGTCGGGCGCCGGCTCCGCGAAGCACGGGAGCGCGCGGGCATCAGCCAGCGGCAGCTGTCGTTCGACGGCTGCTCGCCGGCGTACATCTCGCGGATCGAAGCGGGCGAACGGATTCCGTCGCTCCAGCTCCTGCGCGAAATGGGCAGGCGGCTCGGGGTCAGCGAGGACTACCTCGCGACGGGCCTCGAGCGCGAGGCCGGCGGGGAGGATCGGACGCTGCTCGACGCCGAGGTCTCGCTGCGTCTGGGCGAGATGGACGAGGCCGAACGGCTCTACCGTCAGGTGAACAGCACGGCCCCGACGTCGGCGATCAGGGCGCGGGCTCTCGCCGGGCTCGGCCAGATCGCATTCGACCGTGGCGAGCCGCGCCAGGCGATCGAGCGGCTCGAGGAGGCGCTGCGGGTGGGTCACCTCGAGGCGGCGACCCAGCCGCAAGTCGCCGACACACTGGGCCGCGCCTACGCCCTCGTCGGCGATCACGCGCCCGCGATCCGCTTGTTCCGTGAAGCCCTCCGTGAGGCCGAGAAGCGAAACGACTCGGTGGAGATCGTCCGCTTCGGCGTCCTGCTCGCGAACGCGTACATCGACGCCGGCGAGTACGCGCAAGCCGAAGAGCTGCTCGAGCAGACCGTCGAGGAGGCGCCGCACTCGTCGGATCTCCTCTTCCGCGCCAGGGTCTACTGGTCCCAGTCCCGCCTCTACGCCCATCGCGAGGACGCGGACACGGCCGCCCGCTACGCGCGAAAGGCACTCGAGCTGCTCGAGCTGACCGAGCACACCCAGTACGCCGCGCGGGCCCACCATCTCCTCGCGCACGTCGAGCTCGACCGCGGCAACGCGGCCGAGGCGCTCGACCTCCTCGACCGTGGCCTGCCGCTCGTCGAGGCGAGCGGCAACCGGGTCGAGCTGGCGCTGTTCCAGCTCGAGAAGGCTCGCGCGCTGATCGCGCTCGACCGGCGCGACGACGCCGAGAGACTGGCCACGGAGAGCACGGCGATCCTGCGCGGGTCGGCATCGAGCGATGCGGGGCGTGGCCTGGCGCTGATCGCGGAGATCTACGAGTCGCTGGGGAACTCCCAGCTGGCGCAATCCTTCTATGAGCAGGCGATCGAGCAGCTCGAGCCGCAGCGGGACCGGTACCTCGTCGAGGTCTACGGAAAGCTCGCGGCGCTGCACGAGTCGCAGGGTCGGTCCGACGAGGCCCTCGCCGTGCTCAAGAAGGCGATGGCCGTGCAGTCGCACGCCGTTCCCGTCTCGCCGTAAGGATTCGCCCCGCGAGGGAGCTACTCATTGGTGAACCCCGCATGCAGGGGTTCACCACGCAATGGATCGCTCACGCTTGCTTGGGAGGGTGGCCCTGGTGGGATTGGCCATGCTGATCGTGGCCGCCGCCGGCGGCGGCTCCGCGGCGTCCGGCGCACCCGAGAAGTCGCTGCGCCTCCAGGTCTACGAGCCGACCGCGGACACCCACGTCACCGCGGAGCGGCCGCGCACGAACTTCGGCCGCTCGCCACGCCTTCGCGTGGATGGGACCCCCGAGGCGAACGCGTACGTCCGCTTCCGCCTGAGGAAGCGTGCCGGCGAGATCGTCAGCGTGACGCTGCTCCTGCACTCGCGGAGCTCGGCTCGCGCGAGCTTTGCGGTCCGGAGAGCCACCGGCCGGCCCTGGGACGAACGGCGGCTGACGTATGCCACCGCACCCAAGTGCTCGCTCCGCTACGCCTCAGCACGAGTCGAGCGGCACGGGATGTGGACTGCGATCGACGTCACGTCGTTCGTCGATGCCGGTGACCGCGAGGTCAGCCTGGCGATCACGACCCGGGGCTCGCGCGAGCTCTCGTTCGGAAGCCGCGAGTCGCGGGAGGCACCGCGCCTCGTCGTGCGGGTCGCTCAGGACGACGGCGCGGAGAACCAGCTGCTGGACTCGCTTCGCCGGAGGTACCCCGACTAGGATCGCCCCGTGCGACCTCGGCCGGCGCGACTCGACCGGCTTCCGCAGCAATACTTCGCCGCCCTCCTCGCGCGCGTCGCGGCAGCGGCTGCGGCGGGAGGCGACCCGCTGATCGACCTCGGCCGCGGGAATCCGGAGGTGGGCCCTCCGCCGCACGTCGTGGAGCGCCTGGCGGAGGCGGCCCGCGACGACCGCGCGCACGGTTACGCGCCCTTCCGCGGTCTGCCGGGGCTTCGGCAGGCGATCGCCGAGCGGTACCGGACTCACTACGGCGTCGAGCTCGACCCAACCGAGGAGGTGGCCGTCGTCCCCGGCACGAAGACGGCACTCGTGGAGCTGGCCGTGGCGCTCGCGGAGCGCGGAACCTCGGTCCTCCTTCCCGATCCCGGCTACCCCGACTATCCATCCGGGGTCGCGTTCGCCGCCGCCCGGCTCGTCTCGCTCCCGCTCGATCCGGACGCGGGCTGGGCGCCCAGATGGGACGCGGTGCAGCGAGACGACGTCGCGGCGGTGTACCTCAACTACCCGTCCAACCCATGCGCCGCCGCCGCACCGGACGGCGTCTTCGACGCGGCTGTCCGGTTCGCGGAGGAGACGGGAGCCGCGGTCGTCCACGACTTCGCGTACGGCGACCTCGTCTTCGACGGACGGGCGCCGGCCAGCTTTCTCGCCGCGCCCGGGGCGAAGGACGTGGGCGTCGAGATGTTCTCCATGTCGAAGACCTACGGCATGGCCGGGTGGCGGCTCGGCTTCGTGGTCGGGAACGCGGAGATCGTGGAGCGCGCCAACCTGATCCAGGATCATGCGCGGGCGGGCATCTTCGCGGCGATCCAGGAGGCCGGGATCGCGGCTCTCACCGGGCCGCAGGATTCCGTCGAGGCACGCCGGGCGCGGTACGAAGCGCGACGCGACCGCGTGGTGAAGGCGCTGAGCGGGACGCCCGTGCGACCGCCGGTCTCGGAGGGGAGCTTCTACGTCTGGCTCGAGCTCCCGGAAGGCGTCACCGTCGAGACGCTGCTGACGGAGGCGCGCGTCGCCCTCGCGCCCGGCGAGGGCTTCGGGCCGAGCGGCGCGGGGTGGGCCCGGCTCTCGCTCGCCGTGGCGGACGAGCAGCTCGAGCGGGGTCTCGAGCGGCTCGTCCGCGCGCTGGCCGCCTAGAGCGAGACCGCGCCGCGGCAGGTGCGGCCGGCCCTCACGGCGGTCGCGACGATGCGGTCGCGCCCCGGCCGGTCGGCGATGCGGCGAGTGACGGAGAAGGACCCGCTCGGCGCCCGTGTCACCCGGACACCCCGGAAGACCGTCGTCCGGTTTCGCCTGAGCGCGACGTTCCAGCGCTGGCCCACGACGTTCTGGTCGACCTCGAACTCGACCTCGATTCGGGCTTCGTCGCGCTTCGCCTTCAGCTTCCACGTCCCGCCGCCCGTGCATTGGCCCTGGCGCAGGACGCCAGGGCCGCTCTTCGCCGGCGCGGAAGGCGCGAACGCGACTGCGAGCGCCAGCGTGAGGAGGATGATCACCTTGCCCATCGGAACTCCCTTCGTCGGATCCCCTCCACCGTAGGAACCGCCGCGTCAGGGGCGGGCAAGGGCCTGGTTAAACGTTGCCCAAACCTCGGGCAAGGCCGGCGAGCGTGTCCTTCATCACCTGCTCGGCGCTGTTCTCGTAGCGGAAGTCGTAGGCACCGAAGCCGGCAACGCCGATGCGCGCGCGCTCGTCGACGTACTTGGCTCGCCAGCGGTTGACTTCGG
>DASTCG010000140.1:0-7623 GCA_035711385.1 Gaiellaceae bacterium
CAGGTTCCCGCTCCCGTGCACCTGCAGCTCGCCGCCCGGCTGCTCCTTCAGCGACGCGACCTCGGTCGGTACGTCGCGGATCACCGTCGAGTTCTGCCACTCCGCCTTCTCCAGCGAGCGCGACGCCACGTACTTCGGCAGCGAGTTGAGACGGGAGGCGACCGGGTCGTCCTCGTCGGTCACGTGCGGCCAGTACCCGGCGAAGATCTCGTAGGTCCTCCGCCCCAGGAGGAAGGAGCCGGCGCGTTCGAACACCTCGGTGATGAAGGCGTCGGTCGCGTCGTCGAAGTGCGGCGCGACCCAACCGCCTTGCTCGAACCCGCCACTGCGGTCCTCGTCGGGTCCGCCGGGGGCCTGCATTACGCCGTCCAGGGTCACGAAGGTGGTCACCACCAGCTTGCTCATGATCTGCCTCTCTCGCGTCGTCGGTCAGGTCGCCAGAGAAGACCAGACGGGCGGGGAAACTGATCGGCGTGGCCAAGGCTCCCCTCAGGCCGCGAGCTCGGGGTGCCGGACCCGCACTCGCGCCGTGCGATAGCGGATCACCTCGTACGCCACCACCAGCGAGCAGACCGCGCTCACGAGGGCGAGCGCTGCGAGCGCCGGGATCACGAGCGCAGCCGGGATCAGTGCGAGCAGCATGAGTGCCCCGACGGTCCGCCGCCGGAAGACTCGGCCGGTCGTTCGAACGAGGAACGCGATGTGCCCGAGCAGGTACAGCGCGGCACCGCCGCAGAGGGCCACTGCAGGCACGGTGTCGAGCGCCTCGTCGACGTTGCCGAGCGTCGTCTTCAGGCCGAGCGCGAAGAGCACGACGCCGGCGACCATCGGCAAGTGGAGGTAGCTGTAGGCGTGCAGCGCGAGCCGGTGGAGCTCGAGGCCCCTGGCCTGCGTGAGGCGCCTCCGTGCGAAGATCGCGGCCAGGTCGAAGTAGAGCCACCAGAGCGCCGAGACGACCACGATCCCGAGCGCCGCCGCCACGAGCACGCCCGGATCCAGATCGAAGCCCGCGCCGGCGCCGATGGCGATGAGTGACTCCCCGAGCGCGATCAGAACGATCAAGCCGTGTCGCTCGGCGAAGTGCTCGGGCGCGACCATCCAGCCGCGTCCGACGCCGATCACGACCGGGCCGAGGTAGTCGATCGCGAGCGCGAAGAGCCAGGCCGCGATGCGCTCTCGCCCCTCGAGGAAGCCGGCGAACACGAGCAGCGAAGGGCCG
Source organism: Gaiellaceae bacterium (assembly GCA_035711385.1). Lineage (GTDB taxonomy): Bacteria > Actinomycetota > Thermoleophilia > Gaiellales > Gaiellaceae > JACDAN01. The sequence goes on from DASTCG010000140.1 coordinate 1,220, forward strand.
AGGATCGCCGTCGGCGCGAACCGGACAAGCGCGCTCAAGCGGTCGGGATCGTTGCGAGCGACGATGGCGGAGAGGACGAGATGAAGAAGGCGGACGAGGAGGTATGCGACGCCGAACAGCACGGCGTCGTCGCCGAAGGCGCCCGGTACCGCCAGGGCGACGGCGAACATCGCGCCCATCGAGGCGAGCATCGCCAGCCGGACGCCGCCCTCGTCGACATCCATCGTGCTCGTCAACCAGGCGTAGGTGCTCCACGCCCACCACAGCGCTGCGAGGACGAGCATCCCGCGGAACACTCCGGCCCACGTCGGGTGGTCCGCGAGCAGGATCGTGACCTGGGTGATCCCGAACACGAAGACCAGGTCGAAGAAGAGCTCGAGCGGAGTGACCTGGTGCTCGTCGCGGCGCTCGCGCTCGGCGTCGGACACGCGCCCGCCTCTACCGGTCTGCCACATTCGCCGGCTCAGCCACGTGGAGCGTCAGCGCCCAGGTCGCGAGGAGGTTCGAGGCCTCCCGAGCCGGCGTGGAGTACGCGAGTGGTTCACGGGCACGCTTTGCCAGGACTTGACATCTCCTCGGGGCGGCGGAGGAAGTAGACCACGAGCAGCAGGTACTTGGCCCGGCCGAGCGGGCTCGACGACCTCGTCCCATTTCTAGGCGATCGACCGGGGAACGGACCAGTGAAGTTGCGGATTCGACCGCGGGCGCAAGCGGCCATGCTCGAACACGAGCAATCCGCTCCACATCCACCCGGAAGGGAGAGCCGCAATGAACATCCACTTCAATCACACCGAGCCGGTCGAGGCGCCTGCAGAGGTCCTGTTCGACGTGCTCACCGACTACGCGAGCTACCCGAGCTTCAACTCCGCGTTGATCAACGTGGAGGTCGTCTCCAAGGACGACAGCGGGGCCGAGTTCCTCGCCGACCGGAAGACGAAGATCGGCAAGCAGGTTCGCGGATTCGACCGCTACGAGCGCAACGGCGACCTCGTCGTCGAGCGCACCTACGAGGGCAACGAGTCGGCGCGCTCCACGTGGACCGTCCACCCGATGGACGACAGCCACTGCACGCTCACGATCGACGCGTCGCAGAGCATGGGCCCGGTGCGCGGGCTGGTGATGAAGCCGGCGCTGAAGCACCTCTTCTACAGCATCAACTTCACGCCGTTCATCGACGAGGCCGAGCGGCGCGCGAAGGCCTGACGAAGGCAAGAACGCTCCGCCCGCGTCACGGCGACGCGGGCGGAGCCCCTTCGACCTACGGGACCGCGGCGGCGTCGCGCCGGGCGTCGCCGACGCCTTGCCGGATGAGCTCCGAGCGGGAGGCGATCCCGAGCTTGGCGAACACCTTGCGCAGGTGGTACTCGACGGTTCGCGGGCTCAGGAAGAGCTGCGCGGCGACGTCCTTGTTCGAGAGCCCCTCGCCGACGAGCTGGGCGATCTGCAGCTCCTGCGGCGTCAGCTGGTCGATCGTGCTCGGATCGCGCTTGCGCGCCGTCTCACCGGTTGCGCGCAATTCGGTACGGGCGCGCTCGGCCCAAGGCTCCGCGCGAAACTGCTCGAACCCGGCGAGGGCGGCGCGGAGCTGCTCCCGCGCATCTATCCGGCGCCGCCCGCGACGCAGGAACTCGCCGTAGACGAGCTCCGTTCGCGCCCGGTCGAACGGCCGGTTGCCCTCCGCATGCAGGCGCAAGGCCTCGAGGAACCAGCGCTCCGCCTCGTCACCCTGCGAGAGGAGCCCCCGACAGCGCGCGGCGAGCGCGATCGTCCACGGCGGAGCGTCCGGCTGCGCGAACGCCTCGAGCGGGGCGAACGCCATCCGTGCATCCTCCTCACGACCTGCACGAACGCTCGCCTCGACCAGGTCCGGCGTCGAGGTGAGCACGAGCAGCGGGTGGGCAAGCCCTCGCGCCGCGGAGCGAAGCTCCGCAAGCCGGGCCGCGGCGTCCTCGGGGCGGCCGTTGCCGAGGTCGAGCAGCGCGAGCCCCCACTCGGCGGCCGTGTTCGCATTCGCGAGGCCGTTCGCACGCGCCGCCTCGACCGCAGCCGCCGCGTACGTCCGGCAGTCGCGCTCGCGTCCCTGGAGCCCGGCCACCCACGCGAGCGCGGCGAGATGGGCGGTCGCCGCGTTCGAGAGGCCGGCGTCCCGCGCGAGGCGCAGTCCCTCGGTCGCCTCCGACTCGATTCCGTAGCGGCCGGCCAGCATCGCCGAGTTGACGACGTTCTCGAGCACGAAGACGAGCGTGTCGACGGCGCGCGAGTCGCGCGCCACGGCGACGGCATGACGCAGATGGGCGGCCTCGGTCGCCGAATCCCCGAGCGCCGAGGCTCCCATGGCCGCCCAGCTGAGGAGCCGTGGATCGTCGAAGGCTTCTGCGCGTGCGACCGACCGCTCGATCAGCGGAATCTTCTCCGTCTTGCCCTCGATGAGGCCCCCGACGCCCACGACGAGGTCGATCCGAAGCGCCTCGGGCTCGTCTCCGCCGCGCGGAAGCACAGCGACGCGTCGTGAGATCTCTCCGAGCCGGGAGACGTCTCCGATCTTCGCCGCAACCGAGGCCGCGTCGAGCAGCATCTGGCAGGCCTTGCCCGGATCGACCCTGGCGACCGCATCGGATCCGTCCAGGAGGATCGCCGCCGCATCGAGGAGCGAGCCGCACCGAAACTCGATCTCGCCCCGAACGTGGTCGAGCTCCGCGCGGGTCAGCGGATCCGTGACGAGCGGGCTTGCGCGATCGAGGAGCGCTCGTGCAGGCTCCGGCCGGCCTGCGTGCCAGGCTCCGCGCGCGGCAGTCACGAGGCGGCGCCCTTGCCCCTCCGCCTCGGGGGTCAGCTCGGCGGCTCGCTCGAGGGCGGCCGCTGCCGCGCCGTGCCCGCCGCGAAGGCGGGCACGCTCCGCCGTGTGTTCGAGCTCTGCTGCGACCTCGTCGTCCGTCCCGACGGTCGCCGCGGCCCGGTGCCAGGCCCTGCGGTCGGCATCGCCTGGGTCCGTCAGCACGGCCGCCAGCGCTCGGTGAGCTCGCTCGCGCTCGGCGAACCCGGCCCCCCTGTACACGGCCGAGCGCATCAGCGGGTGGCGGAAGTCGATGCGATCGCGTCCGACGTCGACCAGGCCCTCCGTCTCGGCGAGGGAGAGCCCGTCCAGGTCGAGCCCGAGCTCGGCTGCGGCCCTTGTGACCGCAGCGCGGTCGCCCGACTCCTCGCAGGCAGCGACCAGGAGCAGGCTTCGCGCCTGGGACGGCAACCGCTGCACACGGCCGAGGTACGCCTGCTCGACCGAGGTCGGAGGTGCCATCCTTCCGTCGAGCGCCTCCTGCCCCGAGAGCTGCTCCGAGGCGAGGCTCGCCGGAAGCTCGATCAGCGCAAGGGGGTTGCCGTTCGCCGTGGCGAGCAGCCAGTCGAGTGCCTCCGACCCGATCTCGTCCCCGTGGCGGTCGACGAGCAGCGCGCGCGCATCCTCCGTCCCGAGCGGGGCCAGTCGCAGGACCGGCAGCCCGGGAGCCGCGAACATCCGCTCCGGGTCGTCGCGCGCCGCGAAGAGCAGCACGAGCCGCTCGGCGTCGAGTCGCCGCGCCGCGAAGACGAGGGCGTCAACGGACGCCTGATCGAGCCACTGCGCATCGTCCACCACGCAGAGGAGCGCCTGCTCCTCCGCGACCTCGGACAGGAGCTGGAGCACGCCGAGCGAGACCGGGAATCGCTCGTCGACCTGCTCTGCAGAAAGCGCGAAGGCCGACCGGAGAGCGGACGCTTGCGGATCCGGCAGCCGCTCGAGGCGGTCGAGCACCGGCCGGACGATCTGATGGAGCCCGGCGAACGCCAGCTCCGCCTCCGACTCGATCCCGACGCCGCGCAGCACCGTGAACCCCTCTGCGCTCTCGACCGCGTACTCGAGGAGCGTCGACTTTCCGGCCCCAGCCTCGCCGCGGACGACGAGCACCCCGCTGAGACCCGAGCGCGCCTGGGCGAGCAGCCGGTCGATTGTCGCCGTCTCGGCGCTGCGGCCCACGAGCACGCTTCGATGATAGGAGGCGGAGCAGGAGCGTCAGCCCCGGTTAGTCTGCTACCGTACTGTTTAGTCCTATTTAAGACTAAGGAGGGCTCGATGATCACACGAACCGTCACCGCCGTCCTCGACTCGCCGCGCGAGGACGTCTTCTCCTTCCTGTCCGACGTCGAGAACCTGCCGCTGTGGGCGACGGACTTCGCTCGCGAGCTGAAGTACGAAGACGGCAAGGCCAAGGTGGTGAACGGCCTCGGCGAGTTCTTCGTGAGCATCGAGGCAGACGCAGCGACAGGCGTGATCGACATGTACGCCGGACCGAGCGAGGACGAGCTGGCCCTCTTCCCGACCCGGGTCGTGGAGCTCGGCCCGGCGAAGAGCGCCTACTCGTTCACAATGTTCAAGTCGCCCGACATGGCCGACGACCTCTATGAGTCGCAGTACCAGTCGCTGCAGCGCGAATTCGACAACATCCGTGTCCGCTTCAGCGCCGAGACTGCCGGTTGCTCCCCTTGAGTGTTGCCACCGGGCGTCGTGAGCGTTCGCACACCGCTCACGCTCGACAACCTCGGCTTCCTGCTGGCCAAAGCCAGCCAGCGCTGGAACGAGCTCCTCCACGCCCGGTTCGTCTCGGCCGGCTTTCCCGAGGTGCGGCCGGCGTACGGCTCGCTGCTCATTCCCCTCTACGAAGAGGATGGCCTTCGCCAGGGTGAGCTGGCGCGGCGCGCGCGGCTGAGCAAGCAGGCGATGACGACGATGGCACGCGCGCTCGAGCGCGACGGGCTGGTCGAACGACGCGTCGACCCCACCGACGCGCGCGCCACGTTGATCTTCCTGACCCCGCGCGCACGGCAATTGCGGCCGGTCGCGGAGCAGGTGCTCGCCGAGCTCGATGCTCAAGTCGCCGAGGCCCTGCCGGAGAGCACGCATACGTCGCTGAAGGATGCGCTCCGTCAGATCGCAGAGCTGGAGCGGTAGCTCGCAGTGACCTGCTCGTGACCCTCCTAGTCGAGCCGAGGCCGGTGGCGATCCAGGATCACCGCCGCGTGGGCGCTTTCGGTGAGCGTCCCGTAGGCGCGGCCCTTGTCGCGGCGAAGGCGCGTGTTCGCGAACGCGTCCGCGATCTCGGGAGGCGCGTGCAGCGCGAGCAGTGACCCCTGGAGCGCCAGCGCCAGCGATTCGACGAGGCGACGCGCGCCGAACTCGTTCACGTCCGCGAGCTCGGGCCGAAACTCCGGCTCGAGCTCGGCGAGGAAGCGCTCCAGCGCCTCGGGCTCCTTCCGGATCACGCGCAACACGTCGAGGGCGTTGACGTTGCCCGACCCCTCCCAGATCGAGTTGAGCGGCGCCTCGCGGTAGAGCCGGGGCAGCACCGACTCCTCGACGTAGCCGTTGCCGCCGATGCACTCGAGCGCCTCGCCCACGACCCCGGGCGCGACCTTGCAGAGCCAGTACTTGCCGACCGCGGTCGCCAACCGGCGGAAAGCGGCGTCCTCCTCGTCGTAGGACCTGGCGATTCGCATCGCGGTCGCCGTCGCCGCCTCCGCCTCGACGCAGAGGTCGGCGAGCACGTTCTGCATCAGCGGCTGCTCGGCGAGGAGCTTCCCGAAGGCTGACCGGTGCGCCGCGTGGTGGGTCGCCTCCGCGACCGCTCGGCGCATCAGCGCGGTCGAGCCGAGCAGGCAGTCGAGCCGTGTGTGGTTGATCATCTCTGCGATCGTCGGGACGCCGCGTCCCTCCTCGCCCACGAGGCGGCCCCATGCCCCCGCGAGCTCGATCTCGGCGGACGCATTCGAGCGGTTGCCGAGCTTGTCCTTGAGCCGCTGGATGTGGAAGTGGTTGCGGCTTCCGTCGGGGAGGAGGCGCGGGGCGAGATAACAGGACAGGCCGCCGGCTGCCTGGGCGAGAACGAGGAAGGCGTCGCACATCGGCGCCGAGCAGAACCACTTCTCGCCGTGGAGCTCGACCTCGCCGTTCGAGAGCGGCTTCGCCAGCATCTCGTTCGCACGCACGTCGGAGCCTCCCTGACGCTCGGTCAAGGCCATCCCGGCGAGCGCGCCCGGCTTTTCTCCCGCCGGCCGGAGCGCCGGCTCGTAGACGGAGGCGGTGAGCCGCGGCTCCCACGTCTCCGCGAGCTCGATCTCGGCGGACGCATTCGAGCGGTTGCCGAGCTTGTCCTTGAGCCGCTGGACACGCAGCGGGTTGCGGGTGCCGTCGTCCAGGACGCGCGGGACGAGGAAGCAGGTGAGGCCGTCGGGGGCCTGGGCGAGAACGAGGAAGGCATCGCACATCGGCGCCGAGCAGAACCACTTCTCGCCCTGGAGCTCGACCTCGCCGTTCGAGAGCGGCTTCGCCAGCATCTCGTTCGCACGCACGTCGGAGCCTCCCTGACGCTCGGTCA
>DASTCG010000141.1:0-7601 GCA_035711385.1 Gaiellaceae bacterium
ACGTTCACCCTCAAGAAGACGTTCCGCCTCTCGAACGGTCAGCCGCTGACCGCGAAGAACTTCGCGTATGCGATCAACCGTGATCTCCAGAAGCGGATGGCTTCGCCTGCACAGCCCTTCATCGAGGACATCGCCGGCGCCGAGGCCGTCATCAACGGCCAGGCGCAGCGCGCGTCCGGGGTCACGACTCCGAACAACTGGACGCTTCGGATTCGGATGGCGAAGCGGGCTCCCGACCTGCTGGCTCGCCTCGCGATGCCGTTCTTCTGCGGCATCCCGACGAACCTGCCGATCAACCCGGACGGCGTTCAGGCCCCGGTCGTGGGCTCGGGCCCGTACTTCGTCAAGGAGTGGACGACGAACCGGCGCGTCGTGCTGGAGCGGAACCGCTTCTACCGCGGTCCCTCCCCGCACAACGTCAACGGCATGGTGATCGATATCGGGCTTCCGCTCGAGACGATCAAGCTGAACATCGACCGCGGCACGACCGACACGGGTGATATTCCGCCCTCGGCGCATGCGGAGCTGGGTCGGCGGTACGGCGTCAAGAAGCAGTCGCCTGGCCGCTACTTTGCGAATCCGTCGCCTGCGATCGACTACCTGGCGATGAACCACGACCGCCGGCTGTTCGGCGGTGGCGGCGTAGGCAACGTGCGGCTGAAGAAGGCCGTCAACAACGTGATCGACCGGCAGGGGATCCTCGCTCAGCGTGGTGCCTACGCCGGCGTCACGAACGACCAGATCCTGCCGCCGACGATGCGCGGCTTCAGGAACGTGCCCCTCTACCCGCGGCACCCGAACCTGTCGCAGGCCCGGCGGCTTGCCCAGGGCCAGACCCGCGGCGGGAGCGGCGTGTTCTACTGCTCCAACCGGGCTCCGGCCCCGGCGCAGTGCCAGGTCGTGCAGGCGAACCTGCGGAACATCGGCTTGAACATGGACATCAAGCTGTTCCCGCGGGCGACCCAGTTCGAGCTGGCCGGCCGCAAGGGCGAGCCCTTCGACCTGACCCTCGAAGGTTGGCACATGGACTACTTCGATCCGTACGACTTCATCTTCCTGGTCGACGGAACGACGATCCGGCCTGCCAACAACGTCAACTTCTCCTACTTCAACTCGAAGACGTTCAACCGCAAGATCGCGCGAGCGAAGACGCTGGTTGGCGTCGCGCGGTACCGCGCGTTCAGCAACCTCGACATCGACATCGCGCGGAACGCTGCGCCGCTGGCGACGTTCGGGAGCCGGAACGACCGGCATTACGTCTCCGCGCGGACCGGGTGCTACCACTACCACCCGGTCTTCACGTGGGACTACGCCACGCTCTGCCTCAACCGCTGAGCGGACGAAGCGGAAACGAGCAGACGGGAAGGGCGGCCCACCGGGCCGCCCTTCCTCGTGGCGCTAGCTAACGTCCGCCGCCCATGGCCGAGGTCTTCCATCTCTCGGACGGGCGGGCGCTCGGGTACTCCGAGTGGGGCTCACGCGTAGCCTTCCCCGTATTCGGCTTCCTCGGAACGAGCCTCTCCTGGCTCGCGCACCTCGGGACCGACGCGCCGCGCGCGGCGGGTGTCCGGGTGATCGTCGTCGACCGGCCCGGCTACGGTCTCTCGGACCTCCAGCCGGGACGAACGCTGCTCGACTGGCCCCGCGACGTCGCCGAGCTGGCCGACGGCCTCGCGATCGACCGCTTCTCCGTCTTCGGGATGTCGGGGGGCGGCCCGCACGCGGCGGCGTGCGGCTACGCGCTCCCGAACCGCGTCTCGGCGCTCGGCCTCGTCAGCTCGCCTGGGCCCGTGTGGGACCGGCCGGAGCTCCGCTTCTCCGCTCCTCCCCACCGGCAACCGATGATCGAGCTCGCCGAGCACCACCCGGAGCTCGTCGCGAGGCGGCTGCTCGAGGACTGCCGCGCCGAGCTCGAGCGAGCCGCCCGTGGGTCGCAGAACGGCGACGGCGGGCCGCCCGCCGACCGGGCCGTGATGGCCGATCCCGACCTCCGCGCCCGCTTCGAGGCGGCCAAGCTCGAGACCGTCGCCCGCGGGCCGGAGGGCTACGCGCACGACCTCTTCCTCCTCTATGTCGCCTCGTGGGGCTTCCGGCCCGAGGACATCGCGGTGCCGACGCACATCTGGCAGGGCGATGCCGACGAGGCGGTCTCGCCGAGGGTGGCCGAGTTCTTCGCGGAGACGATTCCGGGAAGCCGCCTCCACGTCGTGCCCGATGCCGGGCACCTCCTGCTCTGGTCGCACAGCGAAGAGATCCTCTGCTCGCTCGTCGCCTAGGAGGGTTTGGCGGAAAACCGGCTGTGCCGCCAGGCCGCGCTGACAACGAGCACTTTCCCGCCAAACCCTCCTAGACTCGGCGGTACGGCACGGCAACACCTGATCGGGCTGCTGCTCGCGACGGAGGAGGACTGGCCGACGGCGTTCGAGTCCCTCCTGCGGCGTCTCGGCCCGGTGCGCTGGAACGGCGAGACCCACGAGTTTCCGACCGAGCGCATCGTCCACGAGCCGTTCGACCTCCGCTACCGGCCGCGGCACGCGCTGATCATCGACCGGCTCGCCTGGTGGTACGAGGTGCCGCGCGAGTGGCTGAAGAAGATCGCGCTCATGGACGACGTTTATCTGCTGAACAACCCGTTCACGTTCCAGGCGATGGAGAAGCACTCGGCGTACTGCGCGATGATGCGCCTCGGGCTGAAGGTGCCCGACACCTGGCTGATCCCGCACAAGCGGCCGCCCGACGACCCGCGGTACGTCCAGATGGCCGAGCGGTACAGCCCGGAGTTCGACCTCGACTACGTGGCCGAGCAGGTCGGCTTCCCGCTCTACATGAAGCCCTTCGACGGCGGGATGTGGGTCGACGTCACCCGGATCGACTCGAGCGAGGACCTCCACCGGGCCTACGACCGGTCCGGCGAGCGGCTGATGCACCTGCAGGCGGCGGTGGAGGGCTACGACGTCTTCACGCGGAGCCTCTCGATCGGCCCGCAGACGAAGGTGATGGCATACGACCCCTCCGCCGACGGCCACTACCGCTACAAGGTGGGCGACGACTTCCTCCCGGCGGACCGGATGCGCGAGGTCGAGACGATCGGCATGGTCGTCAACGCCTTCTTCCGGTGGGAGTTCAACTCCTGCGAGGTGATCGTCCGGGACGGGGAAGCGCACCCGATCGACTATGCGAACGCCTCGCCGGACATGGCGCTCGTCAGCCTCCACTACTACTTCCCGTGGGCGATCGAGGCGCTCGCCGCCTGGTGCCTGTTCTGCGCCGTGACCGAACGGAGGGTCGGCGTGTACCAGCCGACGCGGGCGTACTTCGAGATCGGCGACCGCGACGACCTGTCGTACGACGAGAAGCTCGAACGGTACCGCGACCTCGCGGACGGCTACTTCCAGACCGAGCTCTTCGAGGCCTTCTGCGCGGAGGCTCTACCGCAGCTCGAGGAGGCTACCGCGGACTACGTCGAGAGTCCCGAGTTCGATCGGCTGATCGTCGAGGTGATCCGAAGCGAGGAGCCCGAGGAGAAGCAGGAGCGGCTGATCGAGCGCTCGCGGAAGGCCGTGGCAGCGTGGGCAGCGGATCGACGTGCAGCCCCGGCGCGTAGATGATCGCTAGCACTTCGAGAATCATAAAGGGCGGATCCGCCCTAAGTAGCGCGGATCGGCTCTAGTTAATCGCGGCTTAACAGGGCGCGGTTCGCCTTGCGCAGTCGCTCGAGCGGATCGCGGTACTCCTCGAGCGAGACGCCGAGCTCGCGCTCGATCGCCTCTTCCGCCGCACGGACGATCGGGACCATCGCCTCGAGGAACTCGCGCCCCTCCGGCGTCACCTCGAGGAAGTGCGACCTCGCGTCGGACGGGTTCGGCACACGCCGGACCAGGCCGGCGCGGTGCAGGCCCTGCACCCGACCTCGCACCGTCGTCTTCGGGATCCCCGTCTCCGCCTCGAGGCCGCTCGGCGTGATCGGCCCGTGGATGTCGATCAGGGTCAGCATCCCGACGTGCGTGGGCGGATAGCCGGCCCGAACGAGCTTCCGCGTGAAGATCTGGCTCGCGAGCGAGTTGGCCACGGCCAGCTCGAGGAGGACCGGGCGCCGGAGATCGCGCGCCATGCGCGGATCATAGGAAGTCGCCCGTCGCGCGCTCAGGCGGCTCGACGCCGCAGGCGCCGGAGGGACTGCACCGCCTCCGCCGCGGTCGGACCGCGGAACGCGCGTCCGCCGAGCACGAGACGGAGGTCCTGGTGGTCGCGTGCAAGTCGCTCGAGCTCCTCGCGCGCCGCGCCCGCCGGGCCGTCCATCGTTGCGCTGACCGCAACGACACGGGCACCGAGGTCGGCCGCCAGCTCGAAGGCAGCGGCCGGCGGCGTGTCCTGGCCGAGGTAGACGACCCTCCAGCCGTCCAGCTGCAGCAGCGTCGCGAGCGAGAGCAGGCCGATCTCGTGACGCTCGCCGGGGACGCAGGCGAGCACCGCCACACCCGTTGCTCCGCTCGCAGTCGTGTCGAGAAGCGTGCGGAGCTTCGTGGCGAGAAGCTGGGCGACGAAGTGCTCGTCGGCGACGGAGATCCTGTCGTGCTCCCACAGCTCGCCCGTCCGCTCCAGCACCGGGGCGGCGACCTCGACGATCGCCGAAGGCGGCTCGCAGACGGCGAACGTCTGGTTCACGAGCGCCTCGATGCGCGAGGGGACGCGGGCCTCCACGGCCGCGGACAGCGCGTCGCAGAGGTCGGCCGTGCCGCCGACGGGCTCGTCGATCCGCCTGAGGAGCTCGACCGCCTGTGAGATCCGCAGCCCGTCGTCGAGGCGGTCGCGGAGCCATTCGATCTGCCGGATGTCCCGGTCCGAGAAGATCCGCTGCGCCCCGTTCGTCCGCGAGGGAGCCGGAACGCCGTAGCGCTCCTCCCACTTCCTGAGAGTGGCGGCGGGCACACCGGTTCGCCGCGCCACCGCCTGGATGTTCACGCTCGAAGTGTAGGTCCAATCGCCCGGCTGCGGGGGCCCCGGTGGACGCTATGAGAAGAGGGTCAGCTCCGGCTCGCGCAACCCGCGGAGGAGGTCGAGGTCGACCTCGGCGCAACGGATGCCGCGGGCGGTGGCGAGGGCGACGGCCTGCGGCCTCAGCGTCTGCGCGGCGAGGATGCCGCGGCAGGCGGCCTTCGCCGGGTCGAGGCGGATGCACTCGAGGTAGCGGCTCAGCTGCTCGACCGCCTCGATCGTCCCGATGCGCTTGATCTCGACCGCGACCCAGCCACCCTCGGCATCGCGGCACATGAGGTCGACGGGGCCCACCTCCGTCGGCCACTCGCGGCGGATGAGGCGGAGCTCCTCGCCGAGCTCGCCGGGGGTCTCCGCGAGCGCCTCCTGCAGGTCCCGCTCGACGCCGTCCTTCTCCAGGGCAGCGGCCTCCCCCATGGGGTGCGAGACGTCGCTCAGGACCTCGACGAGCCTGATCTCGAGCCGGTCTTCGCCCTTGCGCTTCCGCACGACGAGCCGCTCCGCGTCCTCCTCGATCACCGTCGGCGGCGTCATCCAGTTCAGCGGCTTGTAGCCGCCGGCGTCGGCGTGGACGAGGACGGAGCCGTCGTCCTTGACGATCACGAGCCGGGTGGACTCCGGCAGGAACGCCGCGAGCCGGCCGGTGTAGGACACCTCGCAGCGGGCGACGATCAGGCGCATGCGGGCGACCGTATCGTCCTCTTCGGACGTGTCCTGGTGCCAGGACCTCGACATGGCCCTCCGATACGCTTCGGCCGATGGGTGACTTCGCTCTCTACCTCGTCTTCCTGGTCCCGCCGCTCGTCGCCGGGCTCGTCATCCAGCACTGGCTCAAGAAGACGTTCGCCCACTACTCGCAGGTGCAGATCGGCAGCGGGCTTCCGGGGGCGCAGGTCGCGCGGCGAATCCTCGACCAGAACGGCCTGAACGAGGTTCCGGTCGAAGCGTCGCCCGGCGGCGCGCTCTCCGACCACTACGACCCGCGCAAGAAGGCACTCTTCCTCTCGGAGCCGGTCTACGCGCCGCCGAGCGTGGCGGCGGCGGCCGTCGCCGCCCACGAGACGGGACACGCCCTCCAGGACTCGAAGGGCTACGTTCCGCTCAAGATCCGCTCCACGATGTACCCCGCTGTCGCGTTCGCCTCGACTGCGTGGATCTGGCTGCTGATCATCGGAGCCGTGCTGAACGCGCTCAACCTCGTCGCCCTGGCACTCCTCCTCTACGCCGTGGCGGTGGCGTTCCACCTCGTGACGCTGCCCGTCGAGTTCAACGCCTCGCGCCGGGCCAAGGTGCAGCTACGGGAGCTCGGAATCGTGGGCGCCGGCGAGCAGGAAGGCGTGAACAAGGTGCTCACGGCCGCAGCCCTCACCTACGTCGCCGGCGCACTCGCAGCGCTCTCGATGCTCCTCTACTACGTGCTCATCTTCTTCGGCGGTCGGGACTAGTAGCCCTCCGCCTGCTCCCGCCCGTACACGACGAGCGCCCAGATGATCGCGATGTCGAGCGCGATGATCAGGACTGCCCAGACCGGGTAGTACGGAATGAAGAAGAAGTTCGCGATCGCGCTGAGGATCGCGAGGAAGACGCCGATCGTCCGGGCCCAGACGGCGCCCGAGTAGATCGCGATTCCGGCGATCACGAGGATGACGCCCAGGATCAGGTGGATCCAGCCCCACGCGGTCGTGTCGATCTCGTACGTGTAGTTGGGGCCGACGACGAAGAAGCTGTCGTCGAAGATCGCCGCGATCCCGGCGAGGCCCTGGAAGATGCCGACGAGCAGCATGATCGCGCCGGCGAACGCGGCGAAGCCGTAGGCCCAGCCGCTGACGGCACGATCGGCAGGCTGGTCAGCCATCGTCGCCATTGAGTGCTCCTTTCGGTTGGAGGTCAGGGAACTCCTTCGCCGTCTGACGGCGTAATACCTCCACACCGATTGCGAGGACGATCGCGGCGGCGAGGATGAGCTGCCAGCGCCGCGTCTGCAGGGTTGGCCCCCAGAGAACGAGCAGGAACAACAGGGCGTACGCAACGCCGAAGGCGTACTCGGGCCGCGAGAGATACGGAGCGAGCCAGCGCCGCGTCTGTGTGGCCCGGCGCCCAGGTCCGGCGATCCAGACCGCGACGAGCAAGATCACGCCCAGCCCGACGAGCGTCAGGCCACCGTCTCGAAGCGGCGAAGTGATGATCTCCCATGCGTCGTGTGCGGCCTGCTGCTGTGCTTCGACGCTTGTGAGGTTGTCGACGACGGCAGTTCCCGACGCCCGGATGATGACGAGCACGATCAGCCCGGCAAGCATCGAGGAGATTGCGATCCCGCGGAGGACCGAACGCCGCGCGCTCCGCGCGAGCCACAGCGCGATCGCCCAGAGCAGAATGGGCACGAGCCAGAGCCACAGCCCGAGCACCTTCAGGATCTGGGTGGCGTCCTGGGCGGTCTCGAGGTTATTGGCCTTCATGATCGTGACCACGCCGGCGTCGGGTTTCGAGAGGAGCTGTTGGTCGACCCGCCCGACGATGGCGACGCGGTCGCCGAGCTGGATCACGAGCGGCCGAAGGTCGAGGACGAGGTTGCCGTTTCGCGTCTCGATGGCTCCGGTGTCGTCCTC
>DASTCG010000142.1:0-23411 GCA_035711385.1 Gaiellaceae bacterium
CGTGCACGAGCCGCCCGCCGAAGTCCTTGAGGTGGATGTGGTGGACGGCTCCGTCCGCCCACAGCCAGTCGGCGGCGACGCTCTCCTCCAGCTGGCCGTAGAAGCCGAGGAACTCGGTGTCGAGCACGACCTTGCAGCGGGCGTCGCGCTCGAGCGCGAGCCGGATGTTCGCGAGCGGTGTCCCGACGTCGCCGGGAATCGTCTCGATCGCAAGCGTGATGCGGTAGGCGGCCGCCATGTCGAGGCACAGCGGCAGCCGCCCGAGGTTGCGCTCGAGCTCGCGATCGCCCTGCGGGCGCTCCCAGAGGTGGAGGATGAGCGTCTTTGCATCGAGGGCGGCGGCGGCGCGGAAGTTGAGCTCGAGGCGCCCGAGCGCATCGTCGGCCTCCTCGGCGGATGCGCTCCCGAGCCCAACGCCGATCAGCTTCTCGCCGTGGACGGCGGGAAAGGTAAGCCCCGACCCGCGAAGGTCGGAGATGACGTCGTCCAGGTGGCCGTACCAGGCGGCGTAGAGCGCGAGCTCGAACCCCTGGACTCCGAGGCCCGGCCCGTGGCTCACGATCTGCCGGTGGTCGGTCTGGACGCCGTCGCGCGTCACTGCGCCGGTGGAGAGCAGGACCCGGCGGCTCACGCTGCGGCGAGCACGTCCGGCTCGGCGCGAGCCGGGAGCAGGCCGCGCGCGGAGCCGGCCAGGAGGTACGTGCTGGCAAGGCCCTGCCACTCGCCGTAGCGGGAGAGCAGCTCCGCCGTGTCCTCGGGCTGGGCCGGCCGGCCGAGCAGTGCGGAGCAGAGCTTGATCAGGCCGAGGTCGCCCACGAGCCCGAAGTGGTAGCACCCGAGCCCCTCGAGTCCGATCACTCCCACCGACCACGGCCCGAGTCCCCGCTCCCGTTCGAGGCGCCGGGCAACGCCGGCCGGCGGCGCGTCGCGCAGCCGCTCGAGGTCGACGGTCCGGCAGAGGCGCACGATCGTGGACGCCTTCCGCGCGGTCAGGTCGAAGCGCTGCTGGATCTGCGCCGGCGCCAGTCCTGCGAAGCAGGCCGGCGTCGGAGGGACGCGGAGGACGCCGTCGGTCTCGCACGTCGCCCGGATCAGCGCGCGCTCGATCTTGCGGGCACGGCCGGCCTCGATCAGCTGGCCGCAGACCGCGCGCACGAGCGCCTGGGTGACGCTTCCGACCCGGATCGGCCGCTTGCCGCCGAGCTCGCGGATCGTCCTGCCGAGCAGCCGGTCGTCGGCGAAGCGCTCGAGGAACGGCGTGTGATCCTCCTCGAGCGGAAGGACGCGGCGGAGCTGTTCCAGCGCCTCCTCGCTCTCGGACCGCAGCTCGACGCGCCCGTCCGACGCCTGCCACGCGCAGGCTCGGGCAACGCCGTCCTCGACTTCGAAGAGGCCGAGAAGGATCCGTCCGTCGAACCGTCTCGTGGCGTCGCCGGCCCACACCGCCGACAGGCGTAGAGAGAACGGACCGCGAGGGCGGAAGGTCGCTTCGACCACGGGGAGACCTTACGGGCGCAGGCGGCCGGCCCTCGCTCGGAAGCGCTGCACGGCCTCGACGTGGTCGACGATCGGGACGGGATAGTCGCCTCCGGTCTCCGTGAGCTCCGGCAGATACCGGCGGACGTACTCGCCGTCGGGGTCATGGCGCTCGGCCTGGAGCAGCGGGTTGAGGATCCGGTAGGGCCGCGTGTCGACTCCGGTACCGGCCGCCCACTGCCAGTTCCCGGAGTTGTTCGCGGCGTCGCCGTCGACGAGCAGTCGCCGGAAGTGGCGCTCGCCCAGCCTCCAGTCGACGCCCAGATGCTTGCTCAGGAACGAGGCGGCGACGAGGCGCCCGCGGCCGTGGATCCAGCCCTCCCTCCGGAGCTGCCGCATCGCCGCGTCGACGAGCGGGTAACCGGTGCGTCCCGCCTTCCACGCCTCGAGGCCGTCCTCGTCGGACTCCCAGTCCGGCTCCGCGCCGCTCAGGCTCTCACTCTGCGAGCGCGGGTTTGCCCACAGGAGCTGCGTGTGGAAGTCGCGCCAGCAAAGCTGGCGGAGGAACGGCTCGGCGTGCCGGCGGCCGAGGACCCGGCGCGCGATCTCGGCAGGGGAGATGCAGCCGAGGTGGAGGTAGGGGCTCAGGCGCGACGTCGCGTCGGCGGCCGGCTCGTTGCGGTGCCGGGCGTAGCGCTCGAGGCCGCCGCCGGCAAGCCACTCCTCGAGCCTCCTGAGGCCGGCCGACTCGCCGCCGGACGGCAGATCCCGCGAGTCCGGCGCCGGGTCGGGAAGCGGCTCGGAGTCGAGCGACGGCCCGGCGAGCCTCGACGGGCCGGGCGCCGCAGGCCTGACCTCGCTCTGCCCCCACCGTCGCCAGTACGGGCTGAAGACCTTGTAGTGGTCGCGTCCCGTCGGCGCGAGCTCGCCCGGCCCGTGAACGCTGATCCCCGGCGTCGTCAGCACCTCGAACCCGGCCGAGCGCAGCCGCTCCTCTCGTCTGTGCGCGTACGGGCTGGCGTCTCTTGCGACGACGACTGCGTCGGCGCCGACCGTGCGCACCTGCTCGGCGGGTCTGCCGCGGCGTAGGACGAGCGGCGCACCGAGGCGCGTGAGCGACTGGTTCAGGTTGCGAAGCGAGTCGACGAGGAAGGCCGTCCGGTTTGGGCTCTCCGCGAGCAGGGCCTCGTCCAGCACGAAGAGCGGAACGACCTCGTCGAACCGGTCGGCCGCGAGCGCGAGCGCCGGGTTGTCGTGGACGCGGAGGTCCCGGGTGAAGAGGAGCACTCCGCGCGACATCGTCAAAACCTAGACGCCTAGAGTTTGGCCATGACGCAACTCGCAGGCTGGAGCTCGACGCGGCGCAGCTTCGCCGGGGGCGTCGTCGAGTCGGAGCAGCGTGTGACGGTCGGCCGGCCGGTGGTCGATCGCTCCGAGCGGGGAGCTCGGAGGCTGGCGGGCGCCTACTGGGCGGAGCTCAGGCGCTTCGGACGCGGCCTGCTCGCCGTCCGCGAGCACCCGGGCGGCGTCGACGTGCGGCTCATGGGCCGGCCAGTCCTCGCTCTCGGCCCTCTCGAGACGCGGCTGACGGACGAGGCGACCGCGGCCGTCCACCCGATCCTCGGCGGCTTGCTCGTACGCCGGCAGGGCGGGCAGATCTCGTTCGAGCAGCTCGAAGGCGATCCGATCGTGCTGCGGTCGCGGATAACGGGCTTCTCCCCGCGGCGCGGCCCCTTCTACCGGCTCGTCCAGTGGAACCTCCACTTGGCGGTGAGCCGAAGGTACTTCCGGCGCATGGCCGGTGATCCACCGTGAGGATCGTGGTCTTCGGCGCCACCGGAGTGATCGGAAGCGCGTTGACGGCGCTCTTGTCCGACGAGCACGACGTCGTGGCCGTCTCGCGGAATCCTCATGCGCCCGCGGGCCGCGTCACCTGGGTCGCCGCCGACGCGACCGACGCCGGGTCGGTTCGGGAGGCGCTCGCGGGCGCCCAGGTCGCGTACCACCTCGTGCACTCGCTCGGCTCCCCCGACTTCGAGGAGCGCGATCTCGCCGCTGCGAAGACCGTGGCGCAGGAGGCCGAGGCCGCGGGCCTCGAGCAGCTCGTCTACCTCGGCGGGTTCGGCGAGGAGGGCGACGACCTCTCGTCGCACCTCCGGAGCAGGCTGGAGACCGGACGCGCGCTCGCTTCCGGCTCGGTGCCGGTGACGACCCTGCGCGCCGCGGTCGTGATCGGAAAGGGGAGCGCCGCGTTCGAGACGATCGTCGCGCTCGTCGACCGCCTCCCGGTGATGCTCGCCCCCCGCTGGGTCTCCACGCCGACACAGCCGATCGCGCTCGCCGACGCGGTTCGCTTTCTCGGCGGTGTCGCAGGCAGAGACGAGGCGCTCGGAGAGACCTACGACCTCGGCGGGCCGGAGGTCATGACCTACCGCCAGATGATCGAGCGGATCGCACGGCTGCGTGGCAAGCGCCGGGTGATCGTCGAGGTGCCCGTGCTGACGCCGTTCCTCTCCTCGCTCTGGCTGCATCTCGTCACGCCCGTGGGCGCCGGGGTCGCACGGCCGCTGGTCGAAGGCCTTCGCAACCCGACGGTGGCGGCTGATGAGCGGATCCGGGAGCTCGTGCCGTTCGAGCTCACCCCGTTCGACGAGGCGGCGCGGCAGGCACTCGGTATCGTCGGATGGTGATCGACCCCCGCACGGACATCGGCCACGTGCACCTCAAGGTGTCGGACCTCGATCGCTCGATCGCGTTCTACCGTGACGTCCTCGGCTTCGAGCTCCAGCAGCGGATGGGCGACCAGGCCGCCTTCCTCTCGGCCGGCGGCTACCACCACCATGTCGGCCTGAACACCTGGGAGTCGGCCGGCGGGCCGCCTCCTCCGCCCGGCACGACGGGGCTCTACCACTTCGCGATCCGCTTCCCCGACCGGAAGGCGCTCGCGACCACGCTCAAGCGGGTCGTCGAGGCCGGCGTCCGCCTGGACGGCGCCTCCGACCACGGTGTCAGCGAGGCGATCTACCTTCGGGACCCGGACGAGAACGGGATCGAGCTCTACCGCGACCGGCCGCGGGAGGACTGGCCGATGGAAGGTGACAAGGTTGCGATGGTCTCGATCCCACTCGACCTGCGCGCCCTGCTGGCCGAAGCCGGCTAGCGCTCCCGCTCGAGCTCGAGGAGAACCTTCCGCAGCAGCTTGTTGAGCTGCGCGAGCTCGCGCCCGGTCAGCGCGGCCGCGATCGCGGCCTCCTTCGATGCCTGAACTCCGACCGTCTCCTGCCAGAGCCGGCGGCCCTTGTCCGTGAGCTCGACGTAGAGCGCGCGTCGATCCTTCGGATCGGGGAGGCGCTCGACGAGACCCGCCTCCTCGAGCCGGTCGAGCCGGTTCGTCATTGCGCCGCTCGAGAGGCCTTCCTTCTCCGCCAGCTTGCTCGGCGAGCTCCGGTACGGCGTGCCCGAGAGACTCAGGTGCCCCAGGATCCCCCACTCGCCGGTGGTCAGGCCGAACTCGGCGAGCGTCTCCTCCATACGGCGTCTCACGGCCCTCACGATCGCCTGGAACCGCTGGACGACCGCCTCCACCTCGAGGTCGATGCCCTCGAGCTCCGGCGCCCAATCGGCGATCAGCCGGTCGACACCGTCCTGCGTCTGCGGCTTGGTCGCCACGGCTCGCATTGTGAACCGAAAGTGTCTTGACGTCAAACTACCCGTGGGCTAGAGTCTCGACCTTAAGTAGTTCGACATCGAGAATGTCAACCGAAAGGAGACCGCGATGCAGCCGATGGATTTCGAGACCAGGTCGTTGCTCGTCGGGGAGCTGACGCGGTCCCGGAAGGGAGCTGCCTCATGGCCACCGTCACCGCGAGGGCGTTCGAGGTGGTCGCGCTCGACGACATCGAGCCCGGACACGAGCACGATGGACGAGTCCCGCTCAACGTGCGGGCGCATTTCGACATCAGGGGCTTCGGGATCCGCGCGTTCCGGGCGGTGGGCGACGGGCACGTGATCGGACAGCACGACGAGGTCTCTCTCGGCTCCAGCGGACAGGAGGAGCTCTACTACGTCCTCTCCGGCGCCGCCATGTTCGACGTCGAAGGCCAGCCGGTCTACGCGCCGGCGGGAACCTTCGTCTTCGTCCGCGATCCCGCGGCGAGACGAACCGCGATCGCCAAGGAGGAGGGGACGGCGGTGCTGGCCGTCGGCGGAACGCCCGGCCGACCCTACGAGCTGCACGTCGGCGAGCGCATGAACGGGATGTGGGAGCCCTACGAGGCCGGCGACTACGAGCGCGCGCTCGAGGTCCTCGAGCCCGTGCTCGAGGAGCGGCCGGAGGCCCTCGCCTTCTTCAACGTCGCCTGCATGGAGGCGCGGCTCGGCCGGACCGGCGACGCGATCAGGCATCTCGAGCAGGCGATCGAGGACGATGATCGGATCAAGGAGAACATCCGGACCGACTCCGACCTAGACTCGATTCGGGAAGACCCGCGCTTCCAGGCGCTGACCGAATAGGAGAAGCCGATGGCAACTGCAACAGGCAAGACGTACGTCTTTGCGCTGGTCGACGAGCTCGAGCCTGCGCCCCTCATCGCCCCCGGCGCGACGGACGACGGACGGCAGCGTTTCGACGTCCGCCGCCGCTTCGGCATCGCGTCGTTCGGCACCAACGCCTACCGGGCGCCGAGCGAGGTCGACGTCATTCGCGAGCACGACGAGACGCTGCTCGGCGAGGCCGGGCAGGAGGAGCTGTACATCGTCCTGAACGGCGCGGCGACGTTCGAGATCGACGGCGATGCCTTCGACGCACCGGCCGGCTCACTCGTTCTTGTCCAGCCGACCGCGAAGCGGAAGGCGATCTCGAAGGAGGACGGGACGACGATCCTGGTCGTCGGCGCCACCCCCGGCGAGGCGTACGAGCCGGCTCCCGAGGAGGCCGGTGAGGCGATGATCGCGTACGGCGCAGGCGACTACGAGACCGCGGTGGCAAAGCAACTCGTCGTGGTCGAGAAGCGGCCGAACGATGCCGTCGCCTATTTCAACGCCGCGTGCTTCGAGGCCCGGGCGGGGCAGGCAGACGAGGCGATCGAGCACCTGCAGCGGGCGGTCGAGGCGAACGAGCGCATCAAAGATCTCATCCGCACCGACGAGGACCTGGACTCCATCCGCGAAGACCCGCGCTTCGAGGAGCTGGCGAGGTAGAGAGGGCAGACACGGGCGCTTTCGCGTAGAAAGCGCCCGTGACGTTTCGAATCCTCGTCGCGGTCCTCGTAGGCGCGTTCCTCGTTCCGATCGCCGTCGCCCAGTCGTCCACCCCGGCCGCGACGCTCAACCAGCAGGCTGCCCTGTTCAAGCAAGGGAAGTTCCGGAGGATGTACGCGACCTACACGCCCCGCTTTCGCCGGTCCTGCCCCTATGCGAGGTTCGTCTTCGGGCAACGGCGGGCGCGACGCCTGCTCGGGACGAAGTTCCGGCTGCGTGGCATCCGGGCGCGCAGGGAGACTCGGACCCGAGCCATCGTCGCCTACCGATTCGTGAAGAACGGGCAGACGGTCGTCAAAGTGACGTTCAGAGATCGGGACGTGTACAGGCTGATCGGCTCGCGCTGGTACGACGACCTCGATCGCGTCAGCTCCTGCTAGAGAACTCGTTCCAGAATGAGTGCTGTGCCGCCAGGCCGCGCTGGGCGGCGCCAGGCGTTGTCCTCAACCGCGCACAGATCGGCTTGATCTGGACGCTGTCTGCGTCCGGGCCTGGCATCCACCCATCGCACCCTGGCGACGAGCCACATCCTGAAACGAGTTCTAAGCCCTCAGCCTCTCGAGGGCGGTGCTATATCTGAGGGGCCGCACGATGGCCAAGCCCGTCGAACAGCTCGATCAGGTCGTGATCCGCTTCGCGGGGGACTCCGGCGACGGTATGCAGCTGACGGGCGACCGCTTCACGAGCGAGACGGCGCTGCTCGGGAACGACCTCTCGACGCTGCCTGACTTCCCCGCCGAGATCCGCGCGCCGGCCGGCTCGCTGCCGGGCGTCTCGGGCTTCCAGATCCACTTCTCCAACCACGACATCCTCACGCCGGGCGACGAGCCCAACGTCCTCGTAGCGATGAACCCCGCGGCCCTCCGGACGAACATCAAGGACCTGCCGAAGGGCGGGACGCTGATCGTCAACCGCGACTCGTTCACGGAGCGGAACCTCGACAAGGCCGGCTACACCTCGAACCCGCTCGACGACGGCTCGGTCGCCGACTACCACGTCCACGAGGTGCCGCTCACCTCGCTGACGCTCGAGGCGCTCAAGGACGTCGACGTCACGAAGCGCGAGGCCGAGCGGTCGAAGAACATGTTCGCGCTCGGGCTGATGTGCTGGCTCTACCACCGGCCGAAGCAGGGGACGCTCGACTTCATCGCCAAGAAGTTCCACGCGCGGCCGTCGATCGCGGAGGCGAACACGATTGCGTTCAAGGCCGGCTGGGCCTACGGCGAGACGAGCGAGGACTTCCGGGTCACCTACGAAGTGGCCCCGGCGCAGCTCCCGCCGGGCACCTACCGGAACATCCGCGGCAACCAGGCGCTCGTCCTCGGCCTGCTCGCGGCGTCCGTGAAGAGCGGCCTCGACCTCTTCCTGGGCGCCTACCCGATCACACCCGCCTCGGAGATCCTGGAGGAGCTGTCGCGGCGCAAGGACTTCGGCGTCCGGACCTTCCAGGCGGAGGACGAGATCGCCGCGGTCGGCGCCGCCCTCGGCGCGAGCTTCGGCGGCGCGCTAGGCGTCTGCACCTCCAGCGGCCCGGGCGTCGTCCTGAAGATGGAGACGATCGGGCTCGCCGTGACCCTCGAGCTTCCGCTCGTGATCATCGACGTGCAGCGGGCGGGGCCGTCGACCGGGATGCCGACGAAGCCGGAGCAGGCCGACCTCCTGCTCGCGATGTGGGGTCGCAACGCCGAGTCGCCGGTGCCGGTGATCGCCGCCTCCACTCCCGGCGGGTGCTTCGACGCCGCGATCGAGGCGGCGAGGATCGCGGTCAAGTACCGCACGCCGGTCTTCCTGCTCTCCGACGCCTACCTCGCGAACGGCTCCGAGCCGTGGCTGATCCCGGACCTGGACTCGTATCGGGACATCGGCGTCGACTTCGCCGACGCAGCGAACCACGAGGGCGGCTTCCTTCCGTACCTCCGCGACGCCGAGACGCTCGCCCGGCCGTGGGCGATTCCAGGGACGCCTGGTCTCGAGCACCGCATCGGCGGGCTCGAGAAGGCGGAGGGCACCGGGAACGTCTCCTACGACCCCGACAACCACGACCACATGGTCCGGATCCGCGCGCGCAAGGTTGCCGGGATCGCAGCCGACATCCCCGAGCTCGAGGTGGACGAGGAGGGCGGCGAGGAACTGCTCGTCCTCAGCTGGGGCGGGACGTACGGACCGGTGGCAGCCGGCGTCCGGCGTGTGCGTGGGAACGGCGGCAAGGTCGCGCACGCCCATCTCCGCTACCTCAACCCCTTCCCCCGCAACACGGGCGAGGTCCTACAGCGATACGACAAGATCCTCGTTCCGGAGATGAACCTGGGACAGCTCCTCAAGCTGGTGCGGGCGGAGTTCCTCGTCGACGCGGTCGGCTACAACCGCGTGCGCGGCCTCCCGTTCCGCTCGTCGGAGCTGGCCGAAGCGATGGAGGGGATGCTGTGAAGCTGCGACTCGTGCTCGGTGTGCTCGTGCTCGGACTGGCCACTGCCTGTGGCGGCGGCGACGACAGCAGCAGCGGCAGCGGCGGCGGCGGCGGCGGAAGCGGTGACAACGACAGCGGGACGGTCAAGGTCACGCTCGAGGAGCAGAACGGCTCGGGCAGGTCGGGGACCGCCGAGCTCTTCCCCGGCGCCGCCTCGACGGACCTGACGCTCGAGATCAACGGCACGTCCGACAACGACCCGATCTACGTTCGCAGCGGCACCTGCGATGCACCCGGCAAGGAGGTCGTCCACGACGTCGGCTTCACGACCGCGAACCTCGGCCAGGGCCAGATCTTCGAGACGATCGACCAGGTTGCGACCGGCGAGTACATCCTCAGCGTCGAGGACGGCAAGACCACGAAGCCCATCATGTGCGGTCAGATCCCGGAGCAGTGAGCGAAGGCAACGGCAATCCACTCGTCAAGCTGACGGGCAAGGACTTCAAGTCCGACCAGGAGGTTCGCTGGTGCCCCGGCTGCGGGGACTACGCGATCCTCGCGGCTGTGCAGTCGTTCATGCCCGAGCTCGGGATCCCGCGCGAGCGGATCGTCTTCGTCTCGGGGATCGGCTGCGCGGCGCGGTTCCCGTACTACATGCAGACCTACGGGATGCACTCGATTCACGGGCGCGCGCCGGCGATCGCGACCGGGCTCTCCACGTCCCGGCCCGATCTCTCGGTCTGGGTGGTGACCGGCGACGGCGACGCCCTCTCGATCGGCGGCAACCACCTGATCCACGCGCTGCGCCGCAACGTCAACCTGAAGATCCTGCTCTTCAACAACCAGATCTACGGGCTGACGAAGGGGCAGTACTCGCCCACCTCCCCGCTCGGGACGCACAACAAGACGACGCCGTTCGGGTCGCTGGACTACCCCTTCAACCCTGTCTCGCTGGCGCTGGGCGCCGAGGCGACCTTCGTGGCGCGCTCGGTCGACACGGATCGCGCGCATCTGACCTCGGTGCTACGCCGCGTCGCCGAGCACGAGGGCTCGGCCTTCGTCGAGATCTACCAGAACTGCAACGTCTACAACGACGGCGCGTTCGACGCGGTGCGGGACGACAAGTCGAACCGGATCCTGCTCGAGCACGGCGAGCCGATCCGCTTCGGCGAGGAACGCGAGCGGGGCGTCACGGCGAGGCCGGTCGGCGGTGTCGAGATCGTGGACGTCGCGTCGGTCGGCGAGGACGCGCTCCTCCGGCACGACGAGCGAGCGGAGGACTCGTCGCTCGCGTTCGCGCTCTCTCGCCTGAGCCACACCCCGGTCGGTCCGACGCCGATCGGGATCTTCCGAGCAGTCGAGCGCCCGGTCTACGACGCGATGATGGCGGAGCAGATCGAGTCGACGAGGCGGGACCTCGGCGAGGGCGACCTGAAGCAGCTCCTCCACGCCGGCGACACCTGGGCGATCGCCTAGATCTGCCGCGCATCGAGTAGCGAAGCCCTGAACGAAGGCGCGGTCCCGGAGGTTCCTGGCGAAGGCCGCCCGCGTCATGAGCCTCGGGACTAGCTGGCGCTCAGGTTCAGGCTTCCTGTCGCTGCCGCCTGCGGATCCACGAGGAGGGTGTAGGTGCCGGCCACCGGGAGGGTCGTGCTCAGCGTGCCGCCGCTCGTCCCTGCCATCGCCGAGGCAAGCGGGAGGCCGTCCGGCTTCCGGATCATGAGCGACGTCGAGCAGCACGTCGACGGGCCGATCGTGACTCCCGTCGCCCGGATCGTGACCCGCTGGCCTGCCGCGCCGTCGAACGTCAGGAGTGCGTTCTGGCCGGGTGCTCCGAGTGACAGGGAGACCGGGGCTCCGCCGACGGTCAGCGAGCCGGCCAGGTCCGGCGGCACCTCGTAGAGCTGCAAGCTCGCGGTGCCGACGTCCGTGCCCTGTGGGTCGACGAGGATTGCATAGGTGCCGCTCGCCGGCAGCGTCTTCGTGTCGACGAAGCCGCCGTTCCTGCCGAAGAGCGTCGGGGTCACGAGGGTCGAGCCGTCCGGCTTCTGGATCGACACCTTCGCCGAACAGCACGTGGAGCTGCCGATCGTCACACCGCTCAGCTTCAGGCTCACGCGCTGGCCGGCGACCCCGTCGAAGGAGACGGCGGCGTTCTGGCCCAGCGAGCCGACGTTCACCGTCACCGGCGCGCCCCCGGGCGCGATCGACGCGGCCACGTCCTCGGGCACCGAGTAGATCTGGAGCGTCGCCGAGCCCCCGTCCATGCCCTGTGGGTCGACGAGCAGCGAGTACTCGCCGCTGGACGGCAGCCGCACGGTGTCGAGCAGGCCGCCGTTCCGGCCAAGCGTCAGCGGCGAGCCGACTCCGGCGATCGAGAGCTTGAACGAGCAGCAGGTGGACGTCCCGATCGTGACGCCGCTCGCCTTCACCGCCACTCGCTGGCCTGCCGTGCCCTGGAAGCGAACGACCGCGTTCTGGCCGGGCACGGATCCGGCCGGCACGGTGACAGGTGCGCCGTCCGGGTCGGCCGAGGCCGACGTGTCGGGCGGTACGTCGAAGAGCGTCACCGTCGCCGAGCCCGTCTCCGTGCCGGAGGGGTCGACGACGATCGAGTACGTGCCGTCGGCGGGCAGCACCTTCGTGTCCACGAAGACGCCGTTCGTCCCGAACAGCGTCTGGCCGACGAGCCCGGGGATCGAGACCCGTGCGCCGCAGCACGTCGACGTCCCGATCGTGCTGCCGCTGACCCGAAGGCTGACCCGCTGCCCGGCCAGACCACTGAAGGAGAGAAGAGCGTTCTGGCCGGGCACCGGGCCGGTCGTGACGGTCAAGGGTTGGCCGCCGGGCGAGGTCGAGCCGGTCCAGTCGGGAGGAACGTCGTAGAGGGTCAGCTTCAGCGAGCCGACGTCCGTACCCTGGGGGTCGACGAGGATCTCGTAGGTGCCCGACTGGGGAATGGTCTTCGTGTCGATGAACCCGCCGTTGCGCCCGAACGGCGCCGGCGCGAGCCACTGAGTTCCTCCGGGGCCGAGGAGGGAGAGGCGGAGCGAGCAGCAGAGCGAGGTCCCCACGGTCACGTCGGAGACCTTCAAGGCGATTCGCTGGCCCGCCTGGGCCTCGAAGCTCAGGACCGCGTTCTCACCCGGGCTGGACGTCGTGACCGTGACCGGTGGGCCGCCCGGGGCGATCTCGTAGTGCTGGACGGCCATGCCCGAGACGCGGTCCACGTCCGAGCCGCCGGAGGCGTCGGCCGACGCGGCGATGTCGAGCGCCTCACCCGCCGGCGGCGTGTACGAGCCCGTGTAGAGGCCGTCCCCGCGCGCGTTCATCGCGACCGGAAGCCCGTTGATCCGCACGTCGAGCGTCACCCCTGACGGTGCGCCGCAGCGGCCGGCCAACACGCGGATCGTGAGCGGTTCGCCCGCCCGTGTCTCGAACCCGGGAGACGGCGACTCGATCCAGGCCTGAGCGCGGTCGGAGCAGCGCACCGCGCTGTTGACGTTCAGGCGGCCGCCGGTTCGCGCCACGGACTGCAGCGCGGCGACGCCGTCGATCGAGCGGAGGAGCAGCGCCTTCAGCCCGACTCCGGAGGCAGCGGGAAACGCCGCCTTGGCGAGGGCCGCCGCGCCGGCGACATGCGGCGCCGCCATCGATGTGCCGTCCTCGAAGCGATAGCCGCCGCCCGGCCACGTGGAGTAGATGTGCGTCCCCGGAGCGGCGACGTCGACGCTCGCCTTGCCGTAGTTCGAGAACCACGCCTTGCGGTCGAACTGGTCGGAGGCGGCGACCGCGATCACGTTCGGCGCGTCGTACGACGCGGGGTAGGTCGGCTCCGCATCGTTGTCGTTGAAGCTGTTCCCCGCTGCGGCGACGAAGAGCGACCCGGTCGCGTCGGCCGTCTGGATCGCGTCGAGCATCGCCTGTGAGAAACCGTCGCCGCCGTAGGAGTTGTTCGTGACGTGGGCTCCGTTCGCGGTCGCGTACAGAATCGCGCGCAGGGCGTCGGCCGCAGTCCCCTCGCCGTTCGCGCCGATGAACTTCAGCGGCATCAGGCGCACGCGCCAGTTGACGCCGACGATGCCGTTCGCGTCCTGGCGTGCGCCGATCGTGCCGGCGACATGCGTCCCGTGGCCGTTGTCGTCCATGGGGTCGTTGTCGTTGCCCGCGAAATCCCAGCCGCGCCAGTCGTCGACGTAGCCGTTGCCGTCGTCGTCGACGCCGTTCGTGCGGCAGCCGGGGCACTCCTCGCCCGGGTTTGTCCAGATCTGGCCGGCGAGGTCGGGATGCGTGTAGTCGATCCCGCTGTCGATCACGCCGACGACGACGTCGGAGCTTCCCTGCGTCAGCTGCCAGGCCTCGGGCGCGTCGATGTCGGCGTCCGGCAGCCCGGCGATCCCGGCGACCGCCTGTCCCGTGTTCTGGAGGCCCCAGAGCTGGTCGAAGGCAGCGTCCCCCGGGTCGGCCGTCGTTCGCAGGACGGCGTTCGGCTCGGCGTAGTCGACGCGCGGATCGCGCTCGAGCGCCCGGCGGGTCTGGTCGAGCTCGGCCGGCGGAACCGACGCGAGCACTCCGTCGATCCGTGGGAATCGCCGCCGGACATTCCCCGAGAAGCGGGCGAGCAGCCGCTGCTGCTCCCCCGCCGAGACGCCCTCCTCGAAGCCGACGAGGAGCTCTCCGGGGACGAACGCACGCGGCGCCGCCTGCTCGCGAGGTTCCGCGACGCGGCCCGCGGCAGGCGCGGCGAGCAGGAGCCCGAGCAAGACGACGATCAGGGCTGGACGACTCACGCCGGAACCTCCTCAACGACGGCGTGGCCGCCCCGCCGATACCTGCGAGTTCATCGGCGATCGGCGGAAAGGGGTCAATCCCTCGAACAGCTTCGAGCGCCGACCCGTGCGATCGGTCATACTCGGAGGGCTGCGGCTAGGGCTAACGCTCCCGCGTGGGGAGGGAGGTCATGGAACCCGAGCCGGAAGAGATCCGCAACGTGTCGTTTCCGGGGTCTGTCCGTGGGTACGACCGCGAGGCAGTGGACACCTACGTGCGGCGCGTCAATCGCAAGCTCGCCGAGCTCGAGATGGCGAGCTCACCGAAGGCGGCGGTCAGGCATGCGCTCGAGCAGGTGGGAGAACAGACGAGCGGGATCCTCCAGCGGGCTCGAGAGACGGCCGAGGAGATCACCGCCAGCGCGCGACAGGAAGCCGAGGAGGCCAGCGCACGAGCGAAGGCGGAGGCCGCCGAGCTGGTCGTCAACGCGAGCACCGAGGCCGATCGCGCCAGTGCCGAGGCAGACGAGGTGACCCGCGTGGCGAAGGCCGATGCCGACCGGATCCGCGCCGAGGCGCGGGCCGAGGCGGAGGAGATCCTCGCCGAGGCGCGCGAGCAGGTCGCCGCCGAGCGCCAAGACGCCGAAGGGGAGCTCGAGGAGCTTCGCGCCGACACGGAAGCGGTGCATGACGAGCGGCGCGCTCTGGTCGCGGGCGTCCATGACCTTGCGCAGCAGCTCGAAGACGTCGCCGCTCGTGCTGCCGGACAGCCGCGGATCGAGGCGGTCCCGGACCGCGAAACGGACACCGGCTGACCGCGGAGACGCCGAAGCCCGCTCGAGGCGGGCTTCGG
Source organism: Gaiellaceae bacterium (assembly GCA_035711385.1). Lineage (GTDB taxonomy): Bacteria > Actinomycetota > Thermoleophilia > Gaiellales > Gaiellaceae > JACDAN01. The sequence goes on from DASTCG010000142.1 coordinate 14,765, forward strand.
GTTTGCTGAGCGTCCGACCTGCTAGGAGATGAATCCGGCGACGCGGGTGAGTGCGCCCTCGATGTTCCCTGACAGCAGGGTCAGGGCTCCGAACACGGCGATCGTGATCACTGCAAGCACCACGCCGTACTCGGCCATCGTCTGGCCGTCCTCGCGCTTCTTCAGCGCGACGAGCTTGTGGTAACGCTTCGACACTTCGTTCACCTCCCTTCGTCGCTGAGCAGAGCTGTGCTGGCCTTGTCCAGCGGCGAGGAAGTTGCTTCGTCTCGAGGGGGCGATCAGCCTGTTCACGCCGGAACCTCCGTTGCACTGCCTCGGCGTGGCCGCAACCGCCTGATTGTCAACCTGTGCGGTGAAAATCGGACGGCATCTCCAGGTCGAGCATCCCTCGCACAAGGGAAAGCGCCCTAGACTCGCCCAGGTGGAGGTAGGCGAGTGGTTGGAGCGCTACCGCAGCGCGTGGGAGGACCGTGATCCCGATGCGGCGGCGGCGCTCTTCACGGAGGACGCCGTCTACCGGTCGAGCCCGTTCCGCGAGCCGCATCTCGGGCGGGACGGCGTCCGCGCGTACTGGGCCAGGGCGACCGCGAGCCAGTCCGACGTCAACGTGCGTCTCGGCCGCCCGATCACCGAGGACGGGCGGACCGCGGTCGAGTGGTGGACGACGATGCGCGACGCGAACGGCGAGATCACGCTTCCCGGCATCCTCTTCCTGCGGTTCGACGCGGGCGGCTTCTGCGAGGAGCTCCGGGAGACGTGGATGGTCGCCGAGGAGCGCCGCGAGCCGCACACCGGCTGGGGAACGTAGGTCCTACCGGACCCGGAGGCGCCAGATGTCGGTGCCGCCGAAGCTCGCGACCCAGAGCTCGTCGGCATGGTCGGGCACGACGAACGGGCCCGTGCCGACCCTGACGGTCTCGACCACCCGGTTCCGCCGGAGATCGATCCGCGAGACCGTGTTGCTTCCCTGGTTCGGCACCCACAGGCTGCCGCCGACAATGCCGCCGTCGACGGGCGTGCGCCCGAGGCGCTTCACGAGCGCGACCCGCCGGTTCTTCCGCTCGTCGATCTTCGCGACCGTGCGATCGAGCTTGTTGGCCGCCCAGACGAAGTAGCCCTTCGACGCCAGCCACTCGGGCGCGGCGCCTCCCGTACGCACCCGCCGGGCCACGCGGTTCGTCCGCGGGTCGATGCGGACGATCGACCTTCCGGAGGCATCGCCGACCCAGAGGGCCGACCGGGTCGCGGCAAGCCCCGCCGGCGCGCCGACGATGCGGATCCGCTTGACCACGCGGTTCGACGCGGGATCGATGCGGTGGATCGTGCCGTCGTTGTAGTTCGTCACCCAGACCGAGCCGAACGCGAACAGCACGTCGTACGGCGCGATGCCGACGGGGATCGTGGCCGTGACCGAGGCCGTCGCCGGGTCGATCCGCTGCACCGTGTTGCCGGTGTTCGTCATCACCCACAGCGCGCCGGCGCCGGCGGTGATGCCGCACGGGCCGCCGTCGGTCGGGATTCGATGCGTGATCGTGTTGGTCGCCGGGTCGATCCGCACCACCTCGTTGGTCGAGAAGACCGTTGCCCACGCCGCGTCGGCCTCGAACGCGACCGAGCACGGGCCGCGGGCGCCCGCGTCGATCCTGGCGACGAGCTCCGTCGCGCCGGTCGCGCCCTGGGCGCCGGAGACGAGGAGAGCCGAGGCGATGATCGCGACCGCAGGCCTGCGCACGGCGCGGAAGATACTCCGAGATCGGAGAAAAAGCTACGGACTCGGAGTTTTTTTCTCGTTAAGCTCGGCCAGCTCGGTGCGGAGCGCGTCCTCGAGCGCCTGCAGCCCCCGCCGGACGTCGTCGACCGGCACCTCGAGCCGCGCCTGGACGCTCTGGAGCATCTCGACGAACTGCGGCTGGACGGCGCGATAGGCCCTCCAGCCCTCGTCGGTCAGGCGGAAGAGGGCGGAGCGACCGTCGAGCGGGTTCTTGATCCGCTCGGCGTGGGCACGCTCGACGAGCCGGTTCAGGCGGTCGGAGACGGTCGTGAGCGGCGCGCCCATGCGCTGGGCGAGCGAGGTTGGGCTCGATTCGCCGCCGACGGCGAGCAGGGTGTAGAGAAGGTAGTCGTCTCCGACCTCGGCGCCCGCCATGTACTCGAGCAGCAGCGTCCGTGCGACGGTTCCCGTCGTCGCAAGGTCGAGGAGAACGGTGCCGAAGCGCAGCTCGGCCACCGGTCCACTATGACGAAGCCCGCCTTGTGGGCGGGCTTCGTCAGGAGAGAGAGGAGAGTGGAGCGAGGAGAGAAGCTTGTGGTGGCTATTCCCCGTCGTCGGGATGCGAGGTCGTCACGGTCTTGACGGTCTCGCAGTTGACGTAGGAGTCGGACTCCTTCGCGTTGAGCCAGACGACGTCGTTGCCAGGCCCGCAGTCGATCGTGTCCTTCATGTGGTCCCTGGCGATCGCGTGCATGACGTCGTCACCGTCGCCGCCGTTCTCGACGTCGACGCCGCGGCCGACCCAGATCCTGTCGTTGCCGGCGTCGCCGTTGACGGTGTCGTTGCCCCAACGGCCGCGGAGCACGTCGTTGCCGTCTCCGCCGTTCAGCGTGTCGGTGCCGGGGCCGCCGCGCATGCGGTCGTTTCCGCCCTCGCCGTTCAGCGTGTCGTTGCCCTTCTGGCCGAACACGCGGTCGTTCCCGTCTCCGGCGTTGACGATGTCGTCGCCGCCGCGGGCGTGGATGACGTCTACGCCGGCCGTGCCCGTCAAGGTCTCGCCGTTCTTCGTGCCCTTGATGACGACGACGCGGTGGGCGACGGCAGCACTCACGATCCCGAGCGCGACGAGCGCGACGAGCGTGAGAACTCCGAGTCGAATCGTCCTGGTCACTGCTGAGGACCTCCTTTGGGAAGTTCCTCGGAGTGTTTCCCGCCCGGATGAGGACGCCGTGGTGCTTCTGAAAGGATTCTTGGGCGGGTTGTTAGGCCTCTGTAAGCACGGGGCGGCGGCCAGGCCGCCCGTAGACCTCCCGCACCGCGAGCAGCGTCATCGCGAGCCCTGTCAGGCCCGCAACCGTGAACGCGAGTTCCGTGCCGCCGACGTCCGAGAGCCAGCCGCTGAGGAGCCCGCCGAGCGGCGCAAGACCCGCGAAGGCGAAGAGGTAGAGGCTGAGGACGCGACCTCGGAGGTGATCGGGCGCAGAGAGCTGGAGCAGCGACTGGCTGTTCGCCGTCCACAGCGTGAAGCACGCGCCGACGACGTACAACAGCGCAGCACAGGCCGCCGCGGTCTGGAGCGGTGCGAGGGCGAGCAGCGCGATGCTGAAGCCGCCGACCCCGAGCAGCAGCGCCTTCCAGCTCGCGCGCCCGAGCCCGGCCGAGAGCAGGGCGCCCGTGAAGGCGCCGGCGCCGAAGCAGGCGGAGAGGATCCCGAGGGTGCGCGGCCCGGCGTCGAGCGTCTGCGACGTCAGCACCGGGACGAGCACGTGGAAGTTGAAGCCGACGGTGCTGACGACCATCGTCATCGCCAGCACGAGGCGGACGCGTGGCGAGTGCCGGGCGTACGAGAGCCCCTCCCGGACGCTCCGCCACACCGACGGATGCTCCTTCGGGCGGTCGAGCTTCACGAGCTCGTCGACGCGCATGAGCGCGAGGCCGATCAGGACAGCGAGGAAGCTGAGCGCGTTGATCGCGAAGCAGACGCCGACACCGAAGGCGGCGACGACGACGCCTGCGGCCGCGGGGCCGATGATCCGCGAGCCGTTGAAGAGGCTCGCGTTGAGCGCGATCGCGTTCGGCAGCTCGTCGCGGCCCACCATCTGGAACGTCAGCGCGTGGCGGCCCGGCGCGTCGAACACGAGCGCGGTGCCGGCCGCGGCCGCGAGCGCGTACGCAAGCCACACGATCTCCGCGCCCGAGAAAGCGAGCACGGCGAGCGCGACGGCGACGATCATCGACGCCGTCTGCGTGAGCATCACCTGGCGCCGGTTGTCGAACCGGTCGGCGACCACCCCGGAGACGAGCCCGAAGACCGTGAACGGCGCGAAGCGGCAGAAGGCGAGGAAGCCGACGGCGAACGCCGAGTGTGTCAGCTCGATGACGTACCAGGCGAGGGCGATGTTCTGCATCCAGGTGCCGACGAGCGAGACGACCTGACCCGAGAAGAAGAGCCGGTAGTTCCGGTGCTTGCGCAGACTGGCGAACGTGCGGCGGAAGGCGACCGTCATTCGTTCTCCAGGAGGCGGAGAAGAGGCTCGACGGCGGCGTCGAGCTTCCGGAGGTCCTCCGGATCGATCCGCTCGAGACGGGCGGCGAGCCAGGCGGTGCGCCGCGACTTGATCGACCGGAGCACGCGCTCGCCCTCGGGCGTGATCGACAGGGCTTGCCGCCGGCGATCCCGCTCGTCCGGCGTCCTCCGGACCAGGCCGGCTCGCTGGAGCCGGTCGATGTGACCCGACATCGCCGCGGCGGAGATCCGCTCCCGTGCGGCGAGCTCGTTGACGCCGATCCCGCGGTTGCGGTGGATCTGGATGAGAAGCGTCGCCTGGCCGCCGGTGACTCCGAGCGCGTGGCTCTCGCGACGCAGCTCACGCGCGAGCTTCAGCAGCGCGGGCCTGAGCCGGTTCGCGACCTCCACGGTGCCTTTGTCAATTGAAACCGACATCGTTAACAAGGTTACCTAAACTGCTTAGCCTGGCTAACCACTTCGGGGCCGGCCCGGACCTGCACCCCTCGGCCTGCCGGTAGCGTTACCGCGCCATGCCGCGCGATGTCCGGGACGAGCTGGCGGAGAACGTCAGGGATCTGGCGCAGCGCCTGCGCCGCAGCGCCGCGCGCGAAGCGCCGTTCGACTGGGTCGCGGAGCAGCTCGGCTTCAACCGACCCCAGCCGGCCCGGTCGCTCGAGGAGCTCCAGGCCGAGCTGGACGGGCTCGTCGGGCTCGACACGGTCAAGGAGCAGGTGCGCGCTCTCGTCGCCTTCCTGCAGGTACAGGCGCGGCGCCAGGAGCACGACCTCCCCGAGGTCGCGACGAGCCAGCATCTCGTCTTCCTCGGGAATCCGGGGACCGGGAAGACGACCGTCGCCCGGCTGCTCGCGCAGATGTACCGCGCGATGGGCCTCTTGAAGCGCGGCCACCTCGTCGAGGTCGACCGGAGCGGACTGGTCGGCCAGTACGTCGGCACGACGGCGCTCAAGACCGAGCGCGTCGTGCGCCGGGCGCTCGACGGCGTCCTCTTCATCGACGAGGCCTATGCGCTCGCGCCCGAGGCGGCGTACCACGACTTCGGGCCCGAGGCGGTGGAGACGATCCTCAAGCGGATGGAGGACTACCGGCACCGGCTGATCGTCATCGTCGCCGGGTACCCGCGGCCGATGGCCCGCTTCCTGGACTCGAACCCCGGCCTCCGTTCGCGCTTCTCCCGCGAGATCTCGTTCCCGGACTACTCGACGGACGAGCTGCTCGCGATCACCGGGAAGTTCGCCTCCGACTACTCGTACGCGCTCACCGAGGGGGCCGTCCAGGCGCTGCGCTCGGTGTTCGACACGGCGCAGCGGGGCGAGGGCTTCGGCAACGCCCGCTACGCGCGGACGATCTTCGAGCAGGCGCTGAACGCGCAGGCGCTCCGGCTCGCGGGGCTCTCCGGGCGGAGCCTCGAGGAGCTCGGCCCTGACGAGCTGACGACGCTGACGAGCGACGACGTGATCTCGGCGGCGACGGCGCTCGGAGAGGGCGCGGAGCTGCCGAACGAGCGGTCCCGCTGGTTCCGCCGGCGGGCGTCCTAGGCGTAGGGGTTCCTCACGAGCAGCGTCACGTTGCGGTCGAGCGGCGTGCCGCGCCGGTCGACCCAGCCGTCCTCGCCGTTCTCGGCCTGCGGCTCGTTGAGCGAGAGCTCGCGCGCGATCGAGGCGAGGCGCTGCGGGCCCTTGCCGGAGGGCCTCGGCGCCGCCGCCTGGTCGATCACCGTCGAGTAGATCGCCAGCTCGCCGTTGCGCAGGTCGGCCAGCTCCAGCACGCGCGACTGCTGCGGCCACTCGAGGTGCGACGAGGTGACGATCTCCCAGAAGCCGCCAGCGTTCCTCGCATCCGGGCGGCCATGCGGCTCGATCCGGTTCCGGTGCTCGTGCCCGACGATGTACGCGACCACTCCGGGATGGCGGAGCAGGAGCGCCTCGACGTCCGGGCCGTTGTGGACGTCGGTGCCGGCGGCGTTCATCGTCCGCAGTGAGTGGTGGCCGAACACCACGACGACCTCGTGGCGGGCCTCGGCCTCGGCGAGCCGGCTGTCGAGCCAGGCGAGCTGCGCCGAGTCGATGTTCCCCGAGGCCGAGTTGTCGGCGACCGTGTCGAGGACGACGAAGCGGACGCCGGCCGCCGGCGAGAACGAGTAGTAGGCCTCCCCGAGCGAGAGGTTGGCGGCCGTGAATCCGTGGCCGCGTGGCCGTCCACGGGTCCGGAAGTGCTCCTGCATCCACGCCCGCTTGCGCAGAAACCGGCGGCCCGGGTCGCTCGGCACCTGCTTCCAGAGGCCCCTGTGCTCCTTCGGCACGGTCCACGTGTCGAGGAAGTCGCCGAACGTGATCGAGATGATCTGGCTTCGCTCCGCCGGCGTGACCCCGTCCGCGAGCAGCGGTCGGATCGCGGCGAGCGCCTCCGGCGAGTAGCGGGTCACCTTCCGGCACCCGGCCACCACCAGGTCGAAGATCTCGTTCTGGGAGAAGTTCCCCTGGACGTTGCCGTCGTGGTTTCCGAACACGGAGTACCACGGAAGCCCGAGGCCGACGGGGCGGAAGGGCCGGTTCATCAGCTCGAACAGGCCGGGGTAGTCGCGGGAGGCCACCGAGCGCCCGACGGCACGCCGGTTCGCCGCGACGGACGACGAGTAGCCCGGCCCGTCGCCCTTTCCATTCGGCTCGTAGAAGCGGCCGCCGCCACGCACGCCGCCGTAGAGCGGCGGCTTCCGGAGCCCGCAGGTGCCGCGGCGACCAGAGTTCGGGTCGACGACGTGGCCGCCGTCGATGGTGTCGATGAACCAGCGCGTCTCGTTGTACTGCGCGTTGTCGACGTTGTCCCCGCCGGTCATGACCAGGCGGATCGGTGCGCGGGTCGCCGGGCCTCGACGCAGGTTGCGCACGGCGCGCACCTCCTCGTCGAGCACGAACGGCATCAGCCCTTCCTGAGGTCGGTAGGAGGCGCTGAACGGGTCCCCGCCGATGAAGTCGACGAGCTCCACGCGGCCGGGCGACTCCTCGTCCATCATCTGGGTGTCCGCGAGATGGGCGAAGGCGAGGAGCGGTCGCGGAGGGCCGCCGACCGGTCCGTGCGGCGCCAGGTCGTCGCGGACGATCCTCTTCTCTCCGGCGGCGTACTCGAGCCGGTTGTCGCCGTTCCGGTCGACGACCGTGCGCAGGCCGGTGTGTCGCGCGAGCGGCTGAGCGCCTGCGATCGAGGCGAGTGCGAGCGCGGCGACGGCGAGGGCGACGACCTTCACGGGTGCATCTTCGACTCTTCGGAACCTTTCATGTGGATCTCACGTCCGTCTTATGCGCGGCGACTTTCATCTCGCTTGCACGCGACGAGAGGAGCCGCCCACATGTGCAGATGACTCACCGCGAGGACTTCCGCGGACGAGGTCGCCGCCCGGCGGCCTCGTCGCGTTCTCGGTTCTCAGGCGCGGCTCGGGTCGTCTGCCCGCGCGACGGCCGGCTGGGCGGCCGCGACGAGCAGCAGGAGCGCCGAGAGCACGCCCAGCAGGCCGCAGAAGAGCCAGAACGCGTCGCCGTTCCAGGCGAACATCGCCGCCCCGAGCCCCGGGCCGAGCATGAAGGCGAGCCCCCAGGTGAGACCCCAGGCGCCCTGGTACCGACCGCGCAGGTGCGTCGGGGCGACGTCAGCGACGTAGGCGGACGCGACCGGCGCATAGACGATCTCCCCGATCGTCCAGATGAGGACGGTGAACGCGAGCGCGGCCAGCGACTCGGCCCAGGCGTTGAGCGCGAAGCCGAGGCCGACGAGCAGGGAGCCGACGGCGAGCGTCGGGATTGCTCGGTAGCGCTGCGTGATCGACGTGAAGGGAAGCTCGAGGAAGACGATCGCGAGGCCGTTCAGCGAGATGAGGAGGCCATAGTCCGCGTCGGTCAGGCCGCTTTCCTTCACGTGGAGCGGGAAGGTGGAGTTCGCCTGGAAGTAGACGAAGGCCCCGAGGATCGACGACACGAGGAAGAGCAGGAACGCCCGGTCGCGGGCGATCGTCCGCAGCGCCTCGCCGCGCCGCTCCTCGCCGCGGCGGGTGCGGACGCCCTCCGGCAACGCAGCCAGCGTGAGGACGCCGAAGAAGAGCGAGGTCAGCGCGTCGCCGACGAAGAGGTACGTGAACGACCGCTCCGCCAGCAGTCCGGCGGTGGCCGGCCCGGCCGCGAAGCCGAGGTTGATCGCGAGCCGGTTGAGCGCGAACGCCGGCAAGCGCTGTCCGGCCGGGACGAGGTCGGCGAGCAGCGCGGACGACGCCGGCCGGTACATCTCGCCCGTCAGGCCCGCGAGGAACGTGAGCACCCCGATGGGCACGATTCCCTCGGCCTGCGAGAGGGCGAGGAGCGTCGCCGCCGAGCTGAACATCGAGAGCGCGATCGCGTTCCGCCGGCCGAGCCGGTCGGCGA
>DASTCG010000143.1:0-13161 GCA_035711385.1 Gaiellaceae bacterium
ACGCCGCGCCAGTAGCCGGCGGGTGGCATGAAGGCGCCGCCCGCGTTCTGCACCGGCTCAAGGTGGACGAGGCAGACGCTCTCGGGCCCCATCGCGAGGATCGTCTGCTCGAGCTCGTCGAGGAGGAGGCGCGTGAACTCCTCCTCGGTCTCGTCGGTCGGCCGGTGGTAGCGGTTCGTGTTCCGGACGTGGGCCACTTCCGGGACCAGCGGCTCGAAGGGATCGCGGAGCGCCGGGATCCCGTTGATCGACAGGGCGCCCATCGTCGTCCCGTGGTAGGCGATGTGGCGGGAGATCGCCTTCCAGCGCCGTTCGTGGACGGGCTGCTCCTCGACCCGGCCGCCGGCGATCATCCGATGGACGGCCTCGGCACGCCGGTGCTCGCCGCGCGCCGCGTAGTGCTGCCGTGCGAGCTTCCACGCCGACTCGACTGCCTCCGAGCCGCCTGAGCAGAAGAAGACGCGGCCGAGGTCGCCCGGCGCGAGCTCCGCGACGGTCGCCGCGAGCTCGATCGCGCGCGGGTGGGCGTAGGACCAGTTCGTGTAGAAGGGCAGCTCCTTCATCTGCTCGTGCGCCGCCCGGCCGATCTCGTCGCCGTACGAGTAGCCGACGTTGACCGCGAAGAGCCCCGCGAGCGCGTCGAGGTAGCGCTTGCCCTTCGAGTCCTCCAGGTAGCACCCCTCGCCCCGGACGATGATCGGGATCTCGCCGTCCTGGTAGCCGCCCATGCGCGTGAAGTGGAGCCAGAGATGGTCGCGAGCTTGCTGCTGGAGGTCGATGGTCATGCGGCTCCTTTCGCCTGCCGGCCCCGCCGGGTCTGGAGGAAGATGTTGGCCGCCATCGCGAGGAGGGCGATCACGAAGATCGCCGTCCCGATGACGTTCACCTGCGGCGGCGCGCCGACCCGTGCGGCGCCCCAGACGAAGAGCGGGAACGTCACCTTCGAGCCGGCGTTGAAGTACGTGATCACGAAGTCGTCGACCGAGAGCGCGAAGACGAGGAAGAGCGCCGCGAGGATGGCCGGCGCGATCAGCGGCAGCGTGACCTTCCGGAAGGTCGTCCACGGGTCGGCGCCGAGGTCCATCGCCGCCTCCTCGAGGTGCCGGTCGAACCCGACGAGACGCGCCTTCACGGTCACGACGACGAAGCTGATGCTGAACATGATGTGGGCGATCACGATCGTCGTGAAGCCGGTCGCGAAGTGCATGTTCAGGAAGAGCGCGAGCAGCGAGGCGCCGAGCACGATCTCCGGCGTCGACATCGGGAGGAAGATCAGGAAGTTGGTCGGCGCGCGGCCGTAGAAGGTGTGGCGGACGAGCGCGAGGGCGACCAAGGTGCCGAGCGCAGTGGCGATCAGGCTCGCAATCCCGGCGACCTCCAGCGAGAGGACGATCGAGTCGCGGATGCCCGGGACCGCATCCCAGTTCCGCCACTGGTCGAGGGTGAACCCCTGCCAGACGTAGTTGAACCGCCCCTTCGGGTCGTTGAACGAGAAGGCGATCACGACCGCGATCGGGAGCAGCAGGTAGGCGAAGGCCGCGATCGCGTAGGCCGTCAGGATGTGCCGGCGGACCGCGGCGAAGCTCATCCGGTCAGCCGCTCCGCACCGAGCGCCCGGCTGTAGGCGATCACGCCGACGAGGATGATTCCCATCAGCACGAACGAGAGAGCCGCCGCCGCCGGGTAGTCGATCAGCTCGAGGAACTTCGACTGGATGACGTTCCCGATCATGTGCTGTTTGGGCGTCCCGAGCAGCTGGGCGTTGATGAAATCGCCCGCCGCCGGGATGAACGTCAGCAGCGTGCCGGCGAAGATGCCCGGGAGCGAGAGCGGCAGGGTCACGCGCAGGAACGCCTTCGCGCGGCTCGCATAGAGGTCCTGCGCCGCCTCGATCAGCCGGGGGTCGATCGACTCGAGGGCGACGTAGAGCGGCAGCGCCATGAAGGGCAGGAAGTTGTAGGTGATGCCGGCGACGACGGCTGTCGAGGTGGCGAGCAGCCGCCCGTCCTGATCCAGGATGTGCAGGTCACGCAGGATCCTGACGACCAGCCCCTCGTCGGCCAGGATCGTCTGCCAGGCCAAGGTCCGGATCAGATAGGTGACGAAGAACGGCGCGATGATCATCAGGAGGAAGAGGTTCTTCCAGCGGCCGCCGCGGAAGGCGATCCAGTAGGCGAGGGGATAGGAGACAAGCAGGGCCAGGATGGTCGCGAGCCCGGCGTAGACGAAGGAGCGGATCAGGTGGTCCTGGTACTTGCTGATCGCGTCCCAGTAGTTGCTCAGCTGCCACGAAAACGTGTAGCCGAAGTCGAAGCTCCCGCTCTGGAGCGACTGGTAGGCCAGGAACCCGAGCGGGACGATGAAGAAGACGGCCAGCCAGGCGAGCCCCGGCGCGAGGAGCAGGTACGGCACGACGCCCCGATGCCGGTGGAGCCAGTTCACGCCGCCCCTTCCGATCCGAGCGTTCGGGTCACGCCCCGATCAGGCTCTGCCACTTCTCCAGATAGTCCTGGTTCGTGAGCGCCGTGCTATCGAAGATGACGACCTTCTTGAGCGTCTCCTCGTCCGGGAAGATCAGCGGGTTGTCGGCGATCTGCTTATCGATCTTGAGCGCCGCCGCCCTCGCGCCCTTCACCGGCGAGACGTAGTTCACGTACGCCGCGATCTTCGCGGCGATCTTCGGGTCGTAGACGTAGTTCATGTAGGTCGACGCGGTGTAGACGTCGCCCCCCTTCGGGATCAGCATGTTGTCCGTCCAGATGTCGCCGCCCGAATCGGCGAGGTTCCACTTGAGGTTCGGGTTGTCCAGCGTGAGCTGGACGACGTCCCCGGACCAGGAGAGACAGCACGCCAGGTCGCCGCGGGTGAGCGGGCCCGTGTAGTCGTTGCCCGTGAACTGACGGACCTGGCCGGAGTCGACGGCCTTCTGGATCCGCTTCAGGGCCCGGTCGAACGACGCGTCGTCGACCTTCGTCGGGTCGTCGCCGTTCGCGAGCATGACGACGCTCATCGTGTCCGCCATCTCCGTGAGCAGCGTGACCTTGCCCTTGTACTTCGGGTCCTCGAGCAGCTGCTCGACCGTCGTCACCGGTGTCTTCGTCAGCTTCAGGTTGGACGCGATCCCCGTCATGCCCGACTGCCACGGGAGGCTGTACTCGCGATCCGGGTCGAAGCTCGGGCTCTTGAGCGAGTCCTGGAGGTTCGCGATGTTCGGGATCGCGCTCTTGTCGAGCTTCTCGGCCCAGCCCTTCTGGATCAGGAGCCCCGGGAACCGCGAGTTGTCGGTGAGGACGATGATGTCGCGGTCGATCGACTGGCCCTGCGAGAGCGGGCGCTGGATCTTCCCGAAGTAGCTGGCGTTGTCGTTGATGTCCTCGAAGTAGTTGACGTTGACGCCGGTCTTCTGCGTGAAGCCCTCGAGCGTGGGGCTCTTCTTCGTCTTCTCGTCGCGGTCGATGTAGAGCGTCCAGTTCGAGAAGCGCAGCGTGCTCGCGAGCTCCTTGGACGTGGTCTCGGTGGTGCCGCCGGCCTGTTCGTTGTCGTCGCTACCGCAGGCTGAGAGCAGCCCCGGGATCGAGATTGCGGCGCCGCCGGCGGCGGCGCGGCGAAGCAGCTCCAAGCGGGTCAGATCGGTCATGCGGGCGGTTCCTCCTCGTTGTGCTCGACCACGAAGGTCGAATCTGGGCCGAATGAGAGCGCGACGGCCGCTCCGGACCCGACCGGATGCGCTCCAGGTTGGGTGTTCTGGACGTAGACGGTGAGGCTTCCGTCGGCGGTGTCGACGATGTACTGGGTCGCGACACCGACGTATGACAGCTCCTTGACGGTGCCCGAGAGCTTGTTCAGGCCGCTCTCGGCGTCCAGCCGGAGCTTCTCGGGCCGGATGCCGACGGCGACCTGGGTGCCGGTCGGCGGCAGGGGATCGACGACGCGGAGGACGGCGCCGCTACCGAGACGAACGCTCGTGGAGTCCGCGACGGTTCCGACGAGCAGGTTCGAGGCGCCGAGGAAGCGGGCGACGAAGCTCGTCTGCGGCCGCTCATAGAGCTCGTCCGGCGCCCCCAGCTGCTCGATCCGCCCCTGGTTCATGACGGCGATGGCGTCCGCCATCGTCATCGCTTCCTCCTGGTCGTGCGTGACGTGGATGAACGTGATCCCCATCTCGTGCTGGATCCGCTTCAGCTCGAGCTGCATCTGCTTGCGCAGCTTGAGATCGAGTGCGCCGAGCGGCTCGTCCAGCAGGAGCACCTGCGGGTTGTTGACGAGCGCCCGTGCGAGGGCGATCCGCTGCTGCTGGCCGCCGGAGAGCTGGCGGGGCTTGCGCCCCTCCACGCCGGACAGGTCGACGAGGCGGAGGATCTCCTCGACCCGGCCGGTGATCTGCTTGCCGTCGATGCGCCGGCGCCGGAGCCCGAAGGCGACGTTCTCGAAGATCGTGAGGTGCGGAAAGAGGGCGTAGCTCTGGAAGACCGTATTAACGTCCCGTTTGTACGGCGGAAGGCCGGTCACCGGCTCGCCGGCCAGGTAGATCGCACCGTCGTCGGGCTCCTCGAAGCCGCCGATCATCCGCAGCGTGGTGGTCTTGCCGCAGCCCGAGGGGCCGAGCAGCGCGAAGAACGAGCCGCGTGGAATCTCCAGCGACAGACCGTCGACGGCGACGACGCCCTCGAACCGCTTCGTCACCTGGTCGAGCCGGACGTCGGCGACGCCCGCCGCCTGCTCCTGGGGTGTGGTCGTCGCCGCCATCAGCCTCCGTTCGGCAGCGCTCCGGCGCCCCAGTCGTAGATCTGCTTCAGCAGCTCCAGGTAGAAAAAGCTCTCGGTCGAGACGACGCCGTCGAGGGCGCGGATTCGGTTCGTGAGGTCGAGGAACTGGCGTCTGTCTGCACAGACGAGCTCGACGAGGATGTCGAACTGCCCTGCGGTGATGACGACGTACCCGGCCTCCTGCCAGGTCGTGATCTCGTTCGCGACGGCCTCGGGCGCACCGGCGGTGCGGATGCCGACCATGGCCTGCGCGTCGAAGCCGAGGCCGAGAGGGTTGGTGATCCCGGTGACCTGGAGGATGTTGTCCTCGCAGAGCCGCGAATAGCGCGCGCGGATCGTCGCCTCGGAGACGCCGACCCGCGATGCGATTCCCCGGAACGACTCCCGGCCGTTGCGCTGGAGCGCCTCGATGATGCTCTGGTCGACGGCGTCGAGGCTCCGCGGAAGGCTGACCGCACCCCGTCCGTTCGCTCGCTCCGCGCTGCGCAATGCGAGGCGCTTTTACCACCCCGCAACGCAGCCGGTCAACCGAGAACCGGCTGCGCTGCGAATTCCGAGATCAGTCGAGCTTGGCCATGACGTGTTTGACCTGCGTGTAGTCCTCCAGCGAGTAGGCCGAGAGGTCCTTGCCGTAGCCCGACTGCTTGAAGCCGCCGTGCGGCATCTCCGAGACGAGCGGGATGTGGTCGTTGATCCACACCGTCCCGAACTCGAGCTTCCGGGCGGCGTTGAGCGCTCGCGAGATGTCGCGCGTGAAGACCGAGGCGGCAAGCCCGTAGTTCACGTCGTTCGCCCAGGCGATCGCCTCGTCGTCGTCGGCGAACCGCTGGACGGTCACGACCGGGCCGAAGACCTCGCGCTGCACGATCTCGTCCGTCTGCTCGACCCCGGTGACGACGGTCGGGTTGACGAAGAACCCGCGGTCGCCGTTCGTGCCGCCGCCCGTGAGGACCTGCGCGCCCGAGGCGCGGTCGAGGAAGCCGAGGATCCGGTCCTGCTGCGCCTTCGAGATCACCGGCCCCATCTCGACCTCCTCGCCCTCGGCCGGGTCGCCGACGTTCATCGACTCGACGGCGGGGACGAGCTCCTCGAGCAGCTTGTCGTAGATCTTCGGGCCGGCGACGACGCGGGAGGCGGCCGTGCAGTCCTGCCCCGAGTTCCAGTAGCCGGCGATCTTGATCGCCTCGGCCACCTGGGCTGGGTCGGCATCGTCGAAGACGACGACCGGCGCCTTGCCGCCGAGCTCGAGGTGGACGCGCTTCAGCGTCTCGGACGCGGCCTTCGCGACCTCCTTGCCGGTCGCGACGTCTCCGGTGAGCGAGACCATGCGGACGTCCGGGTGGCGGACGATGCCCGCACCGACCGGCTCGCCGTCTCCGGTGATCACGTTCAGGACGCCGGCGGGGATGACGTCGGCCGCGAGCTCGGCGAAGCGAAGCGTCGAGAGCGGCGTCTGCTCGGACGGCTTGAGGATCGACACGTTGCCCGCGGCCAGCGCAGGCGCGAACTTCCACACCGCCATCATCAGCGGGTAGTTCCACGGCGCGATCTGGCCGACGATCCCGACGGGCTCGCGCCGGACCATCGACGTGTAGCCCTTCATGTACTCGCCCGTCGCGCGGCCCTCGAGCACCCGCGCCGCGCCGGCGAAGAAGCGGATGTTGTCGGAGCTGACCGGCATCTCGTCGCGGGCGGCGGCAATCGGCTTGCCGACGTTCCGCGACTCGATCTCGGCGAGCTCCTCGGTGTGCTCGTCGATCAGATCGGCGAGCTTGAGCAAGAGCTCCGAGCGCTCCTGCGGGATCGCCTCGCGCCACTCGGCCCAGGCCTTCTTGGCGGCCTCGACGGCGCGGTCGACGTCGGCCTGGGAACCCTGCGGGACCTCGGCGATCGTCTCGCCGGTGGCGGGGTTGATGATCTCGGCTGTCTCGCCTTCGACGGCGTCCACCCACTTGCCGCCGACAAGGTTCTGGTGGCGCTCAACCGCAACGCTCATGGGAAACCTCCGGGTTCGTTCGCTCGCGGCGAGCGTACCCCTCGCCACTTGGGCGGACAAGGCGGAAGCGATGGACGGCTAGAGGATTGATATGAAATTCGGCCGGGCGGAATTTCACAGCAAGCCTCAACTAGCGGCCGCCGCGTGGTGTTCCCGCTGCGCCGCTTCCCAGGCGTTGCGCGAAGTAGACCGGAATGATCGACGCGAAGATCAGGAACAGCGCCACCACGTTCACCTTGGGCTGCTCGACCGGGCGGAAGAGGTTCGCGAAGATCCAGATGGGAAGCGTCTGCTGCGCGCCCGCGGTGAACACCGTCACGACGACCTCGTCGAAGGACAGCGCGAAGGCGAGCAGGGCGCCGGCGAGCAGGGCGGTCCGCATCTGGGGAAAGGTGACGTGCCGGAACGTCTGCCAGGCGTCGGCGCCGAGGTCGTAGGACGCTTCCTCGAGCGAGCCTGAAAGCCGGCGGATGCGTGCCGCGGCGTTGTTGTACACGACGACGATGCAGAAGGTTGCGTGTCCGATGATGATCGTCAGCAACCCGAAGTCGATGCCGACGGTCGTGTACGTCGTCTGGAGCGCGAGTCCCGTCACGATGCCGGGCAGGGCGATCGGGAGGATGACGACGAGCGAGATCGCCTCCCGCCCGAAGAAGTGGTATCGCGAGACCGCGAGCGAGATCAGCGTGCCCAATACGAGCGCGACGGCAGTTGCGCCGAGCGCGGCGCGCACGGAGAGCCAGAGAGCGGATCGGACGGCCTCGTCGTGGTACGCGACCGAGAACCACTTCGTCGAGTAGTTCTCGATCGGCCAGCCCTGGGTCACGCTCCGGTTGAACGCGTAGAGCCCGATCAGGACCAGCGGCAGGTAGATGAACGCGAGAATGACGCCCGTTCCGACGCGGAGCAGGGCTCGTGTGAGACGCGACTCGACCATCAGCGTCGCACCGTCACAGCGCCTCGAAGGCCTTCAGCCGCCTGGCGACGAGGAGATACATGACCATCACCCCGATCGGCACGAGCGTGAAGGCTGCGGCCACGGGCAGGTTCGTTCCGCGCTGGTCGTAGATCACCGTGCCGATGAACTGCTGGCTCGTGATCAGATCGGGCGCGATGTAGTCGCCGAGCGTGAGCGAGAACGTGAAGATCGAGCCGGCCACCAGGGCAGGGAACGCCAGGGGGAATGTCACGCGGAGGAACGTCCGCAACGAGCGCGCGCCGAGATCGGCGGACGCCTCGAACAGCGAGTGTGGGATCCGCTCCAGCCCGGCGTAGAGCGGGAGGATCATGAAGGGGAGCCAGAGATAGGTGAACACGAGCCATAAGCCCACGCTCGAGTAGCCGTCGAACGAGAGGCCGAACGGGTCGAGCGCCCAGTTGACGACCCCGGAGTCGGAGAGGATCGTCCGCCACGCGAACGCCTTGACCAGATAGCTCACCCAGAGCGGCATCAGCACGGCGACCACGAGCAGGTTCCGCGTCCTCGGTGAGGCGATGCGGGCCAGGTAGTACGCGATCGGGAAGGCGAGCACCGCGTCGGCGATCGTCACGAGGGCCGCCATCCGGATGGTTCGCCAGGCGACCTCCCGGTAGACGTCCTCCTCGAAGATCCGCCGGAAGTTGTCGAACGTGTAGTTGTGGACGACCTCGGAGGTGAACGGGTCCGTGTCCCAGAGCGAGGCCAGCAGGAGGACGAAGAGCGAGCCGAAGTAGCCGCCCACGAGCCAGCCCAGGGGCACGGCGAGCAGGGCGGCGACGCCGACCCAGGGGTGCCGGTAGAAGAACGTCGAGAGCCGCCGCCCCAGGCTCTGTCGGGGCGACGGCTCTGCGTGCGCAGCAGAAGTCACGAGCTCAGCGAGCCCGTTCTCGCTAGCCGCGGATCTCCGTCCAGGCGTTCACCCAGTCTTTCTGCGTCTTGCACGTGCCACCCTTGCCGCCGCAGTCGGCCGTGGGGGTCGTCCAGTAGTAGATGTCTTTCCACCACGACTCGTCGGATGCGTGGAACTGGTTGCAGTGGTTCTTGTTCTTCGTCAACGCGCACGCCTTGAGGTTGACGGGCGCTTCGCCGAAGCTTTCCGCCACCGCCGCCTGCGCCGCCGGCGAGATCATGTGGTTCATCCAGAGGTACATGCAGTTCGGGTGCTTCGCCTTGGAGTAGATCATCCAGGTGTCGGACCAGCCGGTCGTGCCCTCCTTGGGCTTGACCCCCTCGACCGGTTTCTTGTCCGCTTTGAGCGTGTTGACCTGATAGGGCCACGTCGTCCCGATGACGACGTCCTTGTTGGCGTACGACTGGATCTGCTTCGCGTAGTCGCCCCACCATTCGCCGACGTTCGGTGCGAGCCCCTTGAGCAGGTCGATCGAGGCATTGAACTGCTCGTCGTTCAGCTGGTAGGGGCTGTCGATCCCGAGGTCGGGCTTCGTCGCCTTCAGGTAGAGCGCTGCGTCGGCGATGAAGATCGAGTCGTCGTAGATCGAGATCTTGCCCTTGTACGGCGTATTCGGATCCCAGATCACGCCCCAGCTGTCCGGAGCGGGCTTGACGACGTCGGTCCGCCAGGCGAGCACGTTCGGCCCGCGACCGTGCGGCACGCCGTACGGCTGCCCGTCCTTCGAGTTGTAGTCCTTGTTCTTGATTCCCTCCTGGACGTCTGCGTAATTGGGAATCAGGTCGGTGTTGACCGGCGCGACATCGCCTCGCTCCATCAAACGGACGCTCGCGTTTCCGGAGGCGGAGACGCCGTCGTACTGGCCGGTTCCGATCAGCGAGATCATGTCGTCGGAGGTGGCGCCGTCCTTGGTGCTGACCTTGCACCCCGTCTCCTTCGCGAACTCCTTGGTCAGCTGCGCGTAGCCGGCCCACTGCACGAGGCTGACCTGGCCCTCCTCCTTGGCCTTCTGCTTGATCTCGTCGATGGTCGAGCCGAGTCCCGGAATCTCCGTCGATGCCGCGGCCTCTCCGGTCGTCGTGCCGCCGCCGGCCGACCCTTCGTTGTCGTCGTCGCTGCCGCAGGCCGTCGCGCCGAGAAGCGCCACGACGACGTAGACGGCGAGCCCCGCGAAGCGGAGCCTGCGCCATCGCGCCTTGCTCATGTGTCCTCCGTCTCTCTCCCCGTGGAGATCTCGTAGGTGTGCTCTGGACGCCACTCGAGGCGGACTGGGCGGTTCCGCGCCTCGACGACGTCCGCCGAGGTGGTCTCGAGGTTCTGTGTCACGACGGAGAGGACTCCGCCGTTCTCGAGGTCGACCACGTACCGGGTCACCATCCCGACGTAGACGACCTCGCGAATGCGGCCGCGCTCCCAGCTCCAGCCGGCCGCCGGCTCCTGGCTCTCACCGAGGAGGCGGATCTTCTCCGGGCGGACCGTGAACCGCCGCCCGTTCCGTTCGAGCACGTTCGAGACGCCGACGAAGCCGGCGACGAACTCGCTCTCCGGATGTTCGTAGACGTTCGCCGGCGAGCCGATCTGCTCGATCCGGCCGTCCCTGAACACGGCCAGGCGGTCGCTCATCGTGAGCGCCTCCTCCTGGTCGTGCGTCACGTAGATGAAGGTGATCCCGACGTCGCGCTGGATGCGCTTGAGCTCGATCTGCATCTCGTGCCGGAGCTTCAGGTCGAGCGCCCCGAGTGGCTCGTCGAGGAGCAGCACCTGGGGGTTGTTGACGATTGCCCGGGCGAGCGCCACGCGCTGGCGCTGTCCGCCCGAGAGCTGCGCCGGGCGCCGCGGGCCGAGGCCGGCGAGCCGGACCATCTCGAGCACCTCGCCCACCCGCCCCCGGCGCTCCGCCCTCGGCACCTTCTTCACCATGAGCCCGTAGGCGACGTTCTGCTCGACCGTCATGTGCGGGAAGAGGGCGTAGTCCTGGAAGACCGTGTTGACTTCACGGTCGTAGGGCGGCGTGTTCGTGACCTCCCGGCCCTTGAGGAGGATGCGCCCCGAGTCCGGTCGCTCGAAGCCGGCGATGAGGCGCAACGTCGTCGTCTTCCCCGACCCGCTCGGCCCGAGGAGCGTGAAGAACTCACCCTGAGCGACCGCCAGGTCGACCCCGTCGACCGCGACGACGTCGCCGTAGGTCCGGTACAGCGCGACGACCTCCACATCGGGGACGGCAGCCCCGGTCCGTGGTTCGCTAGTCCGGGCCGGCGCCTGCGTCGACAAGCGACTCCTCCAGCAGCTCGAGACCGCGATCGAGGTCCTCGTCCGAGATCACGAGCGGAACGAGGATCCGGACGACGTTCCCGTACAGCCCGCAGGACAGGAGGACGAGGCCCTTCTCGCGAGCGGTCGTCGTGACCGCTTTCGCGAGGTCCGGCGTCTGCTCCGTCAGCTCGAGCGCGAGCATCGGGCCGAGCCCCCGCACCTCTCCGATCGAGGCCGTCCGCGCCGCGAGCTGGTCGAGCCGCCGCCGCATGAGCTCCCCGAGCTCGCGCGCCCGGTCCAGGAACTCCGGCCGCTGCACCTCCTCGAGCACGGCGACGGCCGCGGCGCACGCGAGCGGGTTCCCGTTGAACGTGCCGCCGAGGCCGCCCGGCTCGACGGCGTCGATGACCTCCGCCGGCCCGGTGACGGCGGCGAGGGGAAGCCCGCCTCCGAGCGACTTGCCCGAGACGAGCAGGTCCGGCTCGACGCCGTACTGCTCGATCGCCCAGACGGTTCCCGTGCGGCCCACTCCGCTCTGCACCTCGTCGTCGACGTACAGGATCCCGTGGCGGCCGAGCAGCTCCTGCAGCCGTCTCGGGTAGTCCGGCGGCATGGGGATGAACCCGCCCTCGCCCTGCACCGGCTCGAGGACGGCGCAGGCGATCGTCGACGGGTCGACCTCGCCTTTGAAGAGACGCTCGATCGCGTCCAGCGAGTCCTCGGACGTCACGCCGCGGTAGGGGTAGGGCGACGGCGCCCGGTAGACCTCGGGTGCGAATGGGCCGAACCCGCGCTTGTAGGGCACGACCTTGCTCGTCATGGTCATGGTCATCAGCGTCCGCCCGTGGAAGGCGTTGTCGAAGACGAGCACCGCGGGACGACCGGTCGCGGCGCGCGCGATCTTGACGGCGTTCTCGACCGCCTCCGCACCGCTGTTCAGCAGAATGCTGCGCTGCTCGGTGCCGCGGCACGGAGACAGCTCGGCGAGCAGGCGGCAGACGTCGACGTACGGCTCGTACATCCCGACCATGAAGCACTGGTGCAGGTACCGGTCGAGCTGCTCCCGGATTGCCTCGACCGCGGCAGGAAGCCCGTGGCCGGTGTTCTGGCAGCCGAGCCCGCCGGCGAAGTCGATGTACGTGCGGCCGTCGACGTCCTCGATCCGGGCCCCCTCCGCGCGAGCGACGACGAGCGGAGGAGTGGCGATCCCGCGGGCGACATAGCGCTCGCGCGCTGCCGTGACGCGCTCCGACACCGTGCGCTCCTCGATCGCCATCGCGGCCATTCTCGCAGGATCGAGTAGTTCCGTTTGGAGAAGCTTGCGCGTGCTTTCGGAATCGGTCATCCTGCGTGACTCGGGGACGAGGAGGAACCGAAAATGGCTAGGACACCACTTGCAAGCACGCTCGAGACGGCTGCCGCCGAAGCGGGTGCCGAACGGGGGCTCACCCGGAAGGATCTCCTTCGCAACGCCGGGATCTTCGGTCTCGCCGCTGCCGGGACGACCTCGGTCGGACGCCTGCTTTCCGCCGCCGAGGCAGCGGCGGCCCCGCGGACCATCGTCGTCGGAGCGGGCCTCGCCGGCCTCACGGCCGCCTATCGCCTGAAGCAGGCGGGGATCGTCGCCGAGGTGCACGAGGCGTCGGACCGGGTCGGCGGCCGCTGCTGGACGATCCGTGGCGAATTCGCGCAGGGACAGATCGCGGAGCACGGGGGCGAGCTCATCGACCAGGGCCACACAGCCATCCGGCAGCTCGCGGGCGAGCTCGACCTCAAGCTCGACAACCTTCTGCAGGGGGAGGCGAACGGAACCGAACCGGCCTACTACTTCGACGGAAAGCCGTACAGCTACGAGCAGGCGCGGGTTGACATCAAGGCCGTCTGGCAGAAGATCCACTCCGACGTCTCCGCCGCGAGCTATCCGACGCTCTACAACCTCTCGACGCCGCGAGGGCAAGTCCTCGACAACATGTCGATCGTCGACTGGATCGAGGAAAGCGTTCCGGGTGGGATGGGCTCGCCGCTCGGCCAGCTGCTCGACGTCGCCTACACGATCGAGTACGGCGCCGACTCGAGTGACCAGAGCGCGCTCAACCTCCTTTACCTGCTCGGCTATCGCGGCCAGGGTCAGTTCCGCGTCTTCGGGGCGTCGAACGAGAAGTACCACGTCGTGGGCGGAAACGACCAGATCCCGATGCTCCTCGCCGAACGGCTCGGGGACCAGATCACGCTCGGTTCAGAGCTGGTCGGGATCGCG
>DASTCG010000144.1:0-31994 GCA_035711385.1 Gaiellaceae bacterium
CGGGAGATCTACGAGATCACGAGGCAGGCGCAGCAGGCAGGCCTCGACGCCGTGCGGGCCGGGACCACCGGCCGGGAGGCGGACGCCGCCGCCCGCACCGTGATCGCGGACGCGGGCTACGGCGAGAACTTCGGCCACGGGCTCGGCCACGGTCTCGGGCTGCTCGTCCACGAGGCGCCCGTGCTCAGGCCCGAGTCGACGGACACGCTGGAGCCCGGCAACGTCGTCACGGTCGAGCCCGGCATCTACCTGAGCGGCGTCGCTGGCGTGCGGATCGAGGACCTGGTCGTCGTCACGGAGGACGGGTGCGAGGTGCTGTCCGCGTTCCCCAAGGACCTGCTGACGGTTCGCTAGGCTCGGCGCGTGGCCGAGGTCGTCAACACGAACCAGTTCAAGAACGGGATGCACATCGAGCTCGAGGGCTCGGCGTGGCGCATCGTCGAGTTCCAGCACGTGAAGCCGGGCAAGGGGGGCGCCTTCGTCCGCACCAAGCTCAAGAACCTCGACTCGGGCGCCGTCGTCGACAAGACGTTCCGCGCCGGCGAGAAGTTCCCCCGCGTGATCACCGAGACGAAGAACGCCCAGTACCTCTACGACTCGGGGGAAGAGGTCGTCTTCATGGACGAGCAGACGTTCGAGCAGATCAGCCTCTCGCGCGACTCGGTCGCCGACGCGCTCGACTTCCTGCAGCCCTCGAGCACCGTCCAGCTGATGACCGTCGACGGGCGGCCGTCGGGCGTCCAGCTGCCCGCGTCCGTCGAGCTCACCGTCGCGGAGACCGAGCCCGGTGTGCGCGGAGACACCGTCTCGAACGTGACGAAGCCCGCGAAGCTCGAGACGGGGGCGATCGTCCAGGTGCCGCTCTTCGTGAACCAGGGCGACCGGATCAAGGTCGACACACGCGAGCGCCGCTACATCAGCCGCGCCTGACAGCCGCGGTCGCCCGGTCGATGCGGCGACGCAGCTCGGCCCTGCCTCCTGCACTCGGCACTCGCTCGATGACCGCGATCGTCCAGACGGCGAGGAAGAGCGACAGGAACGGCTCGACGCTGGCGGCCACCTCCCGGTCGTACCGCCCGTAGGCCGCGACCGCGCGGTTCGTGCCGGGTGCGTCGCGCCAGAGGAGGCAGGCGACGTCGTACTCGACCGGGCCCTCACATGCGTTCTCGAGATCCGTCCACAAGGGTCCTTCCTCGGTCCAGAGGACGTTGTTGAAGTGCGAATCGCCGTTAAGCGGCCGCCGCCCGCCGGGCGGCGGAGGCTCGAGGCGCTGCCACGCGCGCCTCAGCGCGGAGAGGTCGTCCGCGGAGGCGATCGTGGACGGTCGCAACAACCGAAGCAGGCGGTCGATCTCGTCGAGGCGGTCGAACGAGGGGAGCGGCTCCTCGTAGGCGGCGAGCGCCCGGTGGAGCGCTCGGAGCGACCGGCCGGCGGCCTCGGGATCGAAGCGCGCCGGATCGTGGTCGACGTGCTTCCAGAACGTGACGAGCAGCCCGCGGCGCTCGACCGGTTCCGGACCCACCTCCTCGCTCGGCGGCACGACCGGCGCGCCGGCGGCGGCGAGAAAGCCGGGGAGTCCAAGCTCCTGCTCGAACCACGCCAGCGGACGAAGGCGCGTGAACGTGAGCGGGACGCGGGCGACGACCGGGGCGGGGCGAGGTGGACGAGGACGTTCGTTGCATCGCGCAGGACCCGCGGATCGTCCACCGGCAGACCACGATCCCCCGCCGCCTGCCTGACCGCGGCCAGAGCCTGCGCGGTCGAGACCGCCATGGAGTGGTTTCTACACTCCCTGCATGCTCCGGATGAGTGATCGCCGCGCGCTGGCACTTGCCGCGCTCGTGCTGGCGTCTGCGTTCTGCTACGCGACGCTGATCGCGCGCTGGGCGTACTCGAACCCGGGCGCCTACGACTTCCTCGCCTGGAACCTCTTCCTGGCCTGGATCCCGCTCGTCGCAGCCGTTCTCGTCTACGACCTGCAGCAACGCGGCGCCTCCGGCCGGCGGCTGCTGCCGGTTGCCGCCGTCTGGCTCCTGTTCCTGCCGAATGCGCCGTACATGCTCACCGACCTGATCCACCTCGGGTCGCGAAACGACGCCCCGCTCTGGTTCGACGTCGTGCTCTTCACGGCGTTCGCGTGGACCGGAGCGCTGCTCGGGTTCCTCTCGCTGTATCTGATGCAGGTCGTCGTCCGCCGGATCGCCGGAGGCCCGATGAGCTGGCTGTTCGTCGGGGCGAGCCTCCTCGCCACGGGCTTCGGGATCTACCTCGGGCGGTCGCTTCGCTGGAACAGCTGGGATTTCGTCACGCGGCCCGACGCGCTTCTGGCCGACGTCTGGGCCCGGGTGTCCGACCCGCTCGCGTACCCGCGCAGCTTCGGGATGACCGTCGCGCTGACGGCGCTGCTCTCCGTCATCTACCTCGTGCTCTACGCGTTCGCGCAGCTGCCCGCCGCCGAGCGGGCCTCCCGTTAGGCTCCGGGCCGGTGCCCGCCCTCGTCGACACGACGGTCCGGCTCGTGAGCCAGGAGCCGCTCGCCGGCCGACTCCCGACCTCGGCGATCCTCGACCTCGCGGAGACGCTCGACGGCGCGGGCTTCGCGGCTCTCGAAGTGTCCGGCGGCGGGGTGTTCGACAGCGCTGTTCGCCGGGGCGTCGAGAGCCCCTGGGAGCGGATCCGGGCGATCAGGGCGCGAACGGAGACGCCGCTCGGGATGGCGCTCCGCGGGCGCTTCCTCGTCGGCTCCCGACCGGTCGGCGGTGACTTCGTGCGGCGCTTCGTCCGGACGGCCGCGGAAAACGGGATCGAGGTCTTCCGGCTCCACGACCCGCTGAACGACGTGTCGAACCTCCGCGAGGCGGGCGAGGCGATCACCGCCGCAGGCGGCGAGTTCGACGCCGGCCTCATCTATAGCCCGGGCCCGACCGGCGAGACCGACGCGCTCGTCGAGCAGGCGAAGAAGCTTCCCGAGCTGGGCGCTGCGCGAATCCTTCTCCACGATCCGTCCGGCTCTCTCGAGCCCCACCGGTCCGGCGAGCTCGTGTCGGCGATCGGCGAGGCGAGCGGGCTCCCGATCGGGATCTACTGCCAGGGCTCGGCGGGGAACGCGCTCGCCGCCGCGCTCGAAGCGGCGCGGGCCGGGGCCGACCGCATCGCCTGCGCGGTCTACGCAGTTGCGCTCGTGATCCATCGGGTCGCGGGCGAAGGGCTCGCGGACGCTCTCGACGGGCTCGGCCTCGAGACGGGCGTCGACACCGAGCGGCTCTGGCACGCCTCCGACGTGATCGACCAGCACATCGGCGACGAGCCCGTGACGCCGCTCGCGCCGCGGGTCGCGGTGCGGGCCGCCCAGCACAACCTGCCGGCCGGGCTCGTGGCCGCGCTGGACGGGCACCTTCGGGCCCAGGGCACCGGGGACCGGCTGGACGAGGTGCTGGAGGAGCTCGAACGGATTCGCGGGGAGGCCGGGTGGCCCCCGCTCGCCGCGCCGATCGGGCAGATCCTGGGCTCGCAGGCCCTCATTCACGTGCTCTCGGCGAGTCGCTACGGCATCGTCGTGGACGGGCTGCGGGGGCTCTTCGAGGGCGACTTCGGGACGCCGCCGAGTGATTTCGACGCCGCCGCCGCCCGGGCGATCGAGCTGCGAGGCGACGGCGAGCGACGTTCCGCGCACGCGGCCGCCGACCTCGAGGACATCCGGGTAGACGCAGAGGGCCTGGCCACGAGCGAGGAGGAGCTCCTCCTGCTCGCCCTCTTCGGAGAGGAGGCCGAGCCGCTGCTGGGTGCGATCCGGGGGCGGGCGAGCGGCGAGGAGCTGCTCGTCGGCGGAAGCGTCGACCAGGGACGGGCCGAGCGGATCCGCGAGATCGTCCGCATCGTCCAGGAGAGCGGCGTCGCGGAGATCGCGATCGAGGAGGGCGGGATGCGCGTCTCTGTTCGGCGGCGCGAGGAGGCAGAGCCCTCCGCTGCCCTGCCGGTACCGTCCGCCCCGAGCGAGCAGGACGTCGCTCCGTCGGCGATCGAGCCGGCGACCGACGGCCTCGTGAGCGTCGAGGCGCCGATGGTCGGGACTTTCTACCGCGCGCCCTCGCCCGGCGCCCCGCCGTTCGTCGAGGAGGGCGCCCCGGTCGCGGCGGGTCAGACGCTCTGCATCCTCGAGGCGATGAAGCTCATGAACGAGATCAAGGCGGAGGTCGACGGCATCGTGCGGAGGATCCACGTGGAGAACGGCCAGCCGGTGGAGTACGGCCAGGTCCTGTTCGAGATCGAGCTGGCGTTGGGCCGGCCGCTCGATGCGGTTTAGGAAGGTTCTCGTCGCGAACCGCGGCGAGGTCGCGGTCCGCGTGATTCGCGCTCTCCACGAGCTCGACATCGAGGCGGTCGCGGTCTACTCGCACGCGGACGAGGGCTCCATGCACGTGCGGATGGCCGATCGCGCGATCCGGATCGGCCCGGCCGCCGCCGCGGAGAGCTACCTGAGGATCCCGTCCGTCATCGCGGCGGCGACGACCACGGGATGCGAGGCGGTCCATCCCGGCTGGGGCTTCCTCGCCGAGAACCCGGCGTTCGCGGAGGCGTGTGCCGACAACGACCTCGTCTTCATCGGCCCGTCGGCGGAGGTCATGGCGAAGATGGGCAACAAGGCGTCGGCGCGAGACGAGATGGCCGCCGCCGGTGTGCCGCTCGTCCCCGGCACTCCGCCGGTCTCCTCCGCCGAGGCCCGGGACGCCGCGGGGGAGCTGGGGTACCCCGTGCTCGTGAAGGCTGCCGCCGGCGGAGGCGGGAAGGGGATGCGGCTCGTCTCGTCGGACGACGAGATCGAGTCGGCCTACGCGACCGCGGCGGCGGAGGCCGATGCGGCGTTCGGCGACGGCAGCCTCTACCTCGAGAAGGCGATCGTCCCGGCACGCCATGTCGAGATCCAGGTGCTCGCCGACTCCGAGGGCGGCGTTCTCACGCTCGGTGAGCGAGAGTGCTCCATCCAGCGCCGGCACCAGAAGCTGATCGAGGAGTCGCCCTCCCCGGCGCTCAAGCCCGGCACGAGGGAGGAGATGGAGGCGACCGCCGAGCACGCGGTCCGGGCGATCGGCTACACGAACGCCGGCACGTTCGAGTTCCTCGTCGGGCCCGACGGCTCGTTCCACTTCATCGAGCTCAACGCCCGGCTCCAGGTCGAGCATCCGGTCACGGAGATGGTCACCGGCATCGACCTCGTCCACGAGCAGCTTCGCGTGGCCGCCGGCGACGCGCTGCAGCACACCGGCCGTGCGGAGCGACGCGGGCATGCGATCGAGGTCCGCGTGAACGCCGAGGACCCCGAGCGCGGGTTCATGCCGATGCCGGGCCGCCTCGAGCGGTTCAGGCCGCCGCTGGGGCCCGGCGTTCGCGTCGACACCTTCGTCGAGGACGGCGCGGTCGTCCCGCCTCACTACGACTCCCTGCTGGCGAAGGTGATCGCCTGGGGGCCAGACCGCGACCTCGCGCTCGCGCGCTCCCTCCGGGCGCTCAACGAGTTCGAGATCACCGGTCTTCCGACCACGGTCGGCGTTGCCGCCGGCGTCATCCGCAGCGAGGGCTTCGCCCGCGGCGACTACTCGACGAGCTACCTCGCCGAGCACCCGCCCCTCGAGCCGAGTAACACTCTGTTCCTTGAGTCGGAGACGACGTGAGCTCGAGCCCAGGAGCCGGATCGCGCCCCCAACGGAGGCCGAGTAACACTGTGGTACTCGGATCGGGACGCCCGTGACCCAGAGCCGACGGGCATCGCGCCGCGCGGCGCTCTTCATGCTCTTCCAGTGGGACGTGACCGGCAAGGACCTGGGCTCGACGTACGAGGGGGAGGTGGACGACTTCGCCTGGCAGACCGCGACGGCGGTCGCGGAGAACGCCGAGCAGCTCGACCGCCGGATCGACGAGGCCACGGAGGGCTGGCCCGCCGGCCGGCTGGGGGCGCTCGAGCGGAACGTCCTCCGCCTCGCGATCTACGAGCTCGAGCAGGGCGAGGTGCCGCCGGAGGTCGCGATCGACGAGGCTGTCCGATTCGCGAAGCGCTATTCGTCGGACGAGGCGGGCAAGCTCGTAAACGGGATCCTCGGGAGGATCGTTCGAGAGGGAGTCGCTTGAGCGAGCCCGAGCACCCGACGCCGGAGGAGAGCCTGAGCCGCGCCGAGCAGCTCCTCGAACGCCTGGAGGAGGCTCGCGGGCGGCTCGAGGCGGCGACCGATCCCGACCAGGCGATCGAGATCCTCAGCGAGCTCTCGGAGATCGCGAAAGACGTCGAGGCCGAGATCGCCCGCGCGAAGCGGGCCACCGATGCGGAGCCCTGACGAGCTTCGGGCGCTCGTCGAGGAGCATCTCGAGGCGCTGGAGCTCTCTCCGGCGCTCGGGTCTCTCGCGGACGTCGTCCGCTATGCGCTCGACGGCGGCGGCAAGCGGATCAGGCCGGTGCTCTGCCTGGCGACGGCCGAGGCCGCCGGCGGGCGGGCGGATGACGCGCTCGACGCGGCCTCGGCGATCGAGCTGATCCATTCCTTCTCGCTCGTCCACGACGACCTGCCGGCGCTTGACGACGACGACGAGCGGCGCGGCCGGCCGACGGTCCACGTGCGCTTCGGCGAGGCACAGGCGATCCTCGCGGGCGATGCGCTGCTCACCGAGGCGTCGCTGCTCGTGAACCGCTACCCCCAGCCGGAGCTGCGGCTGGAGATCCTCCAGGCCACCTCCGACATGATCGGCGGCCAGCAGCTCGACCTGGGCGGCGACGCGGCCGATCGCATGGCCCTGAACCGGCTCAAGACCGGCCGGCTCTTCGAGGCATCGGTCGGCTGCGGCCTCTGGGTGGCCGGGCTCACGCCCTTGTCGGAAGGGATCGAGGTCTGGCGGGCCTTCGCCTCCGATTACGGGCTGCTCTACCAGGTCGTCGACGATCTCCTCGACGGCGACGGACTGGTCCTCGAGCGAGGACGGGACGCCACGATGGAGCTCGCCGCGCGAACCGAGGCTCGCGCGAGCGAGAGCCTGAGCGCGATCGACGCGGACACGTCCGTGCTGGGCGAGCTCCTCGGCGAGCTGGCCGCCCGAACCGAGGCGCGACGGTGAGAAAGCGCCTCGACCTCCTGCTCGTGGAACGCGGCCTGGCGGAGTCGCGCAGCCAAGCCCAGGCGCTCGTGATGGCGGGACGGGTGCCCGGGTTCGAGAAGGCCGGTCAGCAGGTCGACGAGGAGGCGCCGCTCGAGGTCGTCGAGCCGCCGCGCTTCGTCTCGCGCGGCGGTGAGAAGCTCGAGCACGCGCTCGAGCGACTGGGCGTCGACCCCGCCGGGCGGGATGCCGTCGACGTCGGCTCCTCGACGGGCGGCTTCACGGACGTCCTCCTGCAGCACGGCGCACGCCGCGTGATCGCGCTCGACGTCGGCCGCGCGCAGCTCCATGAGCGCCTGCGCCGGGATCCGCGCGTGACGGTCATGGAAGGCGTGAACGCTCGGCAGCTCGAGGCGCTGCCCTTCGCCCCGGAGCTCGTGACCTGTGACGTCTCGTTCATCAGCGTCCGCCAGGCGCTGCCGCCCGTGCTTCGGCTCGCGAAGCCGAGCTGGGAGGCGGTCGTGCTCGTGAAGCCGCAATTCGAGGCGGGGAGGGCCGAGGTCAAGGGCGGGGTTGTCCGCGACCCGGCCGTCCGGCGGCGGGTCGTCCGCGAGCTGGCCGAGGCCGCCCTCGCGTGGGACGCCGAGACGCGCGGGGTCTGCGACTCCGGCCTCCCAGGCCCGAAAGGGAACCGCGAGCTCTTCCTGCACCTCGCGCATGCACCCGGGGCGAGTCTTCCGGCCCAGCTCGACGAGTGGATCGCCGATGCCGTCGGTTAGCCGCGTCGCCGTCGTCACGCACGGCCGAGAGGACGTCACCGCCGCGGTGAGGCGGCTCGAGGAGCTCGCGGACGAGCGCGGAATCCAGCTCGTGGAGGAGGACGCCGACCTCGCAGTCGTTCTCGGTGGCGACGGGACGATGCTTCGAGCGCTCAAGCGGTTTCTCGGAGTGGGCACGCCGGTGATCGGCGTCAACTACGGCCGGGTCGGCTTCCTGGCCACGATGGGGAGAGACGACCTCGACGCGGGTCTGGCGAGGGCCTTCGACGGGGACTTCTCCGTCGTCGAGCTGCGGACGATGGAGCTCGAGCTCGGCGGCGAGACCATCCCGGCGGTGAACGACGTCATCGCCGCCAGCGGCTCACTCGGCCGGATGATCGAGCTCCGCTGGTCGATCGCCGGCGAGGATCTGGGAACGGTTCCCTGCGACGGGCTCATCGCCTGCACGCCGTCCGGCTCGACCGCCTACAACCTCTCCAACGGCGGCCCGGTGCTCGTGTGGGGCATCGACGCGATGGCCGTGACCTTCATCGCGCCGCATTCCCTGCACGCAAGGCCGCTGGTGGTGCCGCGCAGCAGCGACCTCGAGGTTACGAACCTGACCGCAGACGTCGAGGCGGCGCTCCTCGCGGACGGTCACGAGGTCGGAAGGCTCGGGTCCGGCGATTCGGCCCGCATCAGGCTCTCGTCGGTCGCCAGCCTGCTCGCCACGTTGCCGGAGAAGACGTTCTTCCGGCGCTATCGCGACACGTTCGCGTCCTAGCCGGTCCCTACCATCGGCGGCGTGCTGCGCCGGCTGCGCATCGAGAACCTGGTCCTGATCCGGGAGACGGACCTCGAGCTCTCGGAGGGCCTGAACGCGATCACCGGCGAGACTGGCGCCGGCAAGACGATCCTCGCGCAGGCGATCGGGCTCCTGCTCGGGGCGAAGGGCGACGCGAAGGCGATCGGCCCGGCGGGGAAGGAGGCGTACGTCGAGGCCGAGTTCGACCTTCCCGAGGGGTTCTTCGAAGAAGACGGGCTCGAGGCGCTCGCGGAGCTTCGGCCCGCGGACGAGCCCGGCCTCGTCCTCGCCCGACGAATCTTCCCCGACGGACGGACGCGTGCGTACGCCTGGGGCCGCGCCGCCGCGCGCGAGGACCTCGCGGCGGCGACGGAGTTGCTCGTCGGCATGTCGGGACAGTTCGAGCAGCGCCGGCTGGGCCGACCGGCGTATCAGCTGGAGGTCCTCGACTCGTTCGTCGGCGACGACCAGCTGCGGCGTCGCGCCGACCTTCGTCTCGCCTGGCGCGAGCTCGCCGACACCAGGAGGCGGCACGACGAGCTCGCAGCCGGCTCGGCCGCCGCGGAGGCCCACCTCGCCGAGCTCGAGGCCCTCGTCGAGGACACAGAGGGGCTCGAGCCGGAAACCGAGGCGTCGCTCTTCGCCGAGCGGGAGCGCCTTCGCCACCTCACCGAGCTCGCGGAGGGCTCCGCTTCGGCGGCGGAGGCGCTCACGCCGGAGGAGGGCGAAGGCGCGGCCGTGCTCGCCGCACGCGCGGAGCGGTCAGTCGCGCCGCTCGAGCGGCTCGCCCCCGAGCTTGCGGCTGCGGCGACCGAGCTGCGCGACCTCCAGGTCAGGCTTGCCGACGTCGGCGCCGACCTCCGCGCATTCCTCGACTCGCTCGAGGCGGAGCCCGACCGGCTGGAGCACGTCGAGGCCGAGCTGGAGCGGATCGCAGCCGCGAAACGCCGCTTCCGCTGCGACTCGTACGAGGAGCTGATCCGGCGGGCGGCGGCGGCCCGTAACGACCTGGACGCCCGAGAGGGCGGCGCCGACCCGGCAGCCGAGGCGGCGGCGGCTCTCGCCGAGGCGCAAGAGCGAGTAGAGGCGCTCGCCGGCGAGCTCCGCGAGGCGCGTCGCGCCGCGGCCGGCCGGTTCGCCGACGCTGTCGCGACGGAGCTCCGCGGGATCGGCCTGGGAGAAGGGGAGTTTCACGTCGAGCTCGGAGAGCATCCCGGCGGGCCTGGCATCACCGGCGCCGACGCAGTGACGTTCCTGGTCCGTCCGAACGCCGGCCTGCCGTTCGCTCCCGTCGCGGAGACCGCCTCGGGCGGCGAGCTCAGCCGGATCGCCCTCGCGCTGGCGGCAGCCGCCGGCGGGAAGATGACGCTCGTGTTCGACGAGATCGACGCCGGGATCGGCGGCGAGACCGCGCACGCCGTGGCGCAGACATTGCGCAGGCTGGGCGAGCGCTCACAGGTGCTGACCATCACGCACCTCCCCCAGATCGCGAGCGTCGCGGACCGGCATCTCCGGGTCGAGAAGGTGACCGGCGACCCGACGCACACCCGGATCGAGGAGCTCGGAGAGCCCGAGCGGAGAGGCGAGCTCGAACGCATGCTCGGCGGTCGCGAGTTCCTCTCGACGGTTCGCTGAGCTTCGCGTCGTCGCCGTCCTCCCGCTTGCTTACGATCTTCGCCAGAGGGTGATGCTGGGCGAGGCGGGATCGAGGGCGCTGGGCGCGATGCTAGGCTTGAGGTCCGTGAGCCGACTCACGGAACGGAGCCGCCGGCCGGCGAACGCCGCGCCCGCATGGCTCACGCTTCTCTCCACGCTGGATTCGCCGGGACGACGGCCTTGAGGGAACGGCCGCCCAAGTACGTGTTCATCACGGGCGGCGTCGTCTCGTCACTCGGAAAGGGAATCACCGCCGCCTCGCTCGGCCGGCTGCTGAAGGCTCGCGGGCTGAAGGTGCAGGTGCAGAAGTTCGACCCCTATCTGAACGTCGATCCGGGGACGATGAGCCCGTTCCAGCACGGCGAGGTCTTCGTCACCGAGGACGGCGCCGAGACGGATCTCGACATCGGCCACTACGAACGCTTCATCGACGAGAACCTTTCGCGGAACGCGAACCACACGTCCGGCTCGATCTGGTACTCGGTCCTCCGCAAGGAGCGCAAGGGGGAGTACCTCGGCTCCACGGTTCAGGTCATCCCGCACATCACGAACGAGATCAAGGACCGGATTCGCCGCGTCGCGGAGGCGTCCGACACCGACGTGGTCATCAGCGAGGTCGGCGGGACCGTGGGCGACATCGAGTCGCTGCCGTTCCTCGAGGCGATCCGGCAGTTCCGCCGCGAGGCCGGGCCTGAGAACGTGATGTACATCCACGTCACGTACGTCCCGTTCGTGGACTCGGCCGGCGAGCTGAAGACGAAGCCGACGCAGCACTCGGTGAACGAGCTCCGCCGCATCGGTATCCATCCGGACGTCGTCGTCTGCCGCTCGACCGAGCCACTCAGCGGCGACCTGCGCGACAAGATCGCGCTCTTCGCCGACATCGACTCCGAGGCGGTCGTCGTGAACCGTGACGTTCCGGACGTGTACCTCGTGCCGTCTGCGCTCCAGGAGGAAGGCCTCGATCGGCTTGTCGTGGAGAAGCTTGGCCTGCCCGACGTCGAGGCGGATCTCGGGGAGTGGCTCGACCTCGCGGGACGGATCAGGGCACTGGACGAGACAGTCGAGATCGCGCTCGTCGGCAAGTACGTCCAGCTCCACGATGCCTACCTCTCGGTCCACGAGGCGCTCAAGCACGCCGGGATCCACCACGGCGCGACGGTCCGCGTGCGCTGGGTGGACGCCGAAGGCGCATCGCTCGAGGAGCTCGAGGCGCAGCTGGCGGAGATCGACGGAGTCCTCGTGCCGGGCGGTTTCGGCTCCCGCGGCTGGGAGGGGAAGATCATGGCGTGCCGCGTCGCGCGCGAGCGCAAGATCCCGTACCTGGGCATCTGCCTCGGCATGCACGTTGCGATCTCGGAGTTCGCCCGGCACGTCGTCGGTCTCGAGGGGGCGAATTCGACCGAGATGGATCCCGAGACGCCCTACGCGGTCATCGACCTCTTGCCCGAGCAGAAGGAGGTCGAGGACCTCGGCGGGACGATGCGGCTCGGCGCCCAGGCCGTCGAGCTCGCCGAGGGAACGCGCACGCGCGAGGCCTACGGCGAGGCGGTGGTGAACGAGCGCCACCGCCACCGATACGAGGTCAACAATCACTTCCGCCCGGCGCTCGAGGAGGCCGGCCTGGTCGTGTCCGGCACATACCAGGAGGGAAGGCTCGTCGAGATCATCGAGCTTCCCGACCATCCCTGGTTCGTGGCGAGCCAGTTCCACCCTGAGTTCAAGTCGCGGCCGACGCGACCGGCGCCGCTCTTCCGCGAGTTCGTCGGCGCCGCGCTCGACCGGTCGCGGGCCCGCCAGGGTGCCGCCGAGCCGACCCGCGTACCGGCCTGACCTCCGCTCCTTACGGTGGTGCGGACTGCTCGATCGTGTCTCCGCCGCCGCTACCCGGCTCGCTTCCTCCGACGCTGAAGAACACGAAGGTGATCACGGCGAGCACGGCCCAGACGACCAGGATCACGACCAGGAGCCGCTTGAGCGTCATCTGCTTCTCCTCAACTCGTCGCCACGGTTCGGTAGACCCCGTTCGGGTAGTACCGCACGCGCATCATCAGCGTGTCGTGGAAGCTCGGCCAGCCGGTCGGGATTGACGCGCAGCTGACCTCGATCCACGCCTGCACCTCGACGAGCGTGTAGTTCGCCCCACCGAACGTCTTCGCGACGCTCGGGGTGGTGATGTTCCAGCAGAACGTGTCGTGGTCCGTCCGGACCGAGCTCCTCCGGTACGTGATCAGGCCCGCCTTGCCGCACCAGACGGTGTACAGGAAGAGGCGCCGACCCCACGGGCCCGAGCCCTTCGAGCGCTTGAGCTCCTTCGAGAAGCACGTCGACCCGAAGAGCTGCAGGTTCCCGCTGGGCGTGGGATACCAGTCGCCGACGCCCTCCCCGGGTGCTTCGTCCGGCAGCCACGGGTCGTCGCTCGGCGGCGGCGGTGGTGGTGGCGGCGGCGGTGGTGGTGGTGGTGGTGGAGGCGGCGGCGGCGGGGGTGGTGGAGGCGGTGGCGGCGGGTCGTAGCACTCGCACATGCCGGGATCGGCATCGAGGGCCTGCGCGGGCACGGCAACCACCAGCGAGGCGGCGAGAGTGAGGATCGCGAATACCAGCAGTCGTCTCATCGAGGTCTCCTCGTGACGTTGACAGAGCTGTCAACGGTGCCCTACGGCCACCACGGGAGAAGCCTGCGTGGACGAGACGGCGCACATCCGACACGAAGATGGACGCTGTCAGCCACAGAGCGTCACCGCAAGACGTCAATCTCGGACATGTCTGCCCAGCTGGTGCTCGAGTGGGCGCCTAGCATTCGCGGCGATGTCGGACGTCCTGTCGCTCTTCACCGAGCTGGCGGCGATCCCGAGCCCTCCGGGCGAGGAGCGTGCGGTCGCCGACCGGGTACGGGCGTACCTCGAGGACCTGGGCCTCACCGTCGAGGAGGACGACGCCGGCTCGAGGATCGGCTCCACGGCCGGCAACCTCCTCGCCCGCCTGCCCGCAACGCTGCAGAACGGCGGCGTCCCGATCTTCCTCTGCGCCCACCTAGACACCGTTCCGCCGACCGGCCCGCTCGAGCCCGTGGTCGCCGAGGGCGTGGTCCGCAACGCCGGCGGCACGATCCTCGGGGCCGACAACAAGGCTGCCGTCGCAGCGATGCTCGCCGGAGTCGCCCGGATCCTGGCGGAGCAGCGAGCGCACGCCGGGGTCGAGCTCCTCTTCACGCCAAAGGAGGAGGTCGGCCTGCAGGGCGCCAAGGCGTTCGACGCCTCCCGGCTCGAAGCGGCGACGGGGTTCGTGTACGACCAGGGCGCGCCGGTCGGCGGCGTCGTCCTCGGCGCGCCGTACGCGCGCCAGATCGAGGTCGCGATCAAGGGGCGGGCCGCTCACGCGGGGATGGCGCCGGAGGAGGGGCGCTCGGCGATCGCGGCGGCCGCGAGGGCGATCGCCGACCTCCGCCTCGGCCGACTGGACGACGAGACGACGGCGAACGTCGGCCTGATTCAGGGTGGGACCGCGAAGAACATCGTCCCGGACCGCTGCTGGTTCGCGATCGACGTACGATCGCACGCCGAGGAGAAGCTCTCGGACCTCGTCCGGGAGATGCTCGAGTCCATCACGTTCGCCGCGTCGCTCGAGCAGTGCGAGGCGGAGACCACGGTGGTCGAGAGCTATCGCGGCTACCGCTTCAACCGCGGCGACCTGCCGGTGACGCTCGCCTGCGAGGCGCTGCGGCGCTCCGGGGTGGAGCCGCGGCTCGGGCTCACCGGCGGAGGAGCGGATGCGAACGTCTTCAACGAGCGCGGCAAGGCCTGCCTCAACCTGGCGAACGGGATGATGGAGATCCATACGCCGGACGAGCACATCGCGGTCGCGGACCTCGAGCGGATGGTCGACGTCACGCTGGCGCTCGTCGACGTCGCCCGAGGCGGCCATGCGGATTAGGCTCCGGCGCGGGCGAGTCACGGGGATCACGGAGGAGCACGACGAGCTCGTCCGGCTCGAGGTCGACGGCCGGCCGACCGTCTCCTACCCGCGGCTCACCGGACCGGTCGAGATCGGCGACGAGGTGATCGTGAACGTCCGGGCAGTCGAGCTCGATCCGGGGTCGGGCGGGTTCGACGTCCTCTACGCCAACCTCACGCGGGGGCTCGACGCGGAAGGGGAGGCGGGCGCCCACGTGATCTCACTTCCCTCCACGCCTCTTCAGGCCGCGACCACGCACGTCGAGGAGGAAGGCCCGCTCTCCGAGACCCTGGACGGGATGCCAGTCGTGTGCTGCTCGCTCCACAGCCAGGTCGCACCGGTTCGGGCCGGAATGCGCGGCGTCGGTCGGGTGGCGTACCTCCAGGTCGGCGGCGGCGCGCTTCCCGTCTCGCTGTCGGACACGGTGCGCAGCCTGAAACAAACAGGGTTGCTCGAGGTCGCGATCGCCGCGGCCCCGTGCATGGACGGCGACCTCCAGGCCGTGAACGTGGCATCCGCGCTCGCCTGGTGTGCAGCGCAGGGTCTTGGGGCGGTCATCTGCTCGATCGGGCCGGGCATCGTCGGGACGGGATCGCTGCTCGGACACGGAGGTATCGCCGCCGCGACTGCGGCGAACGCCGCTGCCGCGCTGGGCGGCTCGCCGATCATCGCCGTCCGTGCCTCCGAGGCAGATCGGCGCGACCGCCAGCTCGGCGTCTCCCACCATGTCCGGGCCATCCTCGAGCTTTGCCTGGCGGATGCAACGATCGCGTGGCCGCAAGGACTGGAGGCCCCCGAGTGGCTCGAACCCCGTGAGGAGGTCGACGTCGAGGGCTGGCACGAGGACTGTGCGCGGCTTCCTCTGTCCTCCATGGGACGGCGCCTCGAGGACGACCCGTGCTTCTTCATGTGCGCGTTCGCCGCGGGCCTCGTCGCCCGGGCCGCGGTCATGGCCTGATGGAGGAACGGCGACTGGGCCCGGTCGTCGGCCTCGGCACGTGGAACACTTTCGGCGGCGACGAGGAGCTCGCGACAGAGGTCGTCGACGCGGCCTGGGCGGCCGGCATGCGGATCTCCGACTCGTCGCCGATGTACGGCCGGGCCGAGCGGTCGCTCGGGGCCGCACTCCGGGGCCGCAGGGCCGAGGCCTCGGTCGCCACGAAGATCTGGGCTCCGACCGTTGAGCAGGGGCTGGCGCAGTTCGCGGACCAGCTCGGATGGTTCGGTCGTGTCGAGATCGAGCAGGTGCACAACCTCGTCTCCTGGCGCGGGCACCTGGACTGGCTCGAGGACGAGCGCCGAGAGGGCCGAATCGACACGCTCGGGGTGACGCACTACTCGCCGTCGGCCTTCGGCGAGCTCGCAGAGGCGATGCGGACGGGGCGCTTCCAGACGGTTCAGCTCCCCTACAACCCGCTCGAGCGCGAGTGCGAGCAGGAGCTGCTGCCGCTCGCCGCGGAGCTCGGCATCGCGGTGATCGTCATGCGCCCCCTCGGCGAGGGTGAGCTCCTGCGGCGGCCTCCCGATGCCGAAGACCTCGAGCCGCTGGCAACGTTCGGCATCGAGACCTGGCCTCAGGCACTGCTCAAGTGGGCGCTCTCCGACGAACGCGTCGACGTGGTGATTCCCGCGACGCGCAATCCGCTCCACGCCGCCGAGAACGGGCTCGCGGGCGAGCCTCCGTGGCTCGGCGCGGACGAGCGGCGGCTGGTCGAGCGGCTCGCTGCGGGCGAACGGCGATAATCCGCCCGCATGAACGTCGGCGTCGCAAGGGAGATCAAGCAGGACGAGTATCGCGTCGCGTTGACCCCGGCCGGGGCGCTCGAGCTGGTGCGGCACGGCCACAGCGTGGTCGTCGAACGCGGGGCGGGCGAGGGAAGCGCCTTCCCCGACTCGGCGTACGAGGCGGTCGGCGCACGGATGGGCTCGGTCGACGACGTCTGGGAGTCGGAGCTCGTCCTCAAGGTGAAGGAGCCGCTCGAGGAAGAATTCGGACGGCTGCGCGAGGGCCAGATTCTGTTCACGTATCTCCATCTCGCGGCGAGCGAGGAGCTGACCCGGGCGCTGATGGCGAGCGGCGCAGCCTGCGTCGCCTACGAGACCGTCGAAACCGACGACCGCGCCCTGCCGCTCCTCGCGCCGATGAGCGAGATCGCCGGACGCCTCGCCTCGCAGGCCGGCGCCACGTTCCTGGAGAAGCCGCGGGGCGGGCGCGGTCTGCTGCTCGGCGGCGTTCCCGGCGTGTTACCCGGCAAGGCCGTCGTGATCGGCGGCGGCATGGTCGGCTACAACGCGGCCGTGATCGCGCTCGGCCTCGGGGCCGAGGTCACGATCCTCGAGCGCTCGATCGACCGGATGCGGCATCTCGAGGAGGTGCTCGGCTCCCGCGTCACGCTGCTGATGTCGAACGCGCTCCAGATCGAGGAGTCGGTCGCGGAGGCGGACCTCGTCGTCGGCGCCGTCCTGATTCCCGGCGCCCTCGCTCCGAAGCTGATCACGCGCGAGATGGTCTCTGGCATGAAGGAAGGCTCGGTGACCGCGGACGTCGCGATCGACCAGGGCGGCTGCGTCGAAACCTCGCGGCCGACGACGCACTCCGAGCCGGTCTTCGTCGTCGACGGCGTCATCCACTACTGCGTCGCGAACATGCCCGGGGCCGTGCCGATCACGTCGACCAAGGCCCTGACGAACGCCACGCTTCCGTACGTCGAAGAGATCGCCGACTACGGGCTTCGCGACGCGATCGCCCGCGACCAGGCCCTCGCCCGCGGTGTGAACGTCCTCGACCGGCGGATCACGTACGAGGCGGTCGCGGAGGCGCACGGCCTCGAGTACACGCCGCTCGAGGACGTGCTGCCGCTCTCGCCCGTTTAGCTCGCGGGCTTCGGCTTCTCGGCGTTGTCCTTGGAGGTGCGCCGCGTGGGGGAGATCTTGATGATCGTCCAGGTGACGCCGGCCGCGAGGCCGATCACGCCCGCGACGAAGAACACCATGCCGATGAGTCCGAGGATCGTCCCCAAGCCGAACCTAGAATAGTCATGTGGGTCTCACGCCACCCCGACCAGGCGCGAACGACGCTGCGCGCATCCCTCGAGGTTCGTAGGAGGCCCGCGTGCCACGGGCGTGCGTGATCGTCCTCGACGCCGTCGGGGCGGGGGAGTTGCCGGATGCGGGCGAGTACGGAGACGGGGGCTCCGACACGCTCGGAAACGTTGCGAAAGCCGTCGGCGGTCTCGACCTTCCGAACCTGGAGGCGTTCGGGCTCGGAAACGTGAAGGAGCTCGAGGGCTGCCCGCCACAGCCGGGAGCGCCCGCCATCGCCGGCCGGCTGGCGGAGCGATCCAAGGGCAAGGACACGACCGCCGGCCACTGGGAGCTCATGGGCGTCGTCACCGCTCAGCCCTTCCCGACGTACCCCCACGGCTTCCCGTTCGAGATCATCGACCCGTTCTCGCACCGGACGGGACGGGGCGTGATCGGGAACAAGCCCGCATCGGGAACGGAGATCATCGAGGAGCTGGGCGAGGAGCACCAGCGCACGGGCAAGTGGATCGTCTACACGTCCGGGGACAGCGTCTTCCAGATCGCGGCGCACACGGACACGATTCCGCTCGAGGAGCTCTACGCCGCAAGCGAGGCGGCCCGCGAGCTCCTCACCGGCAAGCATGCCGTCGGCCGGGTGATCGCCCGCCCGTTCGTCGGCGAGCCCGGCAACTACACCCGGACGCCTGACCGCCACGACTGGTCGCTCAAGCCGCGGCAGCCCAACTACCTGACCCTCGTCCGCGAGGCCGGCCACCAGGTGCACGGCGTCGGCAAGATCCGGGACATCTTCGCCGGGTGCGACATCGACGAGTCGCATCCGACGCGGTCGAACGTCGAGGGAATCACCGTCACGGAGCGGCTGCTGCAGGAGCTCGACGACGGGGTGATCTTCGTCAACCTCGTCGAGACGGACATGCTCTGGGGGCATCGCAACGACCCGGTCAACTTCCACCGGTGCCTCCAGGACTTCGACCGGCGGCTTCCCGACCTTCTGGGTGCCCTGCGGGACGGCGACCTTCTGATCCTGACGTCGGACCACGGTTGCGATCCGACCACCCCGTCAACCGACCACTCGCGGGAGCACGCCCTGCTGCTCGCCTACGTCGAGGGGCGCAACGCGCGCGGTGCCAGACACGACGGCGAGTTCGCGGACGTCGGCGCGACCGTGAACAGGTGGCTCGGCGGCCGCTCGGGGGTGCGCGGGCTACCCGGAGCGCCGATCGTCGAGCCGTGATCCGTCCCGCCGAGCTGATCCAGCGAAAGCGCGACGGCGAGAAGCTCGGGGACGAGGAGCTCGAGGAGCTCGTCCTCGGCTACGCGCGTGGCGAGATCCCCGACTACCAGCTCGCCGCCTTCTGCATGGCCGTCTACTTCCAGGGCCTGGACGGGCGGGAGACCTACGCCCTGACCGATGCGATGGTTCGAAGCGGCGAGACGATCGACCTGCAGGCGGAGATCGGCCGGCCTGTCGCGGACAAGCACTCGACCGGCGGCGTCGGCGACAAGGCCTCGCTCGTCGTCGGCCCGCTCGTGGCGGCCTGCGGCGTCCCTTTCGGGAAGATGAGCGGCCGGGGACTGGGGCACACCGGCGGAACGCTCGACAAGCTCGAGTCGATCCCTGGCTTTCGCATCGAGCTCGGACGCGACGAGTTCGTGTCGCAGGTGCGCGACATCGGCCTCGCGATCGTCGGCCAGACCGCGGAGCTGGTGCCGGCCGACAAGAAGCTGTACGGGCTCCGGGACGTGACCGCCACGGTCGAGAACGTCTCCCTGATCGCCGCGAGCATCATGTCGAAGAAGATCGCCGCGGGCGCGAACGCGATCGTCCTCGACGTGAAGGTGGGCGACGGGGCCTTCATGAAGTCGCTCGACGACGCCCGCGAGCTCGCCGGGACGATGCTCGAGCTCGGCCGCCGCGCCGACCGCATGGTGATCTGCGAGCTGACGGACATGCATCAGCCGCTGGGCAGAGCCGTCGGGAACGCGCTCGAGATCAGGGAGGCGGTCGAGACGCTCCGCGGGCAGGGGCCGGCCGACCTCACCGAGCTGGCGGTGGCCTCGGCGGCGCACCTCGTCGCGCTGTGCGACGGCGCGGAGCCCGGCGAGGCGCGTAGGCGCGTCGAGGTGGCGCTGCACACCGGGTCGGCGCTCGAGGCGTACGAGCGCTGGATCCGGGCCCAGGGCGGCGATCCGGACGAGCAGGCGCTTCCCATCGCGCCCGTGGTCAGCGAGGTCGAGGCTCCGAGGGACGGGGTGGTGGCCCGTGTCGGCGCGCTCGCCGTCGGCACGGCGTCGGTCCACCTCGGCGCGGGGCGGACGGTCAAGGACGAGCCGATCGACCACGCCGTGGGCATCGTCTGCCATGCGAAGCGGGGCGACCGGGTCTCCGCCGGGGACGCACTGGCCGAGATCCACGCCCGCGACGACGCGGCCGCTGTTGCAGCCGCCGAAGAGCTCGCAGCAGCCTACGAGCTCGCCGACGACGCGCCCGAGCCATCGGGCGTCATCCTCGAGACGCTGTCGTGATGCGACACGGCTAGGCTGGCCGCGTGCCGGAGCTGCCCGAGGTCGAGACCGTTCGCGCGCACCTCGAGCCCGTCCTCGTCGGCCGGCGGTTCGACCGGGTCGAGATCCGCGATCCCCGTGTGACGCGGCCGACGGAGCCGCAGGAGGTCGCGGCCGAGCTCGAGGGAGAGGTCGTGAACGCGGTCGAGCGGCGCGGCAAGTATCTGGTTGTTCGGTTCGAGTCTGGTCGGGCGCTTCTGATCCACCTCCGCATGACGGGAACGGTTCGACACGAGAGAGGCGGAGCCCCCGAGCACGACCCGCATCTCCGAGCCGTTGTCACGCTAGACGACGGATCGGACGTCTGCTACCGAGACGTCCGCCGGTTCGGCACCTGGCTGCTGCTCGAGCCGGGGGAGGAGACCGACTATCTCGCGCGGCGACTGGGCGAGGAGCCCCTGACGCGGGCTTTCACGCCCGCGAGCCTTGCCGCCCGCTTCGACCGCCGGCGTGCCCCCGTGAAGGCGGCGCTGCTCGACCAGCGCGCGGCGGCCGGTATGGGGAACATCTACGCGGACGAGGCGCTCTGGCGGGCGCGGATCCATCCGCTGCGCCCGGCGGGCGACCTCGACGAGGCCGAGATCCGCCGTCTCCACCGAGCCGTCCGGGAGGCCCTCAAGGCCGGAATCGCCCGCCAGGGGACGACGCTCCGCGACTACCGCACGCCCGACGGTGCGGAGGGCCGGATGCGGGCCGCGCTCAAGGTCTACGGCCGGGACGGCGAGCCCTGCCTCCGATGCGGCGCCGAGATCAGCAAGACGCGGGCCGCAGGTCGCGGCACCTGGTATTGCCCGAGCTGCCAGCCGCCCGTCCCGAACGGGACCGGAGGCTGAGATGAAGGTCATGGTGACCGGCGGAGCCGGCTTCATCGGCTCGCACGTCGTCGACGCCTTTCTCGAGCGGGGCGACGAGGTCGTCGTCGTCGACGATCTCTCTTCCGGCTCGCGTGACAACGTCCCGGACGGCGTGGAGCTCGTCGAGCTCGACGTCGCCGACGGGGCCGGCGTCCGCGCGGCGATGGCACGGCTGAGTCCGGACTTCGTCCCGCACCTCGCCGCGCAGTCCAGCGTCACCGTGTCCGTCTCCGATCCCGACCGGGACTTCGCGTCGAACGTGCTCGGCACGTTCAACGTCGTGCGCGCCGCGAGCGAGCTTGGAGCTCGCACCGCGTTCGCGTCGACGGGCGGGGCGCTCTACGGCGAGGACGCGCCGATGCCGACCCCGGAGACCCATGTCCCGCGGCCCCTCTCGCCCTACGGTGCGGGAAAGCAGGCAGGCGAAGCCTTCGTCTCGACGCTGCAGCGGTTCCTCGGCGTCGCCCATGTCGTCCTCCGCCTGGGGAACGTCTACGGGCCGAGACAGAACCCGCACGGCGAGGCGGGCGTCGTGGCCATCTTCAGCGAGCGGCTGCTCGAGGATCGCCCGCTCGCCGTGTACGGGCATGGAACTCCCACGCGCGACTACGTCCACGTCCGTGACATCACGCGGGCGTTCACGACCGTCGCCGACACCGAGGTCGCGGGGACGTTCAACCTCGGCTGGGGCCGCGAGGTGAGTGTTCTCGAGGTTCTCGACGGCATCCAGCGTGCCGCGGGAACGGCGGTCGAACCTCGACTCGAGCCGCTGCGGCCCGGGGAGCTCAGGCGCAGCGCAATCGACTCGTCCGCCGCCGCGGCGGCGTTCGGCTGGCGACCGGAGATCGAGCTCGACGAGGGTCTCGCCGAGACCTTCCGCTGGTACGCCGAGACGCGCGGGGAGCTGACAGGGCCCGACGCTACGCTCTGACAGAGGTGCGCGGTGCCCAGTCTCGGAGCCTCGATGCCGACGCGGCCGCCGCTGCGCCGCCCCGCACGCTTGCTCCCGAGGTGGGTCACGCCGCCGTCGGGCTGGGCGCGGCAGCCGGGATCGCGGCCCTCGGCGCCGCGGACGGCGGGTACTTTCCGCCCGCCTGGGGCTGGACTGCGC
The DNA here is from genome assembly GCA_035711385.1 of Gaiellaceae bacterium. GTDB lineage: Bacteria > Actinomycetota > Thermoleophilia > Gaiellales > Gaiellaceae > JACDAN01. Next base: position 21,826 of record DASTCG010000144.1, read on the forward strand.
TGGTCGCGCTCTGGCTCGTCATCGCGTGGCTGCTGCTGGGCCGGGCGGCGCTCCACGGCGGCCGGCTGGCCGGCGCGTTCGGCGGCGGCCTGACCGCCCTCGCCGCGTGGACGTGGCTGTCGCTGCTCTGGACCGACAACACGACGCAGACGGTCCTCGAGGGCTTCCGCATGCTCGCCTACGCCGGTGTCGCGGCCGCGCTCGTGCTCGTCGTCCGCTCGGACGCCGCTCCCGCGCTCCTCCGCGGCGTGCTCGGGGCGATCGTCCTCGTCTCTGCATACGGCCTGGGGACGCGGCTGTTCCCCGATCGCATCGGGACCTACGACCCCGTCACCGAGTACCGGCTTTCCGAGCCGCTCGGCTACTGGAACGGCTTCGGCATCTTCGTTGCGATCGGGCTGCTGCTCGCACTCGGCGCCGCCGCGCGGGAGCGGAACGTCCCCCTCCGTGCGGCCGCCGGCGCGGGGTTCGTGGTGCTCGTCCCGGCGCTCTACTTCACGTTCAGTCGCGGGGCCTGGATCGCGCTCTTCGCGGGCCTCGCCGCCGCCGTCGCGCTCGATCCCCGGCGGCTTCAGCTGCTCGTGGCCCTTCTCGTCGTCGGGACGCCGGGTCTCGTCGCGGCGGCCGTCTCGTCCAGCTACGAGGGGCTCGTCCGGAGGGATTCGCCGTTGAGCGTGGCGCAGGATCAGGGCAGCGAGCTCGCGGTGCTGATCGTGATCCTCGCCCTCCTCGCAGCAGGAGCGACCGTCGCGCTTGCGGCGGCCGAGCGCCGGTATGCGCCCTCGCACGCGGTCCGTGTCGGTTTCGCGGCGCTCGCGGCCGCGCTCGCGCTCGGCGCCGCGATCGGAGCCGTCGTCCGCTTCGGCGGGCCGGTCGACATGGTCGAGGAGGCCTACGACGCCTTCACGACGGCGCCGGAGCCTCCGCCGACCGACCTCAGCCAGAGGCTGCTCACGTTCACCGGCAGCTACCGCCCGGAGATCTGGGAGGAAGCGTGGGACGAGTACACCGACAATCCGCTGCTCGGGGGCGGGGCCGGCACCTACGAGCAGTACTGGAACCAGCACCGCCCGATCGACCACAAGGTGCGCGACGGCCACAATCTCTACCTCGAGACGCTTGGCGAGCTGGGCCCGATCGGCCTCGCAGCGCTGCTCGTGGCGCTGGCGGCGCCGCTCGTCGCCGCCTTCGGCGTCCGCGGGCACCCGCTCGCGGCCGGCGCCTTCGGCGCGTACGTCGCCTACCTCGTCCATGCCGGTGTCGACTGGGACTGGGAGCTGCCGGCGGTGACCGTCGCCGCCTTCATGTGCGGGGCGGCGCTGATCGCGCTCCGCGGTCGTGGTCGCACCGAGCTCGTTCCCGGCCTCCGGCTTCGGATCGCCGCCGGCGTGGTCGCGGCGGGCATGGCGGCTGCGGCGTTCGTCGGACTGGTCGGTTCGAGCGCCCTGGCGGCGAGCGACGATGCCGCTGTCTCGAGCCCGCCCGACTGGAACGAGGCGGCGGACCAGGCCCGAAAGGCCGAGGACTGGGCCCCGTGGTCGTCCGAGCCATGGCAGCGACTCGGCGAGGCTCAGGTGGGGCAGGGGGACGTCGCAGGAGCGCGGGAGAGCTTCCGGGAGGCGCTGGACAAGGAGCCGACCGACTGGCTGCTCTGGCTGCGCCTTGCCGAGACAAGCTCGGGATTCGAGCGGGCGGCAGCGCTCCGTCGGGCCGAGCGTCTGAACCCGCTGAGCCCGGAGATCCATGAGTTCCGGGAGGGCTCCTAGTGTTCCGGCGGGACCCGCTGGCCGATCCCGAGCCGCTGATCAAGCGCGTCTACGCGTATGCGGCGTACCGGCTCGGCGACGGCCCGGACGCCGAGGACGTGACGAGCGAGACCTTCGAGCGCGCGCTTCGCTACCGCAAGAGCTACGACGCGCGGAAGGGCGAGCCGGTCGCATGGCTCCTCGGGATCGCCAAGCGCTGCATCGACGGCGGCTGGTCGAAGACGGAGTTCGCGACGGAGCACATCGACACGGTGGACACCACGGACCTGGAGGAGGAGACCCTCCGGCGGCTCACCGTCTCGAGCGCTGTGGCCGCGCTCGAGGAACGCGACCGCGAGCTGATCGCGCTTCGCTACGGCGCCGACCTGACCGCACGCCAGATCGCGGAGCTGCTCGGCGCCAGGACGAACGCGATCGAGGTCGCGCTCCACCGGGCTCTCGGGCGTCTGAGGGGGATCCTCGGTGAGGAGGAGGCCGAGCCTGTAAGGAAACGGGGCGCCTCGCGGTAGTACGGGTGCAAGACCAACGACTTCAGGGGGTTTCAACGATATGCGTTACTGGCGGAGACGGCACGAGGGCCTCGACCTCGAAGCCGAGCTGCGGGCCGGCCGTCCCGAGCCTGCACCCGAGTTCACCCGCCGCCTCGAGGCGCGCGTCAGGAATGACGGTCGCTACCGCGCAGGCTCGCTTCGCGTCGCCTTCGTCGGTGCACTGACGGCTGTCATGGTCCTCGCGCTCGCCTCCGTGGGCGGCGTCGGCTACGCATCCTCGGCGGCACAGGACGCCGCGGTCAGCGTGAAGCGCGTCGTCACTCCGACGGACGTCATCACCGTCCTCAAGCGGAGCCCGGCGATGGACCAGTACAAGAAGCCGAAGGCGAAGAAGATCAAGAAGGCGAAGAAGCGGGGCAAGGGCGCGAAGGGCCGGGTCAGGGCCCGGACGCGGCCGCCCTTCACGGGCTAGACCCGGCTGAATCGCGGATCGACGGGGAGGGCGGCCGAAGGGTCGCCCTCCCTTTGCTAGAACGGGACAGGGGTCAGCGATGAAGGTGAGATCGAAAGCCGCGCTGCCGGCCGCACTCGCGGTCGTGCTTGCCATCCTGTCGCCGTCTGCCGTCGGCGCGCCGACCGGCACCATCGTCTGGCAGGGGAGCACGCCGGACGACGGCACTGCGTTCGCCGCCGGCGTCGGGCGCGAGCTCAGGATCCCGCTCGAGGCAGCGGGATCCTTCAACTCGACCGTCCAGATCCGCGTGGACAGGCTCCCTGCGGGAGCACGGCTGGTCACGCTCGCCCAGGCGCCGGCGCGCGTCGACTTCCGCTGGACGCCGAGTACCGGGCAGCGCGGCGAGTGGAGGCTCGTGTTCCGTGCCTTCGACGGCGCCGGGTCGGCGCCCCGCATCGCCCTTCGCGTCCACATCGGCCGGACGGCGGCGAGCTCGTTCAGGCTCTCGAGCAGGAGCCTCTCCGGGCACACGCAGAACGCCGTGCTCGAGCGCACCGTCGACGCCCATGCCGCGCCGAGCGAGGGCTCGCGGATCGTCGGGCGGCTGAAGCGGATCACGCCCGAGCACGTTCCGCACGTGCTGTTCCTCTCCCGGGGCCTGATCGACGGGCGGGGCCGCTACTGGGTGCGCGTCCCGCTGCCCCAGCTCCCGAACGGCAAGAGCGGCTGGATCCCCCGCGAGGCCCTCGGCCCATTCGTCGAGCTCGACACCCACCTCGTCATCGAGCGGGCGCGGCTACGGGCGACCTTGTACAAGCACGGACGCCCCGTCTTCCGGACGATCGTCGGCGTCGGCCAGCCCCGGTGGCCGACTCCCGCCGGGCGGTTCTACGTCCGTGAGCGGCTGACCGGGTTCACGGATCCGATCTACGGGTCGCTCGCCTTCGGGACGAACGGGCGCTCCGCGATCCTCACCGACTGGCCGGGCGGCGGCTTCATCGGCATCCACGGCACGAACCAGCCGGAGATCCTGCCCGGGCGCGTCTCCCACGGCTGCGTGCGGATGCGCAATCCCGCCATCCGGCGGCTCGACCGCCTGATGCGCGTCGGCACGCCCGTCACCATCCGCTGACGGAGCAGCGCAGGACGGCGACCGGGATGTGGTCTAGAGTTCCGCGCCTCATGGCGTCGAGCTTCCGCGCCTCGCTCGTCGGCGCGGCGGTGCTCTGTCTCGCGCTGCCCGCCTCCGCGTTCCCGGCCGTCTGGGCGGGCTTCCGTCCCGACGCCGTGGCTACCGACGCGGGCCGCAAGCCCGAGCGCTTCGTCCTCAGCAGCAACGGCCAGAACCTCTATCGCTACGCGTTCGTCCTGCGGAAGGGCGTCGCGAGGAGCGCCCCACGCAGGACCTCGGCCGTCGTCGCCAGCCTTGCCCGCTGGACGCCCGAGGGCACCACCAACCTGGTGCTGGCGCTCGAGGGGCGGAGGACGAGGCACGGCGTGTGGATTCGCGTCCGCCTCGCCACGCTGCCCAACGGGCGGACCGGCTGGGTGAAGCGAAAGATGCTGAGCGACTGGAAGGAGGTCCGGACGCGGCTCGTCGTCGACCGGCGCCGGCTGACGGCGACCCTGTACCGCCGCGGCAAGGTGATCTTCCGGGCCCCGGTCGGCGTCGGGCAGCCGCACTGGCCGACTCCTCGCGGCGAGTTCTACATCCGAAACCAGCTCTACGGCTTCGGCAACGCGGTCTACGGGCCGATCGCGTTCGGGACGAGCGCCCGCTCGGCGGTTCTCAGCGACTGGCCCGGCGGCGGCTACATCGGCCTCCATGGGACGAACCAACCGTATCTCCTGCCCGGGCGTGTCTCGCACGGCTGCATCCGGATGAAGAACGGCCACATCCTGCGCCTGGCAAGGCTGATGCCGGTCGGGACGCCTCTGACGGTTCGCTAGGCCAGGTCCCGCCGGACGACCACCTCGTCGAGCGACCCCTTCGAGAGCGCAGTCGCCCAGAGACCCTCGACCCACGGCCGGCGCACGACGGCTTCGCGGATGTACCCGATCGGGACGATGGCCGCCCGTTCACCGATCCAAAGGCGTTCGACCTCCCGGAAGAGGCGCATGCGCTCGGCCTGGTCGCGGAGCGACCGTGCGCGCTCGATGAGCTCGAGGATCTCGTCGTCGCGGTAGACCGGCATTCGCGCGAAGCCGTCGAGGATGCCGTGCGGATCGGGAAAGTCGGCGTTCCACCCCCAGAGCCAGAGGTCGAGGGAGCCCCCTGAGAGGGCGTCCTGGAGCTCACTGATTGACACGGCCTCGACGGACACCTGTGCGCCGATCTCGGCCCATTGGCGGGTGAGCTCCGCGGCCTGACCAGGCCGGACCCTCTCCCGCAACGCAAGGAGCTTGAGCGTCGGCAGGCCACGCCCGCCGGAGTAGCCCGCATCGGCCAGGAGTTGCCGCGCGCGGTCGAGGTCGTGCCTCAGCGCCACACGATGGGAGTGACCCGGCATCGCCGGGGGAATCATCCCGCCGCCCGCCGCCGGATCCAGCTCCAGCTCGATGACCTTTCGCGCGACCCGTTCGTCGTCGGTCGCAAGGGTGAAGGCCCTGCGCAAGCGCTCGTCTTCGAAGAGGCCGGTGGCGCCGAAGCCGACGTACATCAACCCGAGCTGCGGCACCGTTTCGACGATCGTCGCCGGCTCTTCGACTCCGTGCCCGAACACCAGGAAGTCGAAGAGTCCTGCGGCCCAGGACTCCTGATCGTCGCCTCGCCCGAAGTCGACCTGCACCTCGGCGACATTGCCGCGCGGCCGCCGCCAGGCGCCGCTCGCGCGGATGAGCATGTGCTCCTCGTCGATCGCGGCGAGCTCGAACGGGCCGTTGCACACGAGATGCTCCGGACGCATCCAGTCGTCGCCGAGCTCTTCCCAGCGGTGGCGCGGCCACGGAAATGCAGCCGAGGTCGCAAGCACGTAGGGGAAGTAGCTTCGCGGTCCCTCGAGCCGGATCTCGAGCGCTCCGTTGTCGAGCGCCCGAACGTCCTCGACGTCCCGGAGGACCTTCGCGGCGCTCAGCCCACGCTCACGCGTCTCGACCCACCCGAGGACGAAATCGTCGGCGCGGATCGGGGCGCCGTCGGACCAGCGTGCGTCGGGGCGCAGCCTGAACCGGTAGACGCAGCCATCGTGAGAGACCCGGCACTCGCGCGCAAGGTCCAGAACGACGTTGAGGTCACGATCGACGCGGAGCAGTCCCCGGAAGAGCTGCTCGCTCAGCCACCAGTCGACGTTCGTGTATCCGACCCCCGGCACGACGCTCTCCGATCGCCAGACAGTGGTCCGCAGGCGCTCAACCGGAGCGAGGTCGACTGCGGGCTCACCTTCCGGAGCTGCGGCGGCGCGCGCCCATGCGTCGTCGGCCCCCGCGAAATCGAAGGCTGCGTGATGTGTCAGCGCGATCTTGAAGTACGTCTCGCGCACACGCCGGTCGAAGGGCGCGAGAAGCTCCAGCGCCCGGTGGTACTGGGCCAGCGCTTCCTCGTCGGCGTAGAGCCGCCGGGCCGAGTCGCCGGCCGACAGGAGGTACCGGACGGCACGTTCCTCGTCCCCTGCCTCCGCGAAGTGTCGGCCGAGGAGCCCGGACACCTGCTCCGGCGCCTCGCGGTGGGCCTCCTCCAGCGCCTCCCCCACCTGCAAATGGAGGTTCTGCCGTCGTGCCTCCAGGAGGCTCGCATACGCAACCTCCTGGACGAGGCCGTGGCGGAAGCGATACTCGGCGACCGGCCGACGCCGTTCCTCCACCACGAGCTCCAGTCGCTGGAGCTCCGAAAGCGCGGGCCCTAGTCGCGTTTCCGGCCGCACACGCTCGAGCAGCGTGGACGTGAAGGTGCGGCCGATGACCGCGGCGGCGTTCAGGACGTCACGGGTTTCCGGGTCGAGGCGATCGAGCCGCGCCTGGAGCGCCTCCTGGACGAGCGCGGGGACCGAGACCTCGCCGGTGCCGTCCGCGAGCTCGAGGCTGCCGTTCGTTCGCCGCAGCGCTCCTCGCTCCACGAGGTCGTAGAGGGCCTCCTCGAGGAAGAACGGATTGCCGCCGGAACGCGCCGTCAGGAGCGCCTCGACCGACTCGGGAAGCTCTCCGGCTGCGGCGCTGCCGGCGAGCTCGCGGCTCGCCTCCTCGTCGAGCGGACCGAGCTCGAGCTCGCGGTACCGATGTGGGTATCGCTGGCGCGCGTGCTCCGCGAGCGTCCATGACGGGTGCTCGCGCTCACTGCGGTGAACGAGGAGGAGGGCAACGGCTTCCTCTTCGGTGGCCGCGAAGAGCTCCTCGGCGAGCTCGAGCGTGGAGTCGTCTGCCCACTGGAGGTCCTCGAGCACGAGGCAGAGCGGCTCCACGGCCGCGAGCGCCTGCACGAGGTCGAGGGTGTTGTCGAACGTCTGCCGCTGCACGCTCTCGCGACTGAGCTCCAGGATGCGCTGGGCGCCGTCAGGCCCGGGGTCGAGCCCGAGCAAAGTCGCAATGAACGGGAAGGCGTCGTCCGCGCCGTCCCCGAGCAGCCGCGCGAGCTCGGTCTTCAGCTCGAGCCGGGCCTGCGCTTCGGGTGCCGAGACGGAGAGGCCGAGCCAACCGCGCAGGAGCTCGCGAAACGGCCAGAAGGGAAAGGTCTCGGCATAGGCAACGGCGTGCCCTTCGAGGAATCGGACGCGGTCGGCGGCGCGGACCCGTGCTTCCGTGACGATCCGCGACTTCCCGATTCCGGCCTCGCCCGTGATCGAGACGATTGCACCGCGGCCGTCGACGAGGTTCTCCAGCGCCTCGTCGAGCAACTTCAGCTCGTGTGAGCGGCCGAACAGCGGTCGCGTGGGGACACTCCGAGCTGCCTCGCGCTCGCCGACGACGCGAAAGCTCGCAACGGGAGCGGTCTTCCCCTTCAGCTCGGCCTCGCCGAGCGGCTCGAGCTCGAATCGGGCTTCGATCTGGCGGGCCGTCAGCGGCCCGACGACGACTTCGCCCGCGCTCGCGAGCGGCTGGAGACGAGCCGCGACGTTGACGGTGTCGCCCAGGGCGTTGAAGCGCTCTTCCAGCGGCGCGTCCCCGGCGGGGACGACGACCGGCCCGGTGTTCACGGCGACGCGGGCGGCGACGCCGACGTCGTAGGCGTCCGCCACTTCGCGGGAGTACCCCGCCAGCGCATCGTGGATGCCGAGCGCGGCGCGAACCGCCCGCTCCGAGTCGCCCTCGTGGGCGACAGGAGCTCCGTAGAGCGCGTAGACGCCATCGCCTGTGAGCTGCGCAACGGTGCCGTCGTAGCTTCGTACTTGCTCGCACATCAACCGGACGAGCTCGTCGAAGAGGAACTTCGAGCGCTCCGGGCCCAGTCGTTCGGCGATCGCGGTCGAACCGACGATGTCGGCCATCAAGACCGAGACGACGCGGCGCTCGCCGGCGCTGACCATCCTGCAGAAGGTAACTCAGGCGGCGAGCGTTTCCAGGCCGCCGGCTTGGTCGAGCCGCCACAGCTCGACGTAGCCGCCGATCGGCTCGCCGTCGATCAGGATCTGCGGAACCGTCCAGCCGCCCGTGCGGTCGTACACGGTCTGGCGGAAGGCGGGGTCGTCGTCGAGCGCGAGCTCGTCGTACTCGATTCGGCGCTGCTCGAGCAGCGCCTTCGCCCGCACGCAGTAGCCGCACCAGCGTGTCGTGTAGATCTGCACCCGCGCCATCGGACGGATTTTCTCAGCAGATCGCGCTTCTACACTTGGGCAATGGCCGGCCGGAGCTATACGACGGAGGCGATCGTCCTGCGGTCGCTGCGGTTCGGCGAGGCAGACCGGGTGCTCCACCTCTACACGCTCGACCGCGGAAGGGTGGGGGCGGTCGCGAAGGGGATCCGGCGGACGACGTCGCGCTTCGGCGGCCGGCTGGAGCCGCTCAGCCACGTCGAGCTCGTCCTCCACGAGGGCCGGGGCGAGCTCCAGACGGTGACCGGCGTCGAGCTGATCCGGTCCCACAGCGCCTCCCGCGAGAGCCACTACCGGCTCTCGGTCGGGTTCGTCGCCCTCGAGGCGATGCTCCGCCTCTTTCCGGAGCAGGAGGCGAACGACCGGGCGTTCGGTGCGCTCGCGCGGTTCCTCGACCTCCTGGACGAGACGGCTCCGCAGGACGCACGGCCGGCGCTCGAGCCGCTCGTGCTCGCCTTCCAGCTGAAGCTTCTGTGGCTCGCGGGCTACCTGCCGCACCTGACGAGCTGCGCCGAGTGCGGCGGAGAGACGGGCCTCGTCGGCTACTCGCCACGCGCGGGCGGCGCGGTCTGCGCGAACTGCGGAGCGGACGCGATCCCGCTCTCTGCCGGAGGGCTGGACGGGATCGAAGCCCTGCTCCGCGCTCCGCTCGCCGACGCGGGCGCCGTCGGGCTCACCCCGAGGGCGGCGCGCGACGCGCTCGCCGTAATCGCCTCGTCGTACGAGTTCCACGGCGGCTTTCGCCTCCGGACGCTCTCCGCGTGAAGCGGGGGCTCGACGGCGGACTGGAGCTCGACGACGACCCCGGCCGAGTCGACGTCGACGCCGTTCACGACTTCATCGCCAACCACTCGTACTGGGCTCCCGGCCGCCCGCGAGCCGAGCAGGAGGAGTTCGTCCGCGAGGCGATCCGCGTCGTCGGCCTCTACGACGGCGACCGGCAGGTCGGCTTCGCCCGCGCGATCGGCGACTCGCACCTCGTGTACCTGGCCGACGTCTACGTCCTGCCCGAGTACCGCGGCCGCGGCCTCGGCGTCGAGCTCGTCCGCGAGATGATCGAGAACGGGCCGTACGTGGGCTCGCGCTGGATCCTGCACACCGCCGACGCCCACACGCTGTACGAGAAATTCGGGTTCGGGCCGCCGTCCGACCGGGTAATGGAGCGGCCCAGGCGGGCCTCGTGACGCATCCGACGGTCGCGCGACAGAGCTACAACTTCACGCTTGCGATCCTGATCCTCGCGGGGATCTCGATCGCGCTGCAGCAGACCATGGTCGTGCCCGCCCTGCCCGCCCTCCAGCGCGAGTTCGACACGACGACGGCGTGGGCGACATGGCTCCTGACCGGCTTCCTGCTGTCCGCGTCCGTCGCGACGCCCTTGCTCGGCCGGCTGGGCGACCAGTACGGGAAGGAGCGGATGCTGCTCATCAGCATGCTCATCTTCTTCACGGGCAGCGTCCTGGCCATCTTCGCGCCGAGCATCGCCGTGCTGATCGGCTGCCGAGTGCTGCAGGGCGCGGGCGCCGCGGTCTTCCCGCTCAGCTTCGCGATCATCAAGGACGAGTTTCCCGCCGAGAAGGTCGGCGTCGCGGTTGGGTCGGTCTCGGCCGTCTTCGCGGTCGGCGGAGGCCTCGGGCTCGTGCTCTCCGGCGTGATCATGGACTCGCTCTCGTGGCACTGGCTCTTCGTGGTCGGCGCCGTCGCCGTCGGGATCGCG
>DASTCG010000145.1:0-17436 GCA_035711385.1 Gaiellaceae bacterium
GCGAAGTTGATGTTCTGACCCCCGCCGGCGAGGAGGACGCCCACGACGCGTCCCTTCCGGTCGACGGCGGGCCCACCGGAGTTCCCCGGGTTGGCGGCGGCGTCGGTCTGGATCACCTTGCGGGTGACACGGCTCACGATGCCCGTCGTGACCGTCCCGCCGAGCCCGTACGGGCTCCCGACGAGGAGCAGGCGGTCGCCGACCTTCGGCTTCGCCTTCAGCCGCTTCTGCCAGAGCGGCTTCGCGCCGTCGGGTCGGCCCTCGACGAGCACGAGCGCGAGGTCGTTCTTCGGGTCGCGGCGGACGATCTCGCCGTCCCAGTCGCCCTTCTTCTTCTGCAGGACGACGGCGCCGTCCCAGCCGCGGACGACGTGGTTCGCGGTGATGAAATACGTCCCCTCCTGCGTGTGCCAGGCGGCGAACGCCGTGCCGAGGCTGCGGCCGGCGATGATCGTGAAGACGCTCTTCTTCGCGCGGCCGGCCAGCCCGGTGACCCGCAGCTCGCGCTCCGTCGACCTGATCCGGCCGACGAGCTTGTCGTTGTCTTTGTGGACGAGCCCGAGCTCGCGCTCGATCCGCTGCGCCTTGAGCGTGGCGACGTTGGCGGCGTCGATCGCCCGCTGCTGCCGGACGAACGAGGTCAGCGCCACGGCGATCGCGACGACAGCGACCGCCAACGCCAGGAAGGGGCTGCGCAGCCAGGATCCGCGGACGCTGTCGTACTCGTCGTAACTCATGAGCGGCTGACTTCCGTATCGCCCTGTCGGTGCGGTCAGCCATCCCTCGTTCGAGGGAGTGGCGCCGCTACTCGCCGATCGCCTTGAGCAGGACGCGCTTGCGGCGGCGGCCGTCGAACTCGGCGTAGAAGACCTGCTCCCACGGCCCGAGGTCGAGCCCTCCGTCCGTGATCGCGAGCACGACCTGGTGCGCCATCAGCTGGCGCTTCAGGTGCCCGTCGGCGTTGTCCTCGCCGTTGTTGTGGCGGTACTGCGAGACCGGTTCGTGGGGCGCGAGCCGCTCCAGCCAGTCGTCGAAGTCCTGGATCAGGCCCTGCTCGTCGTCGTTCACGTAGACGGCCGCGGTGATGTGCATCGGGTTCACGAGGCAGAGCCCGTTCACGATCCCGCTCTCGCGGACGAACTCCTCGACGTGCGGCGTGATGTTGAGGTAGGCCCGCCGCTCGGGCGTCTCGAACCAGAGCTCTTTGCGCGCGTGCTTCATCCGGCCAGCGCAGGATGACACGACGCATACGGTTGCCGCGCGCGTCGAACGCTCGGTGAACGATCATCAGCGGCGACGTGGCGACTGAGACGGCACCGGCCCGAACTGAAGGCGCACCCAAAGGCCCGACCTGGTTCGCGCTTTCCGGCGATGATGCCGCGCGCGAGCTCGGCGTGGATCCGGAGCGCGGGCTCTCAACCGCCGAGGCCGCGGCCCGGCTCGAGCAGTACGGGCTGAACAAGCTGGCCGAGGAGGAGAAGGAGCCCGGCTGGCACGCGTTCCTGCGCCAGTACCGCGACCTGATGCAGCTCGTCCTCGTCGGCGCCGCCGTCGTCAGCGTCGTCGCGCTGCAGGAGGTCAGCACCGGCCTCGTGATCCTCGGCGTCACCGTCCTCAACGCCGTGCTCGGCCTGAACCAGGAGGGCAAGGCCGCCGAGAGCGTCGCCGCGCTGCAGAAGATGCTCGTGCTCGAGGCGCACGCCAGGCGCGGCGGCGAGATGGTCGACATCCCGGCGGAGGAGCTGGTGCCGGGAGACGTCGTCTCGTTCGAGGCCGGCGACAAGGTCCCGGCCGACGGCCGCCTGCTCGTGGCCGCCACGCTGGAGATCGAGGAGGCCGCCCTGACGGGCGAGAGCACGCCGGCCGCGAAGGTGGTCGACCCTGTGGCCGGCGAGGAGGTTCCCCTCGGCGATCGCGTCGACATGGCCTACATGAATTCGACGGTGACCCGCGGCCGGGGCGAGATGGTCGTCACAGCGACGGGCATGGGCACCGAGGTCGGCCAGATCTCGGGGATGCTGAGCCAGGTCCAGCAGGAGAAGACGCCGCTCACGCGTCAGCTCGACCAGCTGACCGTCCTGCTCACGATCATGGCGGCGATGGCGCTGGCGCTCGTCGTCGTCATCGGGCTGCTGCGCGGCGATGACTTCGACGACCTGTTCCTGATCGGGATCAGCCTGGCGATCGCCGCGATCCCCACCGGCCTGCCGGCAGTCGTCACCACCGTGCTCTCGCTCGGGACCCAGGCGCTCGCCGCCAAGGGCGCGATCGTCAAGCGCCTGCGGTCGGTGGAGACGCTCGGCTCGACGTCCGCGATCTGCTCGGACAAGACGGGCACGCTGACGCTCAACCAGATGACCGCACGGCAGCTGGTGGTCGCCGGCCGCCGCTACTCGATCGAGGGCGAGGGCTACTCCACCGAGGGCAAGATCCTGCGCACCGCGGGCGACACGGACACTCCGCTCGGCCCCTTCCTGATGCCGATGGCGCTCGCGAACGACGCCTCCGTCCGCGGCGGCGAGATCGTCGGCGACCCGACCGAGGCCGCCCTGGTCGTCCTCGCCGCCAAGGGAGACATCGACGTCGAGGAGCTGAGGCGCCTTCATCCGCGGATCGCCGAGGTGCCGTTCGACTCCGACTACAAGTTCATGGCCACCTTCCACGAGCTGGAGGAAGGTGGCCGCAAGGTCGTCCGCTGCTTCGTCAAGGGCGCGCCCGACGTCCTGCTCGCGCGCGCGACCGAGATCAGAGACGCGGACGGCTCGACCATTCCCGTGGAGGACTACCGCGAGCGCGTGCTGGCCGAGAACGACCGCCTCGCCGGCGAGGGGCTTCGCGTCTTGGCCGTGGCCGCCCGCGACTTCGACCCGGCCACTTTCGACTCCGCCGCGAACCTGCTCGACGAGGTTCAGGGCCTGACCCTGCTCGCCCTTGTCGGGATCGTCGACCCGCCGCGCAAAGAGGCGAAGGACGCGATCGCACGCTGCAAGGAGGCGGGGATCCGCGCCCGCATGATCACCGGCGACCACGTGACAACGGCGGCCGCCATCGCCGGCCAGCTCGGGATCGAGGGGCGCGCGCTCTCCGGCACGGAGTTCGCGGCGCTCAGCGACGCCGAGCTCGACGAGCAGGTGGACGACATCGGCGTCGTCGCCCGCGTCGCTCCGCAGGACAAAGTGCGCCTCGTGGACGCGCTGAAGCGCAGGAGGAACGTGGTGGCGATGACCGGCGACGGCGTCAACGACGCTCCTGCGTTGAAGCGCGCGGACATCGGCGTCGCGATGGGCATCACCGGGACGGAGGTGACGAAGGAAGCCGCCGACATGATCCTCACGGACGACAACTTCGCGACCATCGTGGCGGCGGTGGACTCCGGCCGCGGCATCTACGACAACCTCATGAAGTACGTGCGGGTACAGCTGGTGATGCTCGGTGGCTTCATCCTCACCTTCGTCGGCGCTGGGATTTTCGGGATTGCGGACGGGGCGCCGCTCACACCGCTCCAGATCCTGTGGATCAACTTCGCCGTCGATGTGCTCCTGGCGATCGGCCTCGGGTTCGACGCGCCGGTCCCCGGGCTCATGCGACGGACACCACGGGATGCGGACGCACCGATCGTCTCCCGCGCGCTCGCGATCCGGCTCGGCGCCGCGAGCGTGCTCATGGCCGCGCTCGCCCTCGCGGCGGTCGCCTGGGGCGAGGATCGCTACGACCTCGCCGTCGCCACGACCATGGGTTTGACGACCCTTTCGCTGCTGCACATCGCGGCCGCGCTCGAGGCTCGGGAGCCCGGCCAGACGATCTTCCGCCGCTACACGATCGAAAACCGCCGCTTCGTCCAGCTGATCGGCGCGGCGGCGCTGCTGACCTTCCTCGTCACGGAGCTGGACTTCCTCCGGCGAATCTTCGACACGGTGCCGCTGACAAGCTCACAGTGGGGGATCTGCCTGCTCGCCCCGATCGTCTACCTCGTGATCGTCGAGCTCGCCAAGCTCTACGACCGGCGCCGCGAGCGCGTCGAGGTCGTTCCCACACCCGCGAGGGCGTAGCGATGTGGGACGAGCTGCGGCCGTTCACCCCGCGCCGTGACTAGACCGACGCCGCTTCCGAACGATCGGATCCGGGAGCACGCACAGCGTCTCGTCGAGAGCCCGGTGGCTCGAAGCGACCTCGCGCTCGCCTTTGCCGAGAGCAGCGCCTCGTCCGTCGACGTGCACGTGGAGGGACGGAACTTCTACCCGCCGATGCTGGAGGACATCGCCGCGGCGACCTCGTCGATCCATATCAACCAGTTCGGCTTCCGGCCGGGTGTCGTCGGAGACGCGTTCGCCGACGCGCTGGTCGCGAAGGCGGCCGAGGGCGTTTCCGTCCGGCTGGTCGTCGACCGCCAGGGGTCGAAGCCCGAGGAGGGCTCCCGTGCGCTCTACGAGCGCCTGACCGCCGCCGGAATCGAGGTCTGCGTCGTCCGGGCAACGAAGCCGCGCGCGCCACACGGGCCGCTTGGCGATGCCGCCGCGCCTCGCTGGAATCTCGCGGGGCTCGGCCACATCGACCACCGCAAGGTCGTGATCGTCGACGGCCGGATCGGCTGGGTCGGCGGCGCGGGCATCGAGGATCACTTCCAGGACGGCCGCTTCCACGACCTCTTCCTGCGCAGCGAAGGGCCGGTCGTCTCGCAGCTCCAACTCGTCTTCCTCGCGAGCTTCAGGTGGCTCGGCGGCAGCGTGCCAGCGGCGGAGATCGACGCGCTGTTTCCGCCGCTCGAGCCCGGTGCGATCCCGGCCGTCGTCCTCCACAACGCGCCGGGTCGCTACCGGCCGATCACCGACGCGATCGAGCGCCTCCTCGACGGGGCGCAGAGGACGCTCGACGTGGTCAACCCGTACGTCACCGACCGGAAGATGATCCGGCGGATCGAGCGCGCGGCCCGACGCGGCGTCGGCGTCCGCCTCTTCGTCCCGGCGAACGCGAACAACTGGGCGTGCGCAGCCGCTCAGCGGTTCCATCACGCGCGGCTGCTCGACGCCGGCGTCCGGATCCTCGAGTACCCGACGATGCTCCACGCGAAGGCCTTCATGCGCGACGGCGAGGAGTTGGTCGCCGGCACCTGCAACCTCGAGGCGTGGAGTCTCAAGCGTTTCTTCGAGATCGACCTGCAGGTCAGGTCAGCCGCGGTCGCCGCCCGGTTCCAGGAGCGGTTCTGCGAGCCGGCGGAAGCCGTTTCGAACCCGGGACGGCCCGTCGACGGGATCGCCGACCGCGCGAAGGCGGCGACGTTCGCAGCTCTCTCGCCGCTCCTGTGAACTACGACAGAATCGCCCCGTGACGAGCGCCACCGAGACGGCGGGGTCGGCGCGAGCGGCAGCAGCCTCGCTCGTGCTGTTCACGCTCGCCTCCGGCCAGTTCCTCATGACGCTCGACAGCTCGGTGATGAACGTCTCGATCGCGACCGTGGCGAAGGACGTGGGGACGACGGTGACGGGGATTCAGGGCGCGATCACGGCGTACACGCTCGTGATGGCGGCGCTGATGATCACCGGGGCGAAGATCGGCGCGATCATCGGACGGAAGCGCGCATTCGCGATCGGCTGCGTCATCTACGGCTGCGGCTCGTTCACGACCGCGATCTCGCCGAGCCTGCCGGTCCTGCTCTTCGGCTGGTCGTTCCTCGAGGGCGTCGGCGCAGCGCTGATCCTGCCGGCGATCGTGGCGCTCGTCGCGGGGAACTTCCCGACCGAGCGGCGCCCCGCCGCCTACGGGCTCGTTGCCGCCGCCGGTGCAATCGCCGTGGCAGTCGGCCCGCTGATCGGCGGCTTCTTCACGACGTACTTCTCCTGGCGCTGGGTCTTCGCGGGCGAGGTCGTGATCGTCTTGCTGATCCTCGTGCTCGCCCGCCGGATCGCGGACGCGCCGGCCGAGGAGCGTCCGAAGCTCGACCTGGTCGGCACCGTCTTGTCCGCAGCCGCCCTCGGGATGATCGTCTTCGGCGTGCTGCGCTCCAGCGAGTGGGGCTGGTTCCAGCCCAAGGCCGACGGGCCGTCCTGGGCCGGCCTCTCCCCCACGATCTGGCTGATCCTCGGCGGGATCTTCGTGCTCTGGCTCTTCTCGCGCTGGGAGGTCCGACGCACGGACCGCGGCCAGGAGCCGCTGATTCGCCCGGGATTCTTGAAGAACAGGCAGCTGAGCGGAGGCCTGCTCATGTTCTTCTTCCAGTACCTCGTCCAGGCGGGCATCTTCTTCGTCGTGCCGCTCTATCTGTCGGTCTGTCTCGGCCTCTCGGCGCTCGCGACCGGCGCCCGGCTGCTCCCGCTCTCGGTGACGCTGCTCGTCGCAGCGATCGGCATCCCCCGCTTCTTCCCGGATGTCTCGCCGAGACTCGTCGTCCGCGGCGGGCTTTTGGCGCTCCTCGCCGGTGCGGTCGTCCTGCTCGTCGCGCTCGACGCCGACGCCGGACCGGAGATCGTGTTCGTGCCGATGCTGCTCGTGGGCCTCGGCATCGGGGCGCTCGCCTCGCAGCTGGGGAGCATCACCGTCTCGGCGGTCCCGGACGACGAGAGCCCCGAGGTCGGCGGCGTCCAGAACACGATGACGAACCTGGGCGCGTCGCTGGGGACGGCCCTTGCCGGCTCGGTGATGATCGCCGCGGTCACGGCCTCGTTCATCGCGAACATCCAGCAGAGCCCGGCGATTCCCGCCGAGGCCAAGGAGGCGGCACAGGTCGAGCTTGCCGGCGGCGTCGCGTTCGTCTCCGACGCCGATCTCCAGCAGGCGCTCGACGAGCAGGGCGTCTCGGAGGAGACCAGCGACGCCGCGCTCACCGCCTACCAGGACGCGCGGCTCGACGGGCTGCGCAACGCACTCGCGCTCCTGGCCCTCCTCGCGCTCGTCGCGCTCTTCTTCGCACAGCGGATCCCCACGGTCCAGCCCGGCGCCGCGGCGCGAGACGGATGAGCAGGCAGGAGAAGGCCGAGGCCTTTCGGGCGCTGCACTCGGGCGAGCCCTTCGTCATACCCAACCCCTGGGACGCGGGGTCTGCCCGCCTCCTGGCCGCGCTCGGGTTCCGGGCGCTCGCGACGACGAGCTCGGGCTTCGCCTTCACGCTCGGACGCCCCGACGGCGGTGCGACGCTCGACGAGGTCGCCGCGCACATCGCGGAGCTCGACGCCGCCACGCCGCTCCCGGTCTCGGCCGACCTCGAGAACGGCTACGGCGCCGACCCCGAGAGCGCAGCGGAGGCGATCCGGCGCGCGGCCGAAGCCGGCGCCGTCGGCGGCTCGATCGAGGACTACGACCCGTCCGGGCACCTGTACGAGCTCCCGCACGCAGTCGAGCGTGTCTCCGCCGCGGTCGAAGCCGCGCGCGGGCTCGACTTCCCGTTCACGCTGACCGCCCGCGCAGAGAACCACATCCGCGGCAATCCGGACCTGGACGACACGATCCGCAGGCTCCAGGCATTCGAGGACGTGGGAGCGGACGTGCTCTACGCGCCGGGGCTCGCGTCGGTCGACGAGATCCGGGCGATCTGCTCCGACGTGTCGGCCCCGCTCAACGTCCTCGCCCGTCCCAACCTCACGTTCCAGGACATCGCCGACGCCGGCGCTCAGCGCGTCAGCGTCGGGGGCAGCCTGACGTGGGCCGCCGTGAACGGCTTCCTGGACGCGGCACGAGCTATCCGCGAGCGCGGGGACTTCTCGTCGCTCGGCTCGAGCCCGCCGCTGGACGAGCTGTTCCCCTGAGCCCGAAGCTCAGGGGATCCGGCCGAACCAGAGCGCCGAGAGCCCCG
The DNA here is from genome assembly GCA_035711385.1 of Gaiellaceae bacterium. Taxonomy (GTDB): domain Bacteria; phylum Actinomycetota; class Thermoleophilia; order Gaiellales; family Gaiellaceae; genus JACDAN01. The sequence goes on from DASTCG010000145.1 coordinate 7,784, forward strand.
CACCGAGGAGGAGGAACACGGCTCCTGCCCCCGCGAATGCAGCGGTCAGCTCGCGCTTCTCGTCCTCGTACGAGACCTGGGAGCCGATCTCGTCGTAGACCGCCTTGAGGTCGGACTCGGTCGGGGCCTCGAAGAAGCGGCCCCCGGTCTCCTCCGCGATCCGTTTCAGCGTCTCCGGGTCGGGCGGGACGTTGTACGTCTGCGTGACGCCGAGGTCGTTGGTGATCTCGACGGTGCCGTTCGGCGTCCCGAAGGCGATCGTGTAGATCGGGATCCCCGCCTTCTTCGCCACGTCGACGACGTCGAGCGGCTCGCGACCGACGGAGTTCGCGCCGTCGGACAGCAGGAGGATCGCCACGAGCGGCTTCTTGCCGGCCCGCTGCTGGTCCTCGTCCGGCTTCGGCGCAAGCGCGACGGACTCGACGATCGCGTCGCCGATCGCGGTTCCGACGTCGCCCTGGATCCCGTTTAGGGAGGAGCGGACTGCGTCGCGGTCCTCGGTCGGCTGCTGGAGCACCGAGACGAGGGTGGAAAACGAGACGAGCCCGACCTTGAACCGGTCCGGCAGCTTGTCCAGGAACGACTTCGACGCCGACTTCGCGGCGTCCAGGCGCGTCGGCGGGACGTCGGTCGCCGTCATCGACGCCGAGCTGTCGAGCGTCATGATGACCGTCGCGTCGTCCCGCGGCACAGCGACGCTGGTCTGTGGCCGCGCGACCGCGACGATAAGCGCCGCGAGCGCCGCGAGCGCGAACAGCGCAGGGAGGTGGCGCCGGCGGCCGGGAGAGGCGTCGACCACATTCGCGAGCAGGTCGAGATTCGTGAACCGCGCCGCGTACTTGATCCGCCGCCGCTGCACGAGCCAGTAGGCGAAGAGCGCGAGCGGAATGAGGAAAAGGCCCCAGAGGACCCAAGGGGTCGCGAACGTCATCGCCGTCTCCGCACTCCGGCGAGGAACGAGGCGAACGGACGCAGCCAGTCGCCCCGGGTCGAGAGGACGAGGTGCGGAACCCCCAGCGAGGCGAGCTCGGTCGCAAGAGACGCCCGCTCCTCGGCGGCCGCGGCGGCGAACCGCTCACGGAGCCGGCGCTTCCCGGTGTCGACGTGCAGCCGGCGGCCGGTCTCGGGATCGACGAGCCACAGGTGTCCGACGTTCGGCAGCTCCTGCTCCCGCGGGTCCCGGATCTCGACGGCGACGACGGCATGCCGGGAGGCAAGGCGGAGCATCGGCTTCCTCCAGTCCCTCGGCCCGCGGAAGTCCGAGACGACGAGCGCGAGCGACCGCTGGTTAGCGACCCGCGCGACCTGCGTGACAGCCTCGCCGACCGAGGTCGCGCCGATCCGCTCGAGCTCGGGGTCGGTCCGCACGGCCAGGAGGACGCTCAGCAGGCCGGGCCGTCCCTGCTTCGGCCGGAGCATCAGCGACGACGACCCGCCGAAGGTGACGACCCCGACGCGGTTGCCGCGACGCGACGCGACGTGGCCCGCCGCGAGCGCGACGCCCTCGGCCACGTCCCACTTCCTTCGATCCGCAGTCCCGAACGTCATGGACGGCGAGGCGTCGAGCAGCACCCACGAGGTGAGCGCCCGCTCCGCGACGTCGACGCGGACCTGCACCTCGTTCGTTCGCGCCGTCGCGTTCCAGTCGATCCGCCGGACGTCGTCGCCCGGCTCCCACCGTCTGATCTGGGCGAGCTCGGTGCCGACGCCGACCGCGGCCGTCCGGTGCTCGCCGACGAGCAGGCCGTCGACCCGGCGCGCGATCTCGAGGTCGAGCGCACGCAGGAGCGCCTCCGGCAGCGGGCCGGGCCCAGGGCGATCGGGCGTGCGCTCGCGGGCGAGCCCGAGCGTCATGCCACGAGCTCCATCGCCTCGATCTCCGGCGCCGGAACGGTCTCGAGGACCGACTCGACGATGGAGGCGGCGCCGACCTCCGCGGCCAGCGCCTCGTAGCTGAGCACGATCCGGTGGTGCAGGGCGTCCTTCGCGAGCGCGCGGAGGTCCTGCGGGAGCACGTAGTCGCGGCCGTGGATGAGCGCGAGCGCGCGGGCGGCGACGACCAGCGAGATGGGTCCACGGGGGCTGGCCCCGAAGGCGACGTAGGACGCGAGCTCCGGGAGGCCGATGGAGGCGAGATCGCGCGTCGCCGAAGCGATCTGTACCGCGTACCGTGAGAGCGCCGGGTCGACATAGACCTTCCGCGTCGCCTCGCGCAGGGCGGCGAGCCCCTCGAGGTCGAGAACCTGCCGCACCTCGGCAAGGCCGGCGAGCGAGCGCTCGACGACGGTGAGCTCGTCCTCGGGCTCGGGGTAGCCGACGACGACCTTGAGCATGAACCGGTCGACCTGCGCCTCCGGCAGCGGGTACGTGCCCTCCGACTCGATCGGGTTCTGCGTCGCCATGACGAGGAAGGGATCGGGCGCGGCGAACGACTCCTTGCCGATCGTGACCTGCCGCTCCTGCATCACCTCGAGCAGAGCCGACTGGACCTTCGCGGGGGCCCGGTTGATCTCGTCGGCGAGCAGGAAGTTGCAGAAGACGGGGCCGAGCTCGACGTCGAAGTCGCCCTGCTTCGGTCGATAGACGCGCGTGCCGACGAGGTCGCTCGGCATCAGGTCGGGCGTGAACTGGACGCGGTTGAACGTGCCGCCCAGAACCTGAGCCGTCGTCTTGATCGTCAGGGTCTTCGCGAGCCCCGGAACGCCCTCGATCAGCAGGTGTCCGTCGGCGAGCAGGCAGACGAGCACCCGTTCGAGCATCGCCTCCTGCCCGGCGATGACGCGCTTGATCTCGAACAGCGCGCGCTCGAGCTCTTCGTCGTGACGCCGTTCCGGCGTCGAACGGTCCTGCTCCACGGTGCCTTCTCCCTTCGTCGTGAGTTCCCGACAGGAAACCGCGGACGTCTAAGAGGAACCTGAGAGGCCCGTTAACGAGCGATGTGCGCTGCGGTCCTAGGCTGGACTCGCCGCGCGGGCGGGCACGAGGCTCCCGGCCCAGGCGGCCGCCCGCTCGAGCTCGCCCTCCTTGAGTGGACCCTCGGACTCCTCGACGAAGAAGCTCTCGGGCGGGGCGGCGAGCTCGAAGCCGCGGTGCTCGAGCCGCTTCGCGATCCCACGTGCGGCCGATCCGGTGACGAAGAGCGAGCGCTCGAAGCGGGTGTCGAAGGCGGCGGCCCGGACGCCGTCGACCTTCGGCAGCTCCCGCAGCCAGCCGCGGACGCCGATCCCCGCATCGCCGTTCCGGCCGCCCTGCTCGAGTGCGCTGCGCCGAGACATCGCCGAGGAGAGACCGTGGATGTGCGTCGGTGCGCCGACGACGAGGAGGTCGAGCTCGTCGAGCCTCGGCGGAAGCTCGTCGACGGAGAGCAGTTCGACGCCGCCCTCTGCGGCAAGCTCGTGCGCGATCGCCTCCGCGACCTTGTAGGTGTTCCCGAACCAGGACTCGAAGATCACGGCTGCCTTCATCGCGGTTCCTCCCTCGGTTGCTTCACCGGGGAGGCTGCGCCACCCGCGCAGCCCCCGCATCGGGGGCTACGCGGATCGGTCTTTCGGGTTCACACGGCCGCCGCGGCCTTCTCGATGGCGTCATCGAGAAAGCCTCCGATCGCCGCGGCGGGGTGGGCGCCGACGAAGCCGGTGACGGGCTCCCCGTCGACGAACACGACCACGGTCGGAATGCTCTGGATGCCGTAGCGGGCGGCGAGCTCCTGCTCGGCGTCCACGTCGATCTTCGCGAGCTCGATCGTGCCGGCGCGCTTCTCGACCTCCGACTCGATCGCCGGGCCGAGCATCAGGCACGGGCCGCACCAGGCAGCCCAGAAGTCCACGACGACGGGTAGCTCACGCGAGCGCTCGATGACGTCGCGCTCGAAGGTCTCGGTTGTGACGTTCATGTGAGTGATTCCTCCTTGGTTGGAGCGCCGTCGACAAGCGCGGTCAGCGCCGCGAGCTGGGCCTGGACGGAGCCGCAGACCTGCTCGCAGAGGCCGAAAACGCCCTCGTCGACGATGCGGTAGTAGACACGGTTGCCGTCCTTGCGACGGGCGACGATGCCCATGCCGGCCAGGACGGTCAGATGCTTGGAGACGTTCTGCTGCGTCGCACCCAGCTGTTCAGCCAGCTCGTTGACGTTCGCCTCGCCGTCGCGCAGCTGGTCGAGCAGCCGGACGCGCATCGGCTCACCGATCGCGCGAAACCGGCCGGCGATCAGGTGAGCGAGCTCTTCGGGGAGCGGATGGGGAAGCGGCATTTGATCTCCTCTACAACTGAGTGCTTGTATAGTACCAACCGCTGCTCGTCCCGCAACGCCAGAAAGGACGCTCTCGTGGCCGTTCTCGAAGTCTCGCCGCCTGCCGTCACCTCAGCCCCCACCGTCGGCCCCGTCGGCCGCCTCGGCGGGTGGGCGGCCGGGCACGTCCGCCTCGTCGCGGCCGCCTGGACGGTTGTCGCCCTTGCTCTCGCAGTGTTCGCGCCGCGAGTGGAGACCGCTCTCTCGGGTGCAGGCTGGCAGGCGAACGGCTCGGAGTCGGTCAGGGCTCGGGCGCTGATCGAAGGCGGCTTCCGCGGCCTGTCGAGCTCGGCGCCGATGGTCGTGCTCCACTCGCCCACGCTCACCGCCGGCTCGCCGGCATTCAGGACGAGCCTCGCGCGCGTCGAGGCAGTCCTCCGCGCGGACGAGAGGATCTCGACCGTCGTGCCGCCGCGCCCCGGCTCGACTGTGTCGGCCGACGGCCACACCGCCGTCGTCGTCGCCGGCGCCCGCGGGAACCCGACGGCTATGGTCGCAGCCGCCGACGACCTGAAGCCGATGCTGGAGGCCGCCGCAACCGGGGACCTGACGGTCAGCCTGACCGGCGCCTCAGGGATGTGGAGCGACTTCAACGAGGCGAACCGCGCGGCGATGATGCGGTCCGAGCTCTTCTCCTGGCCGGTGACGCTGGCAATCCTCGTCGTCGCGTTCGGCTCGCTCGTGGCGGCGGGCCTGCCGCTCCTCCTGACGATCCTCGGCCTCGTCGCCTCCGCCGGCCTCCTCGCGCTGCTCACGAACGGCTTCGACATCTCGATCTGGGCGATGAACTTCGCGCTGATGTTCGCCCTCGCGCTGGGCATCGACTACGCGCTCTTCGTCGTCCACCGCTTCCGCGGCGCGTTCTTCGGCGCGCGGCTGCCGGCGCGTGATGCCGTCGCGGTGACGATGGACACGGCCGGGAAGGCGGTGCTGTTCTCGGGGCTGACCGTGTTCGTCTCGCTGTCCGCCGTGATGCTCGTCCCGAGCCCGGCGTTCAGGTCGATGGCGCTCGGGATCATGCTCAGCGTCGCCTTCGTGCTGGCGGCGACGCTGACGCTCCTGCCGGCTGTGCTCGCGAAGCTCGGCCCCCGGGTCGACGCGCTCTCGCTCAGGTGGGTGCACTCGGGCGAGCACCGATCGCAGGCGTTCGCCAGCTGGGGCGAGCGGCTCTGGCGCCACCCGCATCTCTTCGGCCCGGCGGCGACGCTCGTGCTCCTGCTCCTCGCACTGCCGGTGCTCGGGCTGAAGACCGGCATGCCGTCGATCAAGGTCGTCCCGGGCGACGACGGCTCGCGGATCGGGTACGAGCAGGTGCAGCGGGCGTTCGGCACGGGCGCGCCGGGCACCCTGCAGATCGTCGCCCCGCGGGCGGAGGCCGGAGCGGTCATGGCGGCGGCGCGCGGAGAGACGGGCATCGCGCGCGTGGCTCCACCGCAGCCGGGAGCGGACGGGCTCGTCCTCGTCCAGGCGACGCCGACGGAGGACCCCTCGAGCCGGGCCGTCGGCCGGACGATCGAGCGGCTGCGCGCAGCCCTCCCAGACGGGGCCCTTCTCGGCGGCGCGGCCGCCGAGAATCACGACCTGGAGGAAGCTCTCGCCGCCAGGACCCCGATCGTGATCGGCGTCGTGCTCGCTCTCGGCTTCCTGCTCCTGCTCGTCGCGCTCCAGGCGCCGCTCATCGCGGCGCTCGGGGTGCTGACGAACGTGCTCGCGACCGGCGCGGCCTTCGGCGTCGGCCGCCTGATCTTCCAGGACGGCCACGGCTCCGGTCTGTTCGGATTCGAGTCACAGGGCTACATGAATGCCTGGGCGCCGGTGTTCTTCTTCGCGATGGTGTTCGCGATCGCGATGGACTACACCGTCTTCCTGCTCTCGTCGGCCAAGGAGCACTTCGACCGAACCGGAGATCCGCACGAGGCGACGGTGGGAGGACTCGCCCACTCCGGGCGGGTCATCTTCGCCGCCGCCGCCGTGATGATTGCCGTCTTCTTCACGTTCGCGCTCTCGGGCCCGCTCCCGCCGAAGGAGATGGGCGTCATCCTGGGGATCGCCGTCCTGCTGGACGCGATGCTCGTGCGGCTCGTCCTCGTGCCGACGCTGCTGCGGGTGTTCGGCCGTTACGCTTGGGCACAGCCGAGCTGGCTCGACCGCGTCCTGCCGGACGTCCGCTTCGGCCACTCGTAGAGGGAGGTCGGTGTGATCACTCGGAAACTCGGGGCAGACGGCCCCGAGGTCGCTGCGCTGGGCCTGGGCTGCATGGGCATGTCCGACTTCTACGGACCGGCCGACGAGACGGAGAGCATCGCGACGATTCGGGCGGCGCTCGATGCAGGCATCACGCTCCTCGACACCGGCGACTACTACGGCATGGGCCACAACGAGTTGCTCATCGGGGAGGCCATCCGCGGCCGGCCGCGCGACGCGGCCTTCATCAGCGTCAAGTTCGGGCTCATGCGGGGGCCCGACGGACCGATCGTCGGCCACGACTTCCGTGCGCCTGCGGTCAAGAACTTCCTGGCCTACTCCCTGCGCAGGCTTGGTACGGACTACGTCGACATCTACCGGCCGGGCCGAATCTTTGCCGACGTGCCGATCGAGGAGACGATCGGCGCGATCACGGAGCTCATCGAGGACGGTTACGTGCGATACGTCGGGCTCTCCGAGGCCGGCAATGAGTCCATCCGGCGAGCGCGGGCTGTCCACCCGATCAGCGACCTCCAGATCGAGTACTCGTTGCTCTCGCGCGGGACCGAGGACGAGATCCTCCCCACCTGCCGCGAGCTCGGCATTGGCCTGACGGCCTACGGGGTGCTCTCGCGCGGCCTGCTCAGCGGCCACTGGTCGCGCGAGCGCGCAGAGAGTCTCACGCCTTACGATTTCCGCGCCTCCGCTCCACGGTTCACCGGGGAGAACCTCGAGCGCAACCTGGCGTTGGTCGACGCCCTTGCGACGATCGCGGAGCAGAAGGAAGCAACGGTCGCTCAGGTCGCCATCGCGTGGGCGCTCTCCCGGGGCGACGACGTGGTTCCGCTCGTGGGCGCTCGAACGCGCGGCCGCCTATCCGAATCGCTCGGCGCCCTCGACGTCGAGCTCGGTGACGACGACCTCGTCCGCCTGGAGGCGGCGATCCCACGAGAGGCCGTGGCGGGCGAGCGGTATCACGCCGACCAGATGGCGATCCTCGACAGCGAGCGCGGCTCGGCCTGACCGCGCAAGAAGCGGCGTCCTACGGCCCGTTTGCCGCCGGCGGTAGCGCCATCGAGTCGCGAACCGACTGGAGTGCCGTGTCCGGGACCTTGATCAGACCGCGCGCCGGCCGGTCGAGATCGAACGTGACGAGCAGGAGCATCGTGACGAGGCCGGCCGCGAGGACGACAGCCACGTGCCCACGGCCGAGCACGGAGAGATACAGCGAGAGCAGGCCGAGAGCCGCTGCGGCACCGAGCACCTCGAGCCCGAGCACGGCGCCCGGCACCCGGTTGTTCAGTCCTGCGATCCGGACCGTCTGTTGGTCGATCATCGAGTTGAGGCTGTCGACGTAGAGGCGTGTTGCGTTCGCCGTCGGCTCGGCGACGAGCGATTGCCCGGCCAGGTTCCAGAGGCGGCGCTGGACGGCGTTCTCCTCCGCCACGATCCGGCGCATCTCAGAGCTGCCCGGCACCTCGAAGGTGATGCGCAGCGCGAGGTCGGCGTAGCGGCGCAGGAGGGCCAGCGACTGGCGGCGCGCCGGCTCGGGGAGCGTCTGAGCACGGAGGTACGTCGTGCCGATCGCGTTCGCCTCCTCGACGGCCGCAGCGCGTCGGGACTCATAGCGCCCGACTGCGAGGGTGAGACCGAACGCGAGGATCAGCCCGACGACGCCGAGGAGCGCCCCTTGCAGGACGCCGATCGGCTCCCGCAGGGTCTCGTGGCGCCTGCGCAGGGCACGCCCCAGGACCGCACCCAGCGCGCAGGCCCCGGCGATGACCGCGAAGAGGATGAGCGCCAACGCCCAGCTCGAGAGCGAGAAGAACACGCGCCAATCCTGCCGCGCCCGTCGACGGCGCGGCTGTCAGTGCTTGAAACGGCTCTCGTTGCCACCCCGCCCAACGGTCCCCTCGGACGCGGCTCCTATTCGCGGGAGCCTTCGTAGACGACGACGGTCCCCGCCATGAAGTCCGGTAACCCGCGGCGCCGCTCGGTGAAGAGCACGGGGATGAAGCCCGCGAAGAACGGGACGATGGCGAGCACGAGCCCGAGGAACCGCACGATCGAGCGGCTCACCGACAGGGGTCCGCCGCTCGGGCCACGGACGCGAACGCGCAGCAGCCGCATGCCCGGTGTCTGGCCAGCCGAGCTCCAGAAGAGCACGAAGTAGGCGCCCGTGACCAGGATCCAGCCGGAGCCGAGCAGGGCGCCGACGAGCCACTGCGGGCGCAGCCCGCCCACGAGCGACGCGACGAGCGCGACCGCCCCTGTCAGCGCCATCAGGAGGACGATCGTGACACCCGCGTCGGCGACGAGCGCCAGCGCGCGGGTCGCGATCCCGCCGTAGATCGCCGGCTGCGCGCGCCGCGGACGGCGAAGGAGGCCCTCCGCCCGGTCGTCGAGCCGTACGGAGGCGGCGCGGGCCCCGGCGACGACCTCCTCGCCCAGTCCGGCTGTTTGCTTCCGCATCGCCTCCCGGAGCTCGGGGCTGGAAGCGACCTGGCCGATCGCGCGCTGCATCTCCTCGCTGGCAAGCACCCTGTCGGTCAGGTCGAGGGTCTGCCGGCTCGCCAGCGCCTGCGCGACGAGGCGGTCGAGCTCTCCGCTCGCCGCGAGCTCGGCGACGACACGCTCGATCACCCGGTGACGGACGAGCGAGTGAGCGAGCTCCTCGGGGAGAGGCCCGGCGAGCGCGCTGTCGATCACGCGCGAGATCTCGGGTGCCGAGAGCACCTCCTCCGCAGCCTCCTCCAGGCGTCCGCGCCACACGCGCGCGGCTGCGCGGGCGGGGAAGAACGCGGCGCGGCCGGCCGCGCCGCCGAGGCCGGGCCGGTCTCGCTTGTCGCTCGCCATGTCGTGAGTATGGCTCGCCCCGCGGCTGCCCTCCAGCCTGCACGGACGAGCCTCTCCCTTTAGAGCCTGAGAATCTACAATTTAGGTGTGCCTAACTTCACTCGAGACGAGCAGGAGGCGCGGTCATGACGCCGCCGGGCGAAGCGATCGCCCTCGGGACCCGGCTGCAGCCGAGCGCTCTGGAGACGCTCCTCTCGAAGGGACGCCTCCGGGCGACGCTGGCCATGCTCGGGCCGGCGTTCGTCGCCGCGATCGCCTACGTCGATCCGGGCAACTTCGCCACGAACATCCAGGGCGGCGCTCGCTTCGGCTACCTGCTGCTCTGG
>DASTCG010000146.1:0-10866 GCA_035711385.1 Gaiellaceae bacterium
GGCGAGATCTCGCTCTCGATCGATTCGAGCTTGATCGGCGGCAAGCCGTCGAGGAGCCGTCGCCCGTGGCCGGCGATCATCGGCCCGATCGTGAGCTTGAGTTCGTCGACAACGTCGGCGGCGAGCAGCGACTGCGCGACCGAGATACTTGCGTGAACGCCGACATCGCCTCCGCGCTGCTGCTTGAGATCCCGAACGAATTCGACCAGCCCGCCGTCGAGCACGGTCGCATTGGCCCAGTCTCGGTCGAGGGGCGTCGAGGTCGCGACGTACTTCGTGACCCCGTTGATGAATGTCGCGAATGGCTGGATCTGGCTGCTCGGCCAGAACTGCGCCCACTCGGTGTAGCTATGGCGGCCGAGAATGACAGCGTCCTGTGTCGCGATCACAGCGGCAAGGTTGGCGTCCATCGCGTCGTCCCAGTCGGCGAAGAAGCGATCTGGGTCCTCGGCAACCCCGTCGAGGGACAACAACTCATAGACGACGATCTTTCGCACGCCCTACACCTCCGATTGGTCTCTACCGACGCTGGCACGTCGAAGTCACGCGCTGGCCGCCGTGGTCGCCTCGATCGAGCATGCCCGCAACGGTAGCCTCGGCGTGGTGTTCGACCACGTCGGCATCGCCGTCTCGGACCTGGCCGCGTCCGAGCGGTTCTACCGCACCGTCCTCTCCGTGCTGGGGGTCGAGCCCAGCCACGCGGACGCCGAGCTCGTCGAGTGGGAGGACTGGGACATCGGGCCCACGGACAGCGAGCACCCGCTGAGCCGCGGCCTGCACGTCGGGTTCCGCGCGCCGAGCCGCGCGGCCGTGGACGCCTTCTGGCAGGCGGGGATCGACGCCGGGTACCGCGACGGCGGCGCGCCCGGGCCGCGCACGGAATACGAACCCGACTACTACGGCGGGCTCCTGCTCGACCCGGACGGCAACAGCGCCGAGGCAGTGCACGGCGAGCGGGCGCGCCCCGTTCCCGACGGCCGCATCGACCACCTGTGGATCCGCGTCGCCGACCTCGCGGCGTCCAAGCGCTTCTACACGACCATCGCGCCCCACGCCGGGATCCGGCTGGGGGACGACGAGCCCGACCGCGTGGAGTTCAGGGGCGAGGACTACAGCTTCTCGCTGATCGACGGGCGGCCGCTCACGGAGCACGTCCACCTCGCGTTCCCCGCCCGCGAGGACGGCACGGTGCGCGCGTTCCACGCCGCCGCGCTCGCCGCCGGCTACGAGGACCACGGCGGTCCGGGGGAGCGCGCCGTGTACCACCCCGGCTACTACGGCGCGTTCGTCCTGGACCCCGACGGGCATAACGTCGAAGTCGTCAACCACAACCGCTGAGCGGTGACCGACGACGCCCCCCACCACATCTGGTGCGAGGGCCTCGCCGCGCTCGAGGCCGATACCGTGATCTGACCAGGGCTAGGCCGACCGTCTAGCTCGATGTCTGGCAACTGCTCGATGCGCTGCACCAGGCGGTACGCCTGAGATCGTGCGGGCTCTCAGCGTCCTGGCGCACACCGCGCGGCGACCGAACCTGGGCCCCGGCTCCTAGCGGCGCGGTACCGTCCCGACATGGCGACGCGGCGTGCGTCCTGCTCGTGCGGGCAGCTTACGGTCGAGGCCGAGGGCGACCCTGTCAGGGTCTCGATCTGCCACTGCCTCGCCTGCCAGCGGCGCACAGGGAGCGCGTTCGGGATGCAGGCACGCTGGCCCCGCGAGCAGGTACGGATTGAGGGGGACGCGACCGAGTACGTGCGGATCTCCGACGAGGGCGAGGAGCGCTCGTTTTTCTTCTGCCCGCGCTGCGGCGCAACCGTCTACTACTGGACCGACCCGGAGCGCATCGCGGTGCCGGTCGGCGCGTTCGCCGACCCGAACTTCCCCGCGCCGCGCGTCTCGGTGTGGGAGAACCGCATGCACCCGTGGGTCGGCCTGCCCGACGGGATCGAGCACATCGGCTGAGCTATCAGTTCGCCAGCAACACCACGACGGACTCTGTGGGCGGCTGGGGGGTTCCCTACGCGGTTCTCCCCCGGTCTGACGGGCTCGTGATCCCGTACAGCTCGAAGGCGATCTCTTCGAGCTGATCCTTCAGCCCTTCAGCTCGGCGGCGGCGAAACGGTGCTGGCCCGATGCGGTACCAGAATCTCGCCAGCTAGGACAACGCCTAGAAGTCGAAGCCCCGGCGGCTTTGCAGCACACCGGGGCAGATTCCGGATAGGCTCGCGCGGTCGAATGCCCGTCGTCGCCTTCAGAGACATTCTCGACCCCGCCTTCGAGGAGAGATACGGCGTCGCGGCCTTCAATGTCGTCGACGACGTCAGCCTGCGGGCGGTGATCGACGCGGCTTCCGAGCTCGACTCCCCCCTGATCGTCCAAACGTCCGTCAAGACGGTGAAGTCGATCGGGGCCAAGGTGCTCTACGCGATGTTCCGCGCTATGGCCGACGATGCACCCGTGCCGATCACTCTTCACCTCGATCACTGCCCCGACCGCGAATGGGCGACCACCTGCCTGAAGACGGGCTGGAACTCGGTCCTGTTCGACGGCTCCCATCTGGACATCGAGGAGAACACCCGCCAGACGGCCGAGGTCGTCGAGGAGGCGCGCGAATACGGCGCGGACGTCGAGGGTGAGATCGAGAGCGTCAGGGGAGTCGAGGACGACGTGGGCTCCGACGAGGCGGGCGACGTACATCCGGTCGAGGTGTCGCTGAAGTTCATCGAGGACACCGGGGTCTATGCGTTCGCGCCGGCTATCGGAACGGCGCATGGACTTTATGCGTCGAGCCCCAAGCTCACGCCCGAGCGGGTGACCGCGATCGTCGAGCGAGCGCCGATTCCCCAGGTGCTGCACGGCGGAACCGGGCTGTCACAGGAGCAGTTCAAGGATCTCATCTCGCGCGGCTGCGCCAAGGTGAACATCTCAACAGCCCTGAAGATCGCCTTCGTCGACTCCTTCCGCGAGTACCTGGAGGCCAATCCCACCAAGCACGATCCCCCTTCCCTGCTGAAGAGCGCGAGCGACGCGGTGAGGGCGATGGCTATTGAGCACATACGGACCTTCGGCTCCGTGGGCAAGGCGCGCACAGCCGTAGGCGGCTGATGCCGGCGCTCTTCTTCGACTGCGACGGCGTGCTCGCGGACACTGAGCGCTATGGGCACCTGCCGGCGTTCAACGAGACGTTCGAGGAGGAGGGACTGCCGGTCCGCTGGTCGGAGTCGGAGTACGCCGAGAAGCTGTTGATCGGCGGCGGGAAGGAGCGCATGGCGTCGCTGCTGACGGATGAGTTCGTGCGCGAGAACGGCCTGCCGGCCGATCCCGAGGGCCAGAGGGAGCTGATTGCCCGCTGGCACAAGACGAAGACCGCGGCCTACAAGGCTCGCGTTCAGGCCGGCCAAGTGCCCGGCCGTCCGGGCGTGGCGCGCATCGTCGACGAGGCGCTCGCGGCCGGGTGGCTACTCGCGGTCGCCTCCACATCGGCGGAGGAGTCGGTGCGCGCCACCCTCGAGCACGCCGTCGGCGACGAGAAGGCAGCCCACTTCAGTGTGCTGGCTGGCGACATCGTGCCGGCCAAAAAGCCCGACCCCGGCATCTACCTGCTGGCGCTGGAGCGCACCGGGGCCGACCCTCACGAGACGGTCGTCATCGAGGACTCGCGCAACGGTCTCCTCGCGGCGGTGGCCGCGGGCCTGCGTTGCGTCGTCACCGTCAGCGGCTACACGGGTGCCGAGGACTTCTCGGAGGCCGTGCTCGTGGTATCGAGCCTCGGCGACCCGGACGAACCGGCTCAGGTCCTCGCCAATCGAAGCCCCGCCGAACCCGGGCCGTACATCACACTGGACGACCTTCAGGCGTGCCTGCAGGTCCCTGCCCCAAGGGAGGTCACATGAGCGATGCCGCCTTGCGCGACGCCGAGCAACTGGTGCGAACCATCGCCGACACAGCCGTGGAGAACGAGAAGTACTTCTGCGACCTCGATGCTGTGGTCGGCGACGGAGACTTCGGCTACTCCCTGGCCCGGGGCTTCGGCAAGGTGGTCGACGACTGGGACGCGATGGAGTACGAAGACATCTCCGGTCTGCTGAAGAAGACGGCGCTCGTGCTGTCGGGTCGTGTCGGCGGGGCATCGGGTCCGATCTGGGGTACCGCGTTCCTGCGCGCCGGCACGGCGCTCAAGGACAGTCCGGATCCTTCGGCAGAGGATGCGGTCGCTGCGCTGCGCGCCGCGATCGAAGGAATCAAGCAGCGCGGGGAGTCGGACCTCGGCGACAAGACCCTGCTGGACGCCCTAATCCCCGCAACCGACCGGCTGGAGCAGGAGTTCGCGGGCGGCGCCAGCGCATCGGATGCCCTCGCGGCGGCCGCCGAGACCGCGCGCGAGAGCGCCGAAGCGACCAAGGGAATGCTCGCCAAGAAGGGCCGAGCCGCGTACTCGGGCGAGCGCAGCAGGGATTCCGTCGACGCCGGCGCCATAGCGATCGCGGTGCTCTTCGAGCGCGTCAGCGCCGCCTGGCGCCCCACCACCGTCTAGGCCCGGGCGACCGGGCAGAGGAGGAGTTACATGAAGAAGTTCGTCAACGATCCGCAGCAGTTCGTTCCCGAGATGCTCAAGGGAATCGAGCTGGCGAATCCGGGCAAGCTGCGCTACGTGCCCGAGTACAACCTGATCATGCGGACGGACGTTCCGCGTGACGACAAGGTGTCAATCATCCAGGGCTCGGGCTCCGGGCACGAGCCCGCTCATGTGATGGCGGTCGGCCCCGGGATGCTCGACGCGGCCTGCCCAGGCGACGTCTTCTCCGCTCCACCTTCGGACTACGTCTACGAGACGAGCAAGCTCCTGAACAGCTCCAAGGGCGTCTTGCACATCATCAACAACTACACCGGCGACAGAATGGCCTTCGACATGGGCCGTGAGCTCGCCGAGGCCGAGGACATCGAGATCGGCACGGTAATCGTCGACGACGACGTGGCTGTCAAGGACTCCACCTACACGGTCGGGCGCCGCGGCGTAGCCGGCAACTTCTTCGTGATCAAGGCACTCGGTGCGGCATCGGACCGCGGCGACGATCTGCAGTCGCTCGTTGCCCTCGGAGAACGCGTCAACTCTGTCACGCGGTCGATGGGCATGGCGCTCACCTCCTGCACGCCTCCCGCGAAGGGCTCACCGCTGTTCGAGCTGGGCGACGACGAGATCGAAATGGGCGTCGGCATCCACGGCGAGCCCGGCCGTCGCCGCGAGAAGCTGACGACCGCCAACAACATCATCGACGAGATGCTCGAGGCGGTGGTCACCGACCTGCCCTACGAGTCGGGCGACGAGGTCGCGCTGATGATCAACGGCCTCGGCGGCACGCCGATCTCGGAGCTCTACATCCTGTACGGGCGCGCGCACGAGCAGCTGCAGGAGCGCGGCGTCAATGTGTGGCGCTCCTACGTGGGCGAGTACTGCACGTCGCTCGACATGGCAGGAGCATCGGTGACCCTCGTCAAGGTCGACGACGAGCTCAAGGGGCTGTTCGAGGCGCCGGCCGAGATCGCGGCTCGCGTCTTCTAGAGCGGTAGCTCCAGCACCGCGCCGTGCGCCAGCGCGGACTCTGCGGGCACCGACGCCCCGGAGTCCGCCAGCGCGGCGCGGATTGTGCCGGCGTGTGCGACCACGAGCGCCGGCGACGGCCCGGCCCTGACTTCTGAGAGCGCCGCCCTGGTGCGCGCGCGCTGCTCGGCGATCGACTCACCGCCCGGGAACCGGAACGAGGGATCGCCGGAGATGAAGGCCGCGTGCAGGTCGGGGCTCTCCTCCGCAAGGTCCACGATCCGCCGGCCCTCCCAGTCCCCGCGATCTGATTCAACGAGCTCATCGAGCACGACCGGCTCAACCCCCAGGGTCCGCCCCACGACCTCCGCCGTCTCCCGCGCGCGCCGCAGCGGCGAGGTCCACACCGCCACGACACCGGCATCCTGCAGGCGTCCGGCGAGCGCCTCGGCCTGGGTGACCCCCGCCGGGCTGAGCGGCGGATCGCGCCGTCCAAGGATCCGCCCCTCCGCGTTCTCCTCCGTCTCGCCGTGCCGGGCAAGCCACAGGGACATGGTGGGACGGTACGCGAACCGCGATGTCGTCCTGTGTATATCGGATCGAGGGATCTTCGTTTTTCGCGGATCCTCGTTTTCGCGCGAAAGCAGCCAGCGCTAACCTCCTCACGAGTGAGCAGACAGCGACAAGAGCCGACGCAAGACGACGCCCGCAGCCTCGCACGCTGGGAGAACGAGGGCGGGGCGTCCAAGCGGGAACCGACTCAGAAGACGGAGATCCCCGTACCGAAAGCGCAAGGACGTCCTCGGAGCCCCGCGTCGCATCGCCCGGCCCGAGAGAAGTCCGGCTAGACCGTTCTGCTAGCGGCCTCGTTCATGAGGTCAGGGAAGTGGGCGACCGCCGCAGGCTCGGCGAGGTTGGGAAGGGCTGCGGCGACGCCGCTCGAACCATCCCGGCGCGGTTGAAGCTCCCAGACGGGAGTGGCGAGCTTCCACGGAAAGTCGAACGGGCGGGTGCTTCCGGCCGGATTCGATCATGACTTCCTCTTCTCCGACCGCTTGGGCGCGCATTCCCCGCGTCGAGCATCGCGTCCCGGGTGTCGCTGTACTAGTCGGCCCCCACCACGATCCTTCGGCTGCTCGCGTGGCCCTGTTCGTCGAAGGACAGCCGGTAGCGCTGGTCCTCGCCGCCAAACAAGTTGAAGAAACGGCGCCGACCCCTCATCGAAAGCACGGCCTGGGTGTCGTTGTGAGACTCGATCCGGTAGCCCTGCGCGAGTTTCTCGTCGAGTATCCGCTCGAGCGTTTGGTCTCTTGATAGTGCTTCGGCCATGACGGCCTCCCTCTTGAGCCGGCCTCGCTGGGCGGCTGACTCAGCAAGGCGTGGACGGAACCAGGTACTGAAGTGCCAGATCGGAGCGGAGATGTCTGGGCAGTGGGAAGGCCCGGGGGGCGGGCCTTCCCGTGGAGGCCTGCGAACCTAGACCCGGACGAGGCCGTTCGTCTTGTGGACGATGACCTCGCCGCCGGTGATCTTCGGCGGATTCGGGAGTGCCTCCTCCAGCTTCTCCTCGCGCACCCAGCTGGTTGTGAGGCGCGTCGACTCGTCGGCCTGCGCCGGTGAGTCGAAGAAGCCGATCGAACTCATGACGCCGTCACCGGCCTCGATGAGGTAGAAGCCGCCGAAGCCCGGCAGCTTGCTCAGGCGGGGCAGCAGCTTCTCGCCGACGTTTGTGACGAGCTCGTCGGTGCGACTCTCGTCGACGCCCTCGTACCGTCTGATCGTGGCATGCATCTCGTGCTCCTCTCTCGTCGTTCAGGGCGGGGAACTCGATTGAGTTCGCCTGGTGCACTCAGGCCCGGCGTGACAGTCGAAGAGCAGGTTCGGAGCCTCGACGGCTTCCTTCTGGTTTCTGGCGCATCCAGAGTCTATCAGACTTCGTGGCTACGTTGGATTACGTATCTACGTTGTCTACCTTATCTACGTATAATAGCTCCGATGTCCCCTTTCTCCATCACCGTCCAGGACATTCCCGACGGGGAGCTCGGCCCGTTGCTCATTCAACTTGCGCGCGCGGGCTTCCCCAGCCCGATCATCAAGCCGGTTGGTGCCGATGGCGCAGCTAGCGCGGAAGCCGCTCCAGCTCATGGCTCGAAGGCGGATCTCGCGGAGGATTGGCGGGTCTTGCGGGAGCGCGAAGGCGACTCCTACCAGTGGCCGGAAGAGCGCGAGCAGTACTCGCGTTACCGAGTGTTCCTCGGGACGACGCGCGCCGAAGGTGCGGTTCACATCGGTCTTGGCGAAACGGTCCGTCAGAACAAGTGGGGACGTAACCGAAAATACGTCGTCGCCTTCCTGAGCAGCGGCTCCCCGCAGCAGCCGCTCGCAGAGTTCGTCGCAGCCGATGACTACGAGCAGACCCGCGAGCTCGTCGCCGTCATCCGCGGGAGCGACGGAGGCCGGCGTATGTACGGCGCCGGCGACGAGCTTCCCCGGGTCTACAAGGAACGGTTTCGAACTCAGCTGTACAGCGAGCGGGTCGCCTATCCCGGTGTTTGGAACAAGTCCGTCGTGGTTGCGCGTGAGGATGACCACGAAACGATGCTCAACCACGCCCTGATCCAGGGCCGCCGACGATACCCGACCTAAAGCGATGAGGCCGATGGCGACCAGCCCCGTGCGGGACCTCACCCGAGTCCACCTCCGGCGCGCTGGCGACCGAGCTACGTGGCGCCGATCTTCATGACAAGACCCTGAGCTGACTCAGACCGAGCGAGGTCAGATTGACTCGCGGAGCGCATTCGCGGCAGCCTGCAGACGGGCGCTGACCTCGGCGAGTTCTCTCGCCGCGAGGTCAATGCGTTCCTGTTGTGTATCCGCACGCTCGCGAACGGCGCCAAGCTGGCGCGCCATTGTCTCCACAGCGCGGGTCAGGTCCGCCAGTTGAGCAGCGATCGCTGCCGTGTCCTCTGACTGGGCCACTTGATCGGATCTTACGGCGTGCAGCGTCGTTGCAGCGCACGGCGTCGTTCCGGCGTGGATGGGCCATCGCCCTCTCACGCGTGACCAACGCGCGAGGGCGAACGAATAGCCGACCGTCTGCTCTTCGGCCGGGCCTGGTTGTGATCGCTCCGGGAGCCCACTAGGGTCGAGGACGACAAAGCGGGGGGAGGGAGGCGTCAATGACGAGACTTCGAGCAATTGTCATCGCTGTGCTCGCCGCCGCCGCAGTCGCGCTGGCCGGAGTTGCCGGCGCCATCGGCAACGGGGTTCCGGACGGGAACGGGCATCCGAACGTCGGGATGCTGGCGATCGGATTCGAGGAGGGCGGCCAGCTCGTTCGGTATGCGAACTGTTCGGGCTCGTACGGCGGGCCACGAACCGGCCAACCGGCCAGCAAAGTGTTCGTGACCGCCGCCCACTGCGTGGCGTGGACTCCCGACGCGGGCATCGCCGCGAACCAGCTCTGGGTGACCTTCGACTCGGACGCCACGTTCGACGTGGAGACCGGCGTCGTGACGAGCACGAACACCTGGCATCGGGCAACCGCGATCGCATTCGATCCGGCCGCCCTCCAGCAACGGTCGGATGCACACGACTATGCCGTCGTCCTCCTCGACAGCGTGCCGGCCGGACTGGCGCCGATTCGGTTCCCGACGGCCGGGTTGCTCTCGCAGCTCGCCGCGAACGGCGGTCTCCAGCCCGGCACGGTGTTCGACAACGTCGGCTACGGAGTCATGCCATTCTTCAAGCAAGGGGCACCGCGGTACGAAGCGCCTCCGGGACGCATGTTCTCGACCTCGCGTTACAAGGGCCTCACTCAGGCCTACCTGAAGCTGAACATGAACTCCGACTCACAGGACGGCAACGGCGGTAGTTGCTTCGGAGACTCGGGCTCGCCGAAGTTCATCCACGGGACGAACACCGCAGTCGCGCTCCAGTTCGGCGGAGACAGGATCTGTCGGTCCGAGGACATCAACAGCAGGCTCGACATTCCCGCTGCAAGGGCGTTCTACGGCCAGTTTCTGACGCTGCCGTAGCGAAAGGCGAGAGGGGCTGCGACTCGATCACGAGTCGCGGCCCCCGGAGCGCGAGCTCGCCGCGCATCGCATTCCTCAGCCGTCTGAGGAAGTCGGCTGGTCGTCCGCCAGCGAGACGCCCCGCTGCGGGCGGATGAACGGGTCGCTCTCCCTCGCGGCGAGCTCCGCAGGCCAGTCGCGAGGGTAGTCGCCGAGGCTCCACCGTTCCCCGCCGGGAACGCAGAGCTCCACCGCGATCCGCCTGCCCTCGATGCGGACGAGGTTGTACGCGGGATGCGGGAAGCCGCGTGTTCGGAGCGTCGACACGGTGCCGGAGTGAACGAGCAGGATCCCCGCGAGCGGCCAGACGTACGGAACGTGGCGATGACCGGAGAGGACGAGGTCGACGCCGCAGCGGCGCAGCAGAGCGAGGACGTCGCCCGCGTCGAGCACCTGATTCCGTTCGCGGCCGGTTCCCGGCACCGGAACCAGGTGGTGGTGGCATACGAAGACCCGCAGGTCGGTGTCGTCGGCGAAGCCTTCCTCGATCCAGCCGTAGTGCTCGCGGCCGATCTCGCCCTCGTCGATATCGGGCTTCGACGAATCGACTCCGACGAGCGCGACATCGAGCCCGGCGCACTCGAAGCGGCGCCGCGAGTCGCGGGCGCCGAACGTGTCCTCATAGAGCACGTAGCCGACGTTCCTCGCATCGTGGTTCCCAGGGACACGGACGACCTCCTCGGCGGCAATCGCGGCCAACTCCGTCTCGGCGAGCGGGTACTGGTCGGGATACCCGTCGTCCGTGAGGTCGCCGGCGATGACGACGAGGTCCGGCTCGGCCGCGTTGATCTCCTCGATCGCCGTGCGCAGCAGCTCCTCGCGGTAGCGCGCACCGCCGACATGGACGTCCGAGAGCTGCGCGATCAGCATCAGCCCGACCCTAACGCGACACGCCGACGCGTATGTTGGCACCGTGCCGACGAAACGCTTCACGGTCGAGCTCGAGCGGGTCGGAAAGACGGCGACGATGTTTCGCGTGCCGTTCGATCTCAAGGAGGCGTTCGGTCGCGCCCGTCCTCCCGTGAGGGTGACGATTCGCGGCCATACCTGGCGCACGACGCCGGGCGTCTACGGCGGCGTCGGCCATGTCGTCGTCAACCGAGCGGTGAAAGCCGCAGCCGGCGTCGACGCTCCCGACCGAGTGCAGGTCGTGATGGAGCTCGACACCGAGCCGCGCCGCGTGCGCGTTCCACGCGACCTCGCTCGGGCCTTCGACGCCGATCCGGAGGCACGGGACGCCTTCGCACGGCT
>DASTCG010000147.1:0-8971 GCA_035711385.1 Gaiellaceae bacterium
TCGGTGTTCGCCTCTCGGATCGCCGTGATCGGCCGCCAGAACGAGTAGTGCGCCTTCTCGTCCCAGACGGCGATGAAGGCGTCGGCCGCCGTCAGGTACACCTCGGCGACGAGCCGGGCGTTGTCGACGAGCGAGAGTCCCTTGGAAGCGGAAATGCTGTTGACGATTCGGTTCCACGTCCTGGGCGGGTTCTCGTTCCAGTAGAGCGCCGCCTGCGTCTGATCGTCTGTCCGCCTCGTGCTGTTCAGCGAGCCGACGGACTTCACCTCGTCGAACTCCTTCGCGTAGCGCCGGCTGTCGAGGTCGTACGGCCCGGATGACCTGAACTGCGACGCCCGTTCGATCAGGAACGGCTTCACGTCCTTGACCCACGCGTTCGGATCGCTGCCGAACGCAGGCAGGACCGGACGCCACTCTCCCGGCATCGTTCCGTTCACGAACCGGAAGGCGCCGAACCGTCCGTCGTCCGTTCTCGCCGCGATCATCGCCGCCGCTGCAGCGTTGCCGACGGCGATGCCTCGTGTCTTGGCCGAGCCATCGGGGAATCCCGCCAGCGACGCGTCGTACAGCGCCTGCAACGCCGGCTGCTGGGCCGGAACGATGTTGAGGAGCACCTTGTACGCCGCCGTGGCGGCCGCGGCGTCTTTCGAATCCGTCGGCGTCGCGACCCGTGAAGTGAGCAGATAGCCCTCATGCCCGCCGTCGATCGCGTTGACGGCGTCGTACACGGCGCCCTGCACCATCGCCATGTGCAGGACGGACACGTTCGGCGGCTGCGCGGCGGTGACGTAGAGCGCGGTCGCCGCGTTCTGGTTCCACTGCGTCACCGTGTCTGCCGAGCCCACCGCCGGGGCGATGAGCGCCGCAAAGCCGGCCAGCGCAGCGGCTAACGCATGTTTGAACATGTACTCGAACCTCCTCGTGGGTTACCAGAGAGGCTCGACCCTTCGCGGGGTGGAGTCCATTCGACATTCGTCGTATCTTTGAGCGGCTGTGGCAACGCTCTCGGGAGGCGATGCGGAGCGGCTGCTCCGCTTCGTTGCCGACGCGGAAGGCGTCGGCGGCGACCAGCCGTTCACGCCGGACGTCCTGACCGACCTCGGCCGGCTCGTTCAGGCGGACTGGATTGCCTACAGCGAGCTCGACGAGGTACGGACGATCTTGCTCGTCGAGGTCGAACGACCGGGCGACGAGTACGGCATCCCCTTCCCCGACCCGCTCTGGCACGAGATCGCGGACACGCATCCGGTGCGCGCGGCGCATAGAAGCGGACACGTAGGAGCGCTCAAGATCTCGGACTTTCTCTCGCGAGGCGAGCTCCGCCGTTCACTCCTGTACGAATGGCTGCAGCAATACGGCGTCGAGCACTCGCTGGAGGTCCGGATCACCCACTCTCGCTGGCTGCCGAGAACGTTCCATTTCGACCGTTTCGACGCGCGGGACTTCGGCGAGCGCGATCGCCTTGTCCTCGACACGCTGCAGCCGCACCTGACACGACTCTGGAGGCAGGCCCGGACGCGACGGTTGCTCCACGCTGCGCTCTCCGAGCTGAATCGCACGCCCGGTAACGGGTCTCGCGGCGTGATCCTGCTGGACGGGGCAGGATGCATCGACTTCGCATCACGGAAGGCAAGACGCTTGCTCCGTGAATTCTTTTCGGCGAAGTGGCGACGACGGCTGCCGCCGGAGATCGAGGACTGGGTGCAGTCGGGCTCCGCCGAACCTCTCCTGCGTCGACGGGACGGTCGGCGCCTGGTCGTGGAACGCGACCGGCAGACACTGCTTCTCCGCGAGGAGCGAATCGCTGCACGGCTGACCGGCCGAGAGCAGGAAGTTCTGGCGTGGGTCGCACGGGGCAAGACGAATTGCGAGATCGCCGAGCTTCTCTGGGTTGCTCCGAGCACAGTCCGGAAGCACCTCGAGAACGTCTACGGAAAGCTCGGCGTCAACACGCGAACGGCCGCGGTCGCGCGGTTTCTCAGCATGGTCGACGCGGAGGCGAGCTAGGGCATGCCGACGCTCTCGACAGGCGATGCAGAGCGGTTGCTCCGGTTCGTCGCCGAGGCGGAAACGATCGGCGGGGACGAACCCTTCACGGGTGAGCTCCTCACGGAGCTCGGTCACCTGATCGAGGGCGACTGGGTGACCTACACCGAAGTCGACCACGTACGCCGGCGCTCGCTGTTCTATTTGCAGCGCCCGAGCGACGAGCAGGACGGATCCGACCAAATCGAGGATCACGACTGGGAGCTGATGAACGAGCACCCCGTCTGCCAGCGGTGGCGACGAGATGGACATTTCAGAGCGTTGCGGCTCTCCGATGTGACCACTCGCAGCGAGTTGCGCAAGAACCGCTACTTCGCAGAGTACTTCCGGCCGTGGGGAATCGAGCACGAGCTCAAAGTCCGGCTCCCATCACCTCCTTGGCATGCAAGGACCTTCATGTTCAACCGGAACGCCGGCCGCGATTTCACGACGCGCGACCGGCTGGTCCTCGACCTCCTGTCACCGCATTTCTCGCGGCTGTGGCGGGCAGCGCGAACCCGTCGCCTGCTCGCCTCCGCACTGGCGGCGCTCGAGTCGGCGTCGGAGTCCGAGCCCCGCGGGATCGTCCTCCTCGGCGCCGGCGGCGACGTCGAGTTCGCTGCCCCGCCGGCGCTGCGACTCCTCGCGGACTTCTTTGGGGAAAGCGGTGCCCGGCTGCCTGCCCAGGTCGCCCGCTGGCTCGACAGCGGTTCAACGGCGCTGAAAGCGCTGCGCGACGACCGAGAGCTGACCATCGAGCGGTCGAACGGCGCGCTTGTCCTCCAAGAACGGCGCCTCGAGGTCGAGCTGACCGCCCGCGAGCGGGAGATCCTCGCCTGGGTCGCGCGAGGAAAGACGAACCCGGAGATCGCCGAGCTCCTGTGGCTCGCACCAAGCACCGTCCGCAAGCACCTGGAGAACGTCTACGCCAAGCTCGGGGTGAATACCCGGACCGCAGCGGTGGCTCGCTTCCTCGGCCTGCTCGACGCCGAGGCCTCCTGATGGCGAAGGCGTTCTCCGTCGCCTCCTGGAACGTCGAGCACTTCAAGAGCCAGGGGGTGCAGTCGCGCGTGGGGGACGTCGTCGGGTTCCTGAACGAGCAGAAGCCGGACGTCTTCGCCTTGTACGAGGTGGAGGGAAAGCAGGTCTTCGACGCGCTTACCTCGATGATGCCGGGCTACACGTTCCACATCACCGAGGGGCAGCAGGTGCAGCAGATCCTGCTCGGCGTCCGGTCGAACCTGACCGCCTTCTTCACGCAGAAGACCGAGTTCCGGTCCGGCGTCTCGCTGCTGCGCCCCGGGGCTCTCCTCACGCTCAAGGTCGAAGGGAAGACGTACCCACTGCTCTTCCTTCACACGAAGAGCGGAACCGACCCGCGCGGCCTCGGCCTGCGCGACGACATGCTCGAGCGGGCGCTCGACTTCACCAAGGTGCTCGACAGGGCCGCCGAGGAGAAGCCCGCGAACTACATCTTCCTCGGCGACTTCAACATGATGGGCATGCAGTACCGCTACGTCCGCGAGCGGGACATCGTCGCCGCCCAGGAGCTCCGGAAGCTCGAGCAGGGCGCGAAGCGGAAGGGCATGAAGGTGCTGGAAAAAGACGAGCCGAACACGTGGTGGGGCGGCGGCACCATCGAGCCGTCGAACCTCGACTTCGTGGTCGCCCGCGACCATCTTCGCTTCAAGAAGTTCGTCGGCGGGGAGGTATCCGTTCGAGGGTGGCCGAAGATCGCAGATCCGGCGGAGCGGCTCGAGTGGGTGCGAAGGCTCTCCGACCACGGCCTACTGTTCTTCCAGGTCGAGAAGTAGCGTCGCGACGACGGCGTAAGTGGCGCTTCACCGGCGAGACAGGGGGCTGAAAGAGCCGGGGTGTCTACTTCCGACGTAGTGGCGAGCTCGAACGAAAGCCGGCCGGACGTCGAAGTTCTCGGCTCGAGGGCGCGCTGGGCCCAGGTCGCGCTCCTCGTCGTCGTGATCGTCGATCTCGTCGCCGTCGGGTCGGACTACGCCGAGTATCAGCTCCTCGGCAGGGAGTACACACTGGACGAGGCGAATGCGAACGACCTCCGCCAGGGGCTGATCGGGATCGTCCAGTTCCTGCTCCTGATCGCAACGGCTGTGGTCTTCATCCGCTGGTTCAAGCGCGCGTACGAGAACGTCGAGCCGCTCGGCGGCAGGCGGCGGTACGGGACCGGATGGGCGATCGGAGGCTGGTTCGTCCCGATCCTCAACCTCTGGCGACCGAAGCAGATCGCGAACGACATCTGGCGGGCTACGGAGGACGAGCGCTCAGACGCCTCGTCGCTGCTGACGCTCTGGTGGGTGCTGTTCCTGCTCTCGAACTGGATCTCGAACATGGGGGCCAGGCTCACGTGGAGCGGCGATACCGCGGACGATCTCCAGGCGAGCGCCGCCGTGTACGCGGCGGCCGACTCGATCGACGTCGCGGCCGCAATCCTCGCGATCTGGATCGTGAGGACGGTCACGCGCGGGCAGACGAGCCGGGCCGGCGGCGCCACAGGTGACCTCGAGCTCGCCGGCGCCGCCTGACTTCCGCCTGCTGCTCTACGCTCGCGGTCGTGGAGGCGGAGCTGCTCGCCTGGTTCGCGGGAAACGCGCGCGACCTGCCCTGGCGTCGGCGGCGCGACCCCTACGCGGTGCTCGTCTCCGAGGTGATGCTCCAGCAGACGCAGGTGGCGCGCGTCGTGCCCCGGTTCGAGGCCTGGGTGGAGCGGTGGCCGTCGGTCGAGACGCTCGCGGCGGCTCGGCTCGACGAGGTGATCCTCGCCTGGCAAGGGCTCGGGTACAACCGGCGGGCGGTGAACCTGCACCGGGCGGCCCGGGTCGTCGCGGCGAGCGGCTGGCCTGACGATCTGACGGAGCTGCCGGGCGTCGGCTCCTACACCGCGGCGGCGATCCGACGGTTCGCGTGGGGAGAGGCCGTGCTGCCCATGGACACCAACGTCCGGCGCGTGCTCGAGCGGACGGGCGCGGAGTTCGGGCCAGCCGCCGCCGAGGCGCTGATGGATCTCGGCCGCGAGATCTGCCTGGCGCGCGTGCCCCGCTGCGGGATCTGCCCGCTCGCCGAGGGCTGCACGTCGCGCGGGCGCCGCTACGAGCCGCTCCGCAGGCAGTCGCGCTTCGAGGGCTCCTTCCGGCAGCGCCGCGCCGAGATGCTTCGCCTCGTCGCGGCGGGCGAGACCCACGCGCTCGACGCGGAGGCCGTCGCCTCGCTCGGACGCGACGGGCTCGTCGAGATCGGCGACGGGCTAGTCCGGCTGCCGCAGTAGCGCGACGGCCTGTGCGGCCAGTCCCTCCCGCCGGCCGGTGAAGCCGAGCCGGTCGGTCGTCGTGGCGGAGATCGCGATCCTTTCCGCATCGACGCCTAGGGCTTCCGCGAGCCGCCGGCCCATCTCGCCACGCCGTGCTGCGATCCGCGGGCGCTCCCCGACGAGGACGCAGTGTGCGTTCGCGAGCTCGTAGCCGGCGTCGTGCACCTTTCCGTACGCGCGGCTGAGGAGGAGCAGCGACGAGATGCCGCCGAGCTCCGCATCATCGGAGGGAAACAGCGACCCGATGTCGCCGAGGTTCGCCGCGCCTAGCAGCGCGTCGATGAGCGCGTGCGTGATCACGTCGCCGTCGGAGTGGCCGGCGAGCCCCGGCACGCCGGGGAACTCGACCCCAGCCAGGACGAGCGGCACGCCCGCATCGAACATGTGGGCGTCGACGCCGAGACCGATCCGCAGCCTAGACACCCAGCGCCGCCGGCAACTCTGCGAGCGAGGCGATCCGAATTGCCTCCGCCGGAGGGTCGTGGAGGTAGCCCCACGGTCCCCGCCGGAGGTGCACGGCCTTCATGCCGGCGGCGAGCGCAGGCTCGACGTCATTGTCGACGCGGTCACCGACGTAAGCGATCTGGCCGGGCGGCAGACCGCTGTCATCGACGATCCTCCGGAAGAAGGAGGGCGCCGGCTTCTCGACGCCCCAGCGGGCGCTCGAGCCGACGACATCCACCTCGCGCCGCAACATCTCCTCGACCTCGGGTGACGTGTTGCCCGCCGCTCCGACGAGCACGCCCCGCGCGCGCAGTGCTGCGATGCACGGCAGTGCGTCCGGATACAGCTCTCCCGCCATGAACGTCGACCCGGGACGCTCGACGCCGAGGAGCTCCCAGACCCGCGAATGGCGCTCGCCTCGGGCGGCGAGGCCGCCCAGGATCCCCATCAACGTGAACCGCGGCACGCCTGCACGGTCGGCCGCCCGCTCCCAGAGCCCAGACTCGTCGAAGAGCGTCTCGCCGACGTCGAAGAAGACCGCCCTCGTCACGAGAGCGGCTCCTGTCGACCCCGCCGCGCGTCGAAGACGGTGATGGTCTCGTACCCGGCGGATCGCGCGTGCTCGACGGCCTTGTCCAGGTCGCGCCCGACGTTCTCCGGGACGTGCGCGTCGGAGGCGAGGGTGATCGCGCTACCCCGCGCTCGTGCCGCGCCCAGCAGTTCGGGGTTCGGATAGAGCTTGCCATGCGGCTTGTACAGGCCGGCGCTCGAGACCTCGAGGCAGGCGCCGTCCAGCGAAGCCGCGACCTCACCCCAGTCCCAGGGGATCTCGGGTCCGTGGATCCGCACGAGATCAGGGTGCGCGAGGCTGTCGAAGAGGCCGCTGCGGGCGGCGGAGCCGAGCGCCTCGTAGTAGCGGCGCCACGCCTCCTCGAGTCCTACCTCGGCAATCAGCGTCGGCTCGCCGTCGATGCCGGCGCCGTCGACGAAGTGGATCGAGCCGAGGACGTAGTCCCAGGGGTACGGAGCGAGCAGCTCGGCCGTCTCCTGCTGGCGCCCGGGCACGTAGTCCACCTCGATGCCGAGCTTCACCGGCATTCCCTGCCGCTTGGCCTCGGTGACCGCGTCGACGTACGGCTCGAGGTCGTACACGCAGCGATCGAGGTGGTACGGCACCGTCCACAGCGACCGCGTCTGTGCGAAGTAGTAGACGTGCTCGCTGAAGCCGATCTCATCCACTCCAGTTGCGGCCGCGGCTTCGACGAAGCGCTCGACGGCCTCGAACGTGTGGTCGATCGACTCGTCGGATGCCCGAAGGTGCAGGTGGTAGTCGACGATCACGCGGGTGCGAGCAGCCGCTCGACCGTCTCCAGGTCGGAGGGCTCGGTGACCTTGAGCAGCCCCGAATCGCCGGGCACCGCCTTGATCCGGCCTCCGCGAGCCTCCACCAGGGACGCGCAATCGGTTCCCTCGTCGTTCTCCGCGAGCGCGTCGCGGAGCGTCGGCACCACGAAGGCCTGCGGCGTCTGGACGAGCACGAGCCCTTCTCGGTTCACGGTCTCGACCACCCGGTCGCCGTCGAGACGCTTGACGGTGTCCGGGAGCGGCAGGACCGGGACGGCCCCGTCCCAGCCCTCGTTGAGCGCGGTGAGGAGACGGTCGATCACGTCCTTCGGGATGACGGGTCGGGCCGCGTCGTGAACGAGGACGACGGCGGCTTCCTCGCCGACATGGGCGAGCGCGGCACGGACGGACGACGTGCGCGTCTCACCACCCGTCACCGCCTCCACCACCTTCCCGCATCCGAGCTCCTCGGCGAGGAGGATCGTCGGCTCCTCCCAGTCCTGCGGAGCCGCGACCACGATCGCGTCGATCCACTCGGACTCCTCCAGGCGCTCCAGGCTCTCGGCCAGGAGCGGCCGCCCGCGCAGGTTCGCGAACGCCTTCGGGCGGTCCAGGCCCAGCCGTTCGCCGCGTCCAGCCGCGACGATGACGGCCCAGACGCTCACTGCGTGGCCGGAGCTACGCGGCCGCGCCGGCCTTGGCGCGCGTCTTCTTCTTGGCGCCGACGTCGGAGACGAGCACGCCGTCGAGCCACTCGGCCGTCTCCTCCTCGTCCATGCCCTTGGCGTACATGAGCTCGCTGATCAGGATCTTCTTGGCCTTCACGAACATCTGCTTCTCGCCCGTCGAGAGACCCTTGTCCCGGTCGCGCAGGGAGAGGTTCCGCACGACCTCGGCGAGCTCGAAGATGTCGCCGGTCTTCATCTTGTCGCGGTTGTGCTTGAAGCGGCGATTCCAGTTCTTCGGCATTGCCGTGCCGCCGCCCGTCAGCGCCTTGGTGACCTTCTTGACCATCTCCTCGTCGATCACGCGCCGCAGGCCGACCTTCTCGGCGTTCGCGCACGGGACGTTGACGGTCATGTCGTTGTGAAGGATCTTGATCGTCAGGTACTCGCGCTTCTCCCCCAAGACGACGCGCTTTTCTTTCTTGACGATCGTGCCTGCTCCGTGGTGCGGATACACCACCTTGTCGCCGACCTTGAACAAGCCTTCCTCCCCTACGGGTCGCGGGTCTACTCGGCAAGACGCCGACGGCGTAAACGCCCCCGGCGCAGTGGTTAGGAGTGTATCAAAAGTCCCGCAAATCGGCCACTTTTTTGAAAAATCCCTGCTCCGAGCGGCCTACAGCTGCAGGTACCGGTCCACGAGGTTGTGCTCCTGCAGCCGGCGGAGCCCCTCGCGGATGTCCCGGGCGCGCGCGGTGCCCACGCCCTGGACGGCCTCGAGGTCGCGCTGAGAGGCGCGGACGATCGCGTCCAGGCCCTCGAGGTCCGCGACGACCTTCTGGATCACGTTCGCGGGCAGGCGCGGGATGTTCGAGAGCACCCGGTAGCCGCGCGGGGACACGGAGTGATCGAGCGGGTTGATCGTGCGCGGGTAGCCGAGGAGCTCCGCGAGCCGCTCGAACTCGAGCAGCTCGTGGTAGCTGAGTGCCGCGACGCCCTCCTGCGCCAGCACGGCCTCCGGCCCGGCGCCCGCAGCGTGGTAGTCGTTGACGACCGCGGCCTTCTGCCCCGGGACGTCGCCGAGCAGCTCGGTGAGCCGCATCCTGATCAGCCGGCCCTCGGCGCCCAGCTCGACGCAGTTCCGCTCGATCTCCTC
>DASTCG010000148.1:0-8330 GCA_035711385.1 Gaiellaceae bacterium
TGTACGCCACGCCCGGCGGGAAGTCCGGGCTGAGCACGTCCGTCGTCGGCTTCCCGAGGTCGGCGTGCTCGTTCCCCTCGGCCGCGATCAGCGTGACCCCGTGAGCGTGCGCGTAGTCGAGCGCGCGCTGCGTGGCCGCGATGATCGCCCGTTGCTCCGCCTGCGCGGCCGGCGAGTCGGCCGGGTTCGCCGCGCAGTTCATCCACCAGGGGTCGATGAAGTAGCTCATGTTGGCCACGTCGACCCCGATGTCGCCCGCATATGTCAATGCGTCGACCGACGGCTGCAGGAAGAAATAGCCCGAATCCTGACCGGCTCGGATGTTCACGATCGTCACCTGCGGCGCGACCCCGGCCATCCCCAGCCCGTTGATCGGTGAGGCAATCGTGCTCGCGACATGCGTGCCGTGCGAGTTCTCGTCGACGTTCGCCGGGTCCGAGCAGGATCCGTCGGGCTCGTCTGCGCAAGGACCATCCACGAGGGGGACGTCGGTCGTGAAGTTCCTGCTGAGGGCATTCGAGAAGTTCGGGGCAATGTCGGGGTGGGTCCCGTCGACGCCCGTGTCGAGAATGCCGACCAGGACCTTCTTGTCACCTCGCTCCACCTGGTACGAGCCCGTGGGCGTCGCGTGCATCATCTGCATGTCCCACTGCAGGCCGGCAAGCGGCTCGGCGTCACGGTGGGAGCCCGCGAGCTTGAGTCGACGCGCCTTGCTCACGCCTCGCAGCGTCCTCCGCACCTGCCGCATCTGTGCGGCGTCGATCTTCGGCTTCACAACCGGCGCGATCCGGCCGACGGGACGGTTCCTCGTCGCACCCAGGATCGCCGCGTCGCTCGAGACGTCCAGCAGGAACGACGGGTTCTTCGTCCTGACCGTCGCCACTCCGACCTTCGCGTTCTCGCGGACGAGCGTGCCGCCGGCCGCGCGGATCGCCGCCCGAGCAGACGCCTTCGAGACGCCGGTCTCGTAGACGACGACGTACGTCGCCGCCCGAGGCCCGGCCGGCCTCGCAGCCGCGAGCGCGGCGACCGTCAGCGCCGTCGTCGCAGCGACCGCGACGATGATTGCTCTACGCACTGAACCCTCCTTTGTCCTCGCGCGCGGGGCTCCCCTCCCCAGGCAGCATTGCCCGCGTCGCGACGGCGATCATCGCACGTTCTCGCTGCAAATGGGAGATCTCCGGGCCGGAAACCGGCGGAAATGGGCGGAATCCAGAACGTGCTCCTTTCACGCCTCGCAGCGAAATTCGCAGACGAAGTCGCTTGACTTCCCTCGATGGGCCTTTGAAGATCGGCCCGTTCTCCGTCGAGGAGAACGTCGTTTCTTCGGACAAGGGGAGGGAGATGCGAGTCAGATTCCTGGGCGCGGCTGCGTGCGTGGCCGCGTTGGGCGTCGTGATGCTCCCCGGCTCGGCGTTCTCGGTGGCGAACATCCGGGAAAACACGGATGCCGTCGTCGAGTTCGACAGCCGGGTGGGCACGATCGCGCCGACGAAGGCTCAGCGCATGCACGCTAGGCGGCTACACGCGAGCGTGACGTGGAGCCAGTACGGGACGCCGGCCTCACTCACGAGGCACGGCAAGTTCCTCGCCAGGGGCGTCCGCGGCAAGACTGCGGCCGACGCGGCCATCTGGTACCTGAAGCGCCACAAGGCGCTGTTCGGCCTCCGCTCGGTCGCCGGCCTGAAGTTCGACAGCGCGAGCAGGCTCGGGTCGAGCAACGGATATGCAGTGACCTTCCGGCAGGCGTTTGGCGCCCTGCTCACGAGCGAAGGCGGCATGGTCACCGTCGGGGTGACCGGGTCGCGAGCGCGTCGGTGGAAGGTTGCGTACGTCTCCTCGTCACTCACGCGTGATCGCGTCCTTACCGGGATGGTCAAGCTCTCAGCGGCCGGCGCGTGGACTGCGGCGGCGAGAGGAGTCGGAGTGACCCGCTCGATCGCGAACGTGCTTGCCCGCAAGCACGCCCGCGGCTGGGTCCAGATGCGTGTTGCGGGCATCGACGCCACGCAGCAGGCGCGGCTCGTCGCGTTCCCGACGATTCGCAACGGCGTCGTTCCCGCATACGAGACGATCGTCCTCGACCTCAAGCAGGCGAACCCGCTCGCGGTGCGGACGTTCGTCGACGCAGGCACGGGACGGATGCTCGCCCGCAGCAACCTGGTGCAGAACGCAGCGCAGGGCACGATCCGGCTGCAGGCGGCCGAGTCCTTCAGCTTCAACGGTGAGCTGGCCGCGGACGACGGTGCCTGCAACACGCACGGCCCGTTCGCGATCGGCGCCGGCAACCGCGCGCTGGACGGCTTCGCGGCCGCGACGATCCCGACGAACGACCTCGCCCTCGAGCTCGTGAAGGACGGGACCGTCCTCGTGCACGCGGACACGCTGTTCTCGCCGGAGCAGTTCCACTACGAGCCTGCGGGCGGCGTGCCGGCGGGCAACTACACGATCAGGGTCTGCGACTTCGACGACCCACCTGCGGGACCCGGCGGTCCAGGATGGGCCGCCCCGCGGACGTACACGGGCACGCTGGCCGGCGACGCCTCACCGCCGCCGCCTCCGTACCTGGCGCGGTGGAAGGCGTTCACGGGGACACCGTCGCTGTACACGCTCGATCAGGACCCATGGAACCTGCCGAACACAGACACGCGGAAGATCCTGTGCTGGATCACCGCTCCGGGCTGTGACCGGCTCGCCGGCGGCGTCCTGACGTCGCGCGGCCCGTGGGATCACGACCACAAGCTGAACGCACCGACGCTCACGACCCGCGGCAACAACGCGAAGTCGGCGACCTCGTGGACGAACGATCTGCTCCCGAGCCCGCCGCAGTTCATGCCGACGAGCGCGGCGCGCGACTACAGCTTCCCGTGGACGAACGACTGGGCGAACCGCGACTGCGAGCCGACACCGAGCGCACCGGGTGCGACGTGGGACGACTCGGCGGCCACCGCAAACCTCTTCGTAGCCCACAACCGGATGCACGACTGGTCGTACAACCTGGGCTTCACCGAGAGGAACTGGAACGCCCAGGACTACAACTTCGGGATGACCGAGCGGCGGCAGGAGAACGACCCCGTCCTCGGCGACGCCCAGGCGGGCGCCCTGATCCCGGGCGTGCGCGACAACGCCAACATGATCACCCTTCCCGACGGCTCCTCGTCGGTGACCAACATGTACTTCTGGCAGCCGTTCGCGGCGTCGTTCTACGCCCCGTGCGTCGACGGCGACTACGACATGGGCGTCATCGGCCATGAGTACGGCCACATGATCGAGAACCGCATGATCGGCAAGGGCAACGTCCGCTCCGGCCATCACGCCGGCGCGATGGGCGAGTCCCACGGCGATCTCTTCGGGATGGAGGTCGTGAACGAGTTCGGCGACTGGTCGCCGGGCTCCAACCGCTACGCGGTCGGCGTCTACGACACCGGCAACCGGCAGCGGGCGATCCGGAACTACGGGATGAACTTCCCGATGTCGGGCGGGGTGCCCCAGCCCGGAAAGCAGCTGCTGATCAACACGCTCAACTTCAGCGACATGGGCTACGACGTCACCGGCCCGACGGCGACGTCGAGCCAGCAGGTGCACGCCAACGGCGAGATCTGGAGCGCGACGAACTTCCGGATCCGTCAGCTGCTGATCGACAAGTACGGCGACAAGTACCCGTACGACGATCAGGAGCTCCAGACGGAGTGCGCCGACGGGTACCTGAACGCCGCGAGGTGTCCGGGCAACCGGCGGTGGATCCAGCTCGTGTTCGACGCGATGCTGCTGATGCCGACGAACCCGAGCATGCTGCAGGCCCGGGATGCCCAGCTCGCCTCCGACCTCATGCGCTTCGGCGGAGCGAACCAGAAGGAGATCTGGCTCGGATTCGCCCGGAGCGGCTTCGGGGTCAACGCCACGAGCACGAACAGCTCGCTGGCGGAGACCGACACCGACCCGGTGCCGGACTTCGAGCCCGTGGGCACGGAGCCGGCCACGGTCAAGTTCGTGGTCAAGAGCCTCGACGGCAACGCGATCACGAGCGCGCGCGTCTTCGTCGGTCACTACGAGGCGCGGGTCTCGCCGATCGCCGATACGAACCCGGCGACGACGGGCTTCGCGAACCTCGACGACACCGCGACGTTCGCTCCCGGCCGGTACGAGCTCCTGGCCCAGGCACCGGGCTTCGGGTTCGTCCGGTTCCGCGGGCGGTTCCGCTCGGGCGACGACGAGACGATCACGATCCGGATGGCGCAGAACTGGGCATCCTCCGCCGCCGGCGCGGCTGCGACCGGTGACGGAGGCACGACCCTGCCCAACCTGATCGACGACACCGAGCGGACGCAGTGGACGGTTCCCGGCACGGTGACCGGCGGGAACCTCACGGTCGACGGATCGAAGGCGACGATCGACCTCGGAGGCACCGAGCCGATCAACGTCAAGTACGTCCAGGTGAGCGCGATGCTGTCCTCGGGCCAGAACCGGTTCACGGCGCTGCGGCAGTTCGAGCTGTGGGCGTGCAATGCGAAGAGGGACGACTGCTCGACCGACGCAGGCTTCAGGAAGGTCTACACGAGCCCGGACAACGCCTTCCCAGGCAATCCTCCGCGCCCGGTGGCTCCCCACATGATCCTGCGCCAGTTCGACGTCCCGAACACGAAGGCCACCCACGTGCGCTTCGTGGCCAAGACGAGCCAGTGCACCGGCGGCCCGGCGTTCCAGGGCGAGCAGGACGCCGATCCGGCGTTCACGACGGACTGCGACTCCAACGTCCCGGCGAACAACTCGCGTTCGTTCGTCAGGGCGGCCGAGCTTCAGGTCTTCGGCTCCAGGTCGCACGTTCAGCACTAGCGCCTTCGTACGCGCTTGCTGAGAGAGGGCCGGCGAGAGCCGGCCCTCTCTGTGCTTCCTTCGGACCCTGGGGAGGTAAGAGGGAAGCTTGTTTGACTTTCCTCTATCAACGATCGAATATCAAGCCCGTTGTCGGATGCTGGATCCTCCGTCAGTTCGACCTCCCCGACTCGAAGGCGACGGACGTGCGCTTCGTCGTCCGCTCGACGCAGTGCACCGGGGCCTCGGTCGAACCGGACATCGACGACTGGCGCTCCGCCGCCACGACGACGCAGAAGGGGGCCGGGTCGCCGGGCCCCCCTTCTCTGGCATCGTCATGCGCCATGCCCGGCGTCCTTCTCGTCGTCAACCCGCAGGCGAGCGCCGTCACGGACGAGCTGACGGAGCGTGTGGCCTCGGCGCTGGGCCCGGACGCAAGCGTGGCAAGGACCGAGCGGCCGGGCCACGCGGTCGAGCTCGCGCGCGACGCGGAGGCCGGCGCCGTCGTGGTCTTCGGCGGCGACGGAGCCTTCAACGAGGCGCTGAACGGGCTGCGGTCGGGCGTCCCGCTCGGACTGGTGCCGGGCGGCGGCTCGAGCGTGCTCCCGCGGGCGCTCGGGCTTCCCGCCGGCGCCGAGGAGGCGGCCCGGCAGGTCGCGGAGGCGCTTCGCGAGGGCCGGACGCGGACGATCTCGCTCGGGCGGGTGAACGGCAGGCGCTTCGGCTTCTCCGCCGCATTCGGGTTCCCGGCGGAGCTCGTCCGCCGGGTGGACGAGCTGGGTCGCGAGCGGCTCGGTCGCCGTCCTCCGGACCGGGTCTTCCTCACGACCGCGCTGCGGATGCTCGGCGAGCGACGCGGAAGGCTCGACGCCGACGTGGAGGTCGTCGGCCACGGCCGGGCGGCGTTCGCCGTCGTCTCTCCGGGAGATCCCTACACGTACTTGGGGCGGGTACCGCTTCGCGCGACGCCGGCCGCCTCCTGGCGGGGCGGCCTCGACCTCGCCGCACCGCGCACCGTCGGGCCGCTCGCGATCCCGCGGCTCCTCCTGGCGGCGCTCACCGGCCGGGCCCCGAGCACCCGCGGCGTCCTCTACCTCCACGACGTCGAGGCCGTCGAGCTCCGCTCGCAGCGTCCGCTGCCGCTCCAAGTGGACGGCGAGGACCTCGGCGACGTCGAGCTCGCCACCTTCGCTGCCGAGCCGAAAGCGGCAAAGATCCTCCTCTGAACGTCTATATGTGAGACGTGGCCGAGCCCCCCAAGGACACGGGATTCGATCCAATCCGCGCCGGCGGCGTCGTCGTCGCCGTGCTCGCGCTGCTCGCCGTCGTGGCGCTCGCAGCCTCCGCGGCCGGTCCTGCGACCGGTGGGGGCGACCGCGACATCGCCGACCCGCTCGCGACGCTCCTCTTCGTGCTGGGCGGGATCTGGGTCGCCGCAGTCCTCGTCGCCTCGCCGATGGTGAGCGGTCTGACGCTGACCGGCGGAGAGCCCAAGCCTCGTCGCTGGCACGGCAGCGTCCTCGTGGGGATCGCCTTCCTCGCGATCGTGATCGCCGCCGCCGTCACCGTGCGGAAGCTGCGCGGCGGAAGCGGAGCCGAGACCGGCCCGGTCGGCTCCACGGGCCAGGCCCCCACCTCGCCGGACGCGACCGGGCGCGTGCCGCTGATCGATCCCGCGTCGATCGACTGGCTGGTCGTCGGCCTCGTCTTCCTCGCCGCGCTGGTCGGCTTCTCGATCCTGGCCGCCGTGCTCGTGCGGCCGAGGGGCCGGTCGCTGCCCGAGCTCGAGGCGCGGAAGCAGCTCGAGCGGATGCTGGACGACACGCTGGACGATCTGCGGCGGGAGCGAGATCCGCGGCGGGCCGTGATCGCCGCCTACGCGCGGATGGAGCGCTCGCTCGGGGGGTACGGGCTGCCTCGAAGGCCCGCTGAGGCGCCGCTCGAGTACCTCGGCCGCGTGCTCGCGGAGCTGGCCGGCAGCGCCGCCGCGGCCCGCCGCCTCACCCGGCTCTTCGAGCGGGCCAAGTTCAGCGAGCATGCGATCGACGTGAAGATGAAGGCGGACGCGATCGACGCGGTCGTCGCCGTGCGTGACGAGCTCCGGGTACTGACGGCCACGTGAGACGGCGGTACCTCCCCATCGTCGGCTTCGGGCTGCTGGCGACGCTCGTCGCCGTGGTCGCCCTCGTGGTCGCGCCGGAGCGTCGGGACCTGATCCTCGACCTCTTCGTGCTCTCACTGGGCGGGATCGCGATCATCACCTTCGTCGGGCTGACGCGGAGGCGCCTGGCGCCCGGGGAGCGCTCCGAGTACGAAGACGCGCTCCACCGCCCGCCGCAGCGGCCGGTTCGGATCGCCGAGCGCGACAAGCTGGCGCGCGAGGTCGAGCTGGGGACGCAGACGGCGTTCGACCTCCACTACCGGCTACGGCCGGCGCTCGTCGAGATCGCCCGGAACCGCCTTGCCGGGCGAGGCATCCAGCTGGAGAGCGAGCGTGCGCGATCCGC
Source organism: Gaiellaceae bacterium (assembly GCA_035711385.1). Lineage (GTDB taxonomy): Bacteria > Actinomycetota > Thermoleophilia > Gaiellales > Gaiellaceae > JACDAN01. The sequence continues at coordinate 7,320 of DASTCG010000148.1, forward strand.
GCTGGGCGAGGACGCCTGGGATGTCGTCCGCCCGGACCGCGAGCCTCCGAGAGAACGGCATGCGCCGGGCATCCCGGCCGGGGAGCTCGACCGGGTCGTGGCCGCGCTGGAGAGGATCGCGTGATGCAGGCCGAGGAGTTCGGCGAGCGCTGCGACCTGATCTTGAGCGAGGTCGAGCGGGCGGTCGTCGGCAAACGCGAGGCGCTCGAGCTCGTCCTCCTCGGACTTCTCGCGGACGGCCACGTCCTGATCGAGGACTACCCGGGGCTCGCGAAGACCCTGATCGCGCGCTCGTTCGCCCAGGTCGCGAGCATGGACTTCGCGCGGATCCAGTTCACGCCCGACCTGATGCCGTCGGACGTGACCGGCGCGTCCATCTTCGACCAGAGGACGACCGAGTTCGAGTTCCGTCCCGGCCCGATCTTCACGAACCTGCTGCTCGCGGACGAGATCAACCGCGCCCCGCCGAAGACCCAGGCCGCGCTGCTCGAGGCGATGCAGGAGCGGCAGGTGACGAGCGAGGGCGTCACCCGGCCGCTCGAGCGCCCGTTCCTCGTCCTCGCGACGCAGAATCCGATCGAGTACGAGGGCACGTATCCGCTGCCCGAGGCGCAGCTCGATCGCTTCCTTCTGCGCGTCGGCGTCGGCTACCCCTCGCGGGACGACGAGTGGCGTGTGCTCGCAGACCGGATCGAGAGGCAGAAGGACGACGTCGAGCTGGAGACGATCGTCGACGCGCCGACGCTGGTCGAGATGCAGGCGGCGATCGAGCACGAGGGCACCTACCCGCTGCCCGAGGCGCAGGTCGATCGCTTCCTCGCCAAGCTGAAGATGGGCTATCCGGCCGCCGACGCCGAGAAGGCGATGATCCGCCGCTACGCCGGACAGGGCGCGTCACCGGCGCAGGAGGTGCGGAGGATCCTCGAGCCGGCGACCATCTTGCGGCTGCAGGAGCTGGCCGATCAGGTCCACGTGGCCGAGGATCTGGTCGACTACGTGCTCGGCCTGGCG
>DASTCG010000149.1:0-6809 GCA_035711385.1 Gaiellaceae bacterium
AGCGGAGGCCATCCCTGGGATCAGGAGGCGGCGGCGGGCGAGCCGGAGGTCGGGGAGCCCGAGGAGCGGCCGTCCAACATCGTCAACGTCGCCGACCTCGAGCAGGAACGCTGGATCGACCTCGCCGACGCGGCCGGCTCCCAGAAGTCAGGGTTGAACGTGGTCACGATCGGGCCGGGCAAGCTGCCCGCGCCCGCGCACAGCCACTCGGCGGAGGAGGAGATCTTCGTCGTGCTGGAGGGCGACGGCACCCTCGAGCTCGTGCCCAACCCGCGGGCGCGGGACCGCGGACACGAGGAGCAGCACCACCCCATCCGCGCCGGCCACGTCGTCTCCAGGCCGGCCGGGACGCGGATCGCGCATGCGTTCCGCGGCGGGGCCGGCGGCATGAAGGTGCTCATGTACGGCTGGCGGGACACGAACGACATCACCTACTACCCCCGCTCGAACAAGATCGCCTTCCGGGGCGTCGGGCTGATCGCCCGCCTCGAGCCGCTCGACTACTGGGACGGCGAGGAACCACCCGGCTAGCCACTTCGGGTCGTGTCCCGGTGCCAGGCACCAGGACAGGGCTCAAAGAGGCAGGCCGAAGAGCGCGAACCACATCGAGATGTCGGGCTCGATCGGCAGCTCCTCCTCGAGCTTCGCCTTCAGCTCGAGCTCCTCGGCGTTGTCGCGCTCGCGCTCGCCGGTCGGGACGAACGGCCAGAACGCGCCGCGCTTGTAGCCGTACACGAAGTAGACGGGATTCCGCCCGCCGTCGAACCGGAAGACGGCGGCGAGGAGCTGCGGCCCGAAGCCGCGCTCGGCCAGCTCCGAGCCGACGAGATGGACGGTCGTGACGAGGTCCTCGAACTCGTCGTCGCTGACGATCAACCACTCGTAGCCGTAGTCGTCCGCGCGGCGCTCGATCCGCGAGGCCGACTCCCGCGCGGCGACGTCCAGCAGTTCCTGCATCTCGTTCTCCGCCCGGACGAACTCGCCGGCTGAGAGCGGCTTGAAAACGACCGCCCCGGTGCCGGCGGGCTTGAGGCCCAGCTCAGCCTCCATCGAGACGGCGGCGGAGGGAAGGGCGAACAGCGCCTCGCGCTTCGCCTCCTTCAAGCGCCTCCGCCCGAAGAGGACGTCGCGAATGCCCAGCGTCCCGCTCCTAGCTTGGGACGGGTCGCCCCATCTCGCGGGCAATCGCCGAGAGCCTGGCGAGCCGCTTCTCGAGCGGCGGATGGGTCATGAAGAACTCTGCGAACGAGGCCTTCACGTTCGTCGGGACGATGAAGAACGCGTTCATGCCCTGCACCTCGCGGAGGTCGCGTTGCGGAATCTGCTGGATCTGGCCCGAGATCCGCTGGAGCGCCGACATGAGGTTCTCCGGCGCGCCGGTGATCAACGCGGCGCCGCGATCCGCCGCGTACTCGCGATACCGGGAGATCATGAGGATGAGGACGTACGAGATCACGTACGTCAGCATCGCGATCAGGAACATGATCAGCCAGACCGGGGTTCCGCCGGACCGATCGCGGCCGCCGCCGAACATCCCGCCGAAGAGGCCGATCCGCATCAGCAGCGCCGCGACCATCGCGAAGAAGCTCGAGACGGTCATGATCGCGACGTCACGGTTCCCGATGTGGGAGAGCTCGTGCGCGAGCACGCCCTCGACCTCGGGCTTGCTCAGCCGGTACCAGAGGCCCTCGGTGACCGCGACGACGGCGTGCTTCGGGCTTCGGCCCGTCGCGAACGCGTTCGGAACGTCGGTGGGGACGACCGCGATCCGCGGCTTGGGGAGATCGGCCATCGCGCACAGCCGCTCGACCATGTCGTGGAGCTCCGGCGCCTCGTCCCGGTCGACCACCTTCGCGCGGGAGGCGGCGAGGGCGATCTTGTCGGACGTGTAGTACTGGAAAAAGGCGAGCGCGCCCATGATCACGATGACGAACCAGATCCCGACGTTCGTGAACGAGACCAGCGCGACGAAGAAGGCCACGTAGAGGGCCCCGAGGAGGAACATCGTCAGCACCATGCGGGCCGACAGTCCGAAATCTCTTCCGTACGCTCTGCGCATCGCCCTGATTGTAGTTCTGGGGCTCTGGGCTGCCGCGGCTCTGGCGGAGCCCTCGGGAACACAACTGCGGGTCGTCGTCGTTCCGGGCCTCGAAACGGGCGACCTCTCGGCCCTCGAGGGTCGCGGCGCCGTCGGCCTGCTCGTACCGGACGCCGGCCCGAGAACGAGCGCGGCACGGGCGCGAGCAGCGCTCGAGCGCGGCGCGATCCGGAACTCGCTCCTGGGCGGGCTCCCCGAGGGGAATCCGCGCCTTCAGGTCGAGACCGCCGCGACGGTCCCGGCAGGCGATGCGATCGTGCTCGCGCTTCCCCGCGGAGGTGGCCAGCCGAACGACCGCCGCTACCCGATCGCCGTGCTTGGGAAGGGCTACCGCGGGCTCCTCACGTCTGACTCGACGCGGATCCCGGGTCTCGTCTCGATCGCGGACGTCGCTCCCACCGCCCTCGGCGAGAAGCGCGCTCTCGGCTCGGTCTCCGCCGCGGATCCGGTCGAGCGCCTGGCGCAGCTCGACGACCGGATCCGCGCGAACCATGACGCCGAGCCGGTCGTCCTCCTGCTCTCGCTGGCGCTCGTCGTCGCCGTCGCCGCCTTCCTTCCCGCCGCCGCCCTCCCCGCCTTCGCCGCCGTCCTGCTCGCGAACCTCGTCCTCGGCGCACTCGGCTCGACGGAGGTCTGGGTCGACGCGCTCGCCGTCGTCCTGGCGGTGGGGGTCGCGCTCCCGCTCGCGCGGGCCGCGCCCGTCGTCCAGGGGCTGCTGCTCGCCGGCGTGCTCGCCGCGTACCTCGTCGCGATGGCAGCCGACGAGCGCTGGGTCGCCCTCTCACCGCTCGGCCCGAGGCAGAACGACCGGTTCTACGGCCTCTCGAACCTCCTGGCGACGCTCCTGCTCGTCCCCGCCCTCGCCGGCGCAATCCTGCTGGGGCGCCGCTTCGGCTGGTGGGCGTTCCTCGGCGTCGCGGCGCTCGCCGTCGCCACGGTCGGTGGAAGCGCGTTCGGCGCCAACGGAGGCGAGGTGGTCGTCTTCGTCGTCGCCTTCCTCGTGCTGGCCGCCCTGGAGCACGGCCTCGACCGCAGGCTCGCGATCGGCGCGACGGTCGTCGCGGCGATCCTCGCGCTCGCCCTCGTCGCCGGCGGGCCGAGCCACGTCACGGACTCGATCGCCGACGGGCCCGCCGGCCTGGCCGGGGATCTGGGCGATTCCGTCCGAATCTCCTTCGAGCGTGCGACGGCGGGGGCGGGTGACGCCCTGCTCGTCCTCGGCGGGATCGCGGCGCTCGTCGCGCTCGCCCTCCGCGAGCGCAGACCTGTCCTCCTCGCGCTCCTCGCCGGGCTCGGCGTCTCGCTGCTCGTGAACGACTCTCCGACCGACGTCGTGCTCGCAGGGCTCGCCTGCTACGTCGTGCTCAGCAGTGCCCCTGCCCTCGCCCGACCAGTGCGCGAAGGACCCCAGCCGGCCCCTCGGGCACAGAAAGCGAGAAGCCCCCAGGCCGCCAGGCCCTGACGATCGTCATGCCGTCCGCGGCCCGGTCGACGCAGACGGCCCCCTCCCGGACACGCCAGTAGCGCGTGTACCGGATCTTCAGCTGGTAGGAGCCGGCCTCCGGCAAGACCGCGGCGACGCCGGCATGGTCCAGCCGCGTGAGCACGGGCTCTCCGGGCCCGGTCAGGATCGGCTGCGGATGCGGGACCTCGTAGATCGCGAGCTGAGGGCTCGAGTACACCTCCCGCATGCCCAGCCTCCCCGAGCGCAGGAGCGACGCCTCTCGCTCCTCGCCCTTTTGCCCGAGCCGCGTCTCCGGCAGGACCACGTAGCGCACTCCCATGCTCCGCAGCCAGGCGCGGTACGCCGACGGTCGCAGGGGCTTCTCGTAGAAGAGCTCGTTACGGGCGATGTCGATCTGCCGATACCAGCCGCGGGCGAGCGGGATGCCGGCCCTCGGCAGCCAGTAGGCCTCCCAGTGGTCGAAGGTCGGCACGACTTCGACGCGGTAGTTCGGCGTCGAGTGCCCGGCGAGGAACGCGACGGCCGGCGCCCAGAACTGGCGTTGCGCCGCCCGCACGTCCGTTCGGTCGAGGGCAGCCCCGGCATAGGGCGCAACGTTGTAGACGAGGGCGGCCGACAGCGCGAGCGCCGTCAGCCAGCGCGGCCGGAAGCGCGCCACGAACGCCGTCATCAGCATCACCGGGAAGACGACGGAGCGGAGCCGGGTCAGGTTCTCGCCGACGGGCGTCGAGACGACGAAGACGGCGACGCTCGCGGCGCCCCACACGAGGAAAAACGCGCCCAGGATCGCGCCGCGGCGCGCCCGCCGCGCAAGCTCCGCTCCCAGCAGACTGACGGTGAGCACGGCGGCGAGCTCCAGGCCCCGGAACGGGTACGGCCCGCTGCTCGGGAAGAAGACGAGCACGCCGACCTGGACGGCTGCGATCGCGGCGAGCGCGCCCGCGAACGCCAGCGCGTGCGTCCCCAGGCGCCGGACGAGCGCGAGCGCGATCAAGACCAGGCAGAGGAAGACGAAGGCGAGCGGGCTGAAGCCCAGCGTCAGCGCCGCCGCGGCAGCCGCGAGCCACCGGCGGTCACCCTGGAGCGCACGGAGCGCGCCGAGGGCGGCGGCAAGTCCGAGGGCGTAGCTGTAGGTGCCGACGAACATCGGGCCGGCCGCGAGAACGGCAAAGGCGCGGGCCGGCCAGTGACCGGCGGCGCCCCATTCCCGCTCGACGATCGACGCGAAGAGGGCCGCGGACGCGACGACCGCCGCGAAGACGAGCGGCACATTCCCGACGACCGCCGCCGGCAGGTAGTACAGGAGGCTGTACGAGGCGAGCGGGTAATGCCCGCCGTACCAGAGGTTGTCCCAGACGTACACGCCCTGCTCGACGAGGAGCGTCCGGTAGAGGTGCGCCGGCGCGTCTCCCGTGGGCGGGGCCAGGGCGACGAGCAGCGCCGCGCCTGCGAAGGCGAGCGAGCCTGCGATCAGGACCTCCCGGCGGGGGGCGATCAGGCGGGAGACGGCGGCGGTCATGCCCTGCGTAGTCTGACGACTCTCGAGGGTAGACTCGCGCGGTGCGCCGCGCAGCACTGATCGCCGTCCTCGCAGCGCTGCTCGCGGGCTGCGGCGGGGAGAAGACGGTCGAGCCCCTCCCGGAGACCGTGGAGACGACCGCGACGGCGACCCAGCCGGGTACGACGACAACCGAAGGCGGCGCCGGCGGGGGAGCTGTCAAGGGCGACGCGGCGGCCGGGAAGGCGCTCTTCGCGGCCAACGGCTGCGGCAGCTGCCACACGTTCCAGCCGGCCGGCTCGAGCGGCACGACGGGCCCGGATCTCGACAAGCTCGCCGACTACGCGAAGAGGGCGAACAAGCCGGTCGCAGAGTTCACGCGCGAATCGATCGAGAACCCGAGCGCTTACGTCGAGCAGGGCTATCCCCAGGGAGTCATGCCCACCTACGACCAGCTGACGCCGAAGCAGCTGAACGACCTCGTCGCCTTCCTGACGCAGAGTTGATCGACCTTCGGGCGGCGCGGAGTGACCCGGAGCGGCTCCGGGCCGGAATCGCGCGGAAGGGGAAGGGGAGCGGAGAGGCGTTCGACGAGCTGCTGGAGGCTGACGCCCGCTGGCGGGAGCTCGTCCCGCAGGTCGACGAACTGCGTGGCCGGCAGAAGCAGAAGGGGAAGCCGACGCCGGAGCAGGTCGAGGAGCTGAAGCAGGTCAAGGAGGACCTGCGGCGGCTCGAGGGCGAGCTCGCGGCGGCCGAATCGCGGCGGGACGAGCTGCTCCAGAAGGTGCCGAACCCGGCTCACGACTCGGTGCCGGACGAGGAGACGGACGACTCGGAGGGCGAGATCGTCAGGCGCGTGGGCGAGCTGCCGCAGCTCGCAGAGGCGAAGGAGCATCTCGAGCTCGGCGGCTACGACATGGAGCGCGGCGCGCGGCTCTCTGGGTCCCGCTTCGGGTACATCGTCGGCGACGCTGCGCGGCTCTCGCTCGCCCTCTACCGCTGGGCGCTCGAGCGCCTGATCGCCGAGGGCTTCACGCCAGTGATCCCGCCGGTCCTCGTTCGCGAGGAGGCGATGTACGGCACCGGCTTCTTCCCCGCCGAGCGGTTCGAGATCTACGAGGTGGCCGACGAAGGGCTCTTTCTGACCGGCACGTCCGAGGTGGCGCTGGCCGGCCTGCACATGGGCGAGATCCTCGAGCGGGAGCAGCTCCCACTCGAGTACACCGCCTTCTCGGCCAACTTCCGGCGCGAGGCGGGCGCCGCGGGCAGAGACACGCGCGGCATGTTCCGCGTCCACCAGTTCAACAAGGTCGAGATGTTCGCCTACACGCTTCCCGAGGCCTCGTGGGACGAGTACGAGCGGCTGGTCTGGATCGAGGAGTCGCTCGTCCAGCAGCTCGGCCTCCCCTACCGCGTGGTCAACATCGCCGCCGGCCAGCTCAGCGCCGCGGCGGCGAAGCGCATCGACATCGAGGCCTGGTTCCCCGCCCAGGAGCGTTACCGCGAGATCACGTCGGCGTCGAACACCACCGACTACCAGGCGCGCCGGCTCGGGATCCGCTACCGGGCCGACGGCGGCACGGAGTTCGTCCACACCCTGAACGGGACGGCGGTCACCGACCGCTGGGCGCTCGCGGTCCTGGAGAACTTCCAGGGCGAGGTTCCCGACGTGCTGCGTGAGTTCGGAGCCCCGGCTACCGTGCAACCCTGACCGGCGAGTGCGGCGGGGGCGAGGAGGCGTGGGGCGT
>DASTCG010000150.1:0-2144 GCA_035711385.1 Gaiellaceae bacterium
CGCTTGAGGTTGAGCGTCTCCCGCGCGCGGATCTCGATGTCCGCCGCCTGGCCACCCGGGCCGGACGGCGTCCAGACCTGGTGGATGAGGACCTTCGCGTTCGGCAGCGCCATGCGCTTGCCCTTTGCGCCGCCGGCGAGCAGAAGCGCGCCCATGGACATCGCGATCCCGACGCAGATCGTCTGCACGTCCGGCTTGATGAACTGCATCGTGTCGTAGACCGCAAGGCCCGAGTAGACGTCGCCGCCCGGCGAGTTGATGTACAGCGCGATGTCCTTGTCGGGATCCTCCGACTCGAGATGCAGCAGCTGGGCGATGATCAGGTTGGCGATCTGGTCGTCGATGGGAGTTCCGAGGAAGACGATTCGCTCATTGAGCAGGCGCGAGTAGATGTCGAAGGCGCGCTCGCCACGCGACGTCTGCTCGATCACCATCGGGACTAACGGGCTCATGCAGGCTCCTTGCTGCCGGGGGTCCACAACTTCGTACCGGTCTCTGGCTTTTCCTTCTCCGGGGTCCAAAGCTTTTCGCGCGCCTCCGCGAGCTCGACATCGATGCGCCTGACCTCGGCCGCGATCCGGTCGAGCGTCGAGCGCAGTCGGAGATCGGCGCGAAGCGCCTCGTAGCGGCCGGCCTCTCGAACCTGGGAGATCACCTCGTCGGGATCTTCGCCGAGCTCCTCCGACTGCTCGCGGATCAGGGCGTCGACCTCGGCGTCGGACACCTCGAGGCCGAGCTTGTCCGCGGCCGCCTCGAGGACGATCTCGCGGGCGAGGGACTGACCGGCCTCCGCCTCGATGTCCTCCTGGATCTGCTCGGGCGAGCGGCCGCTGAGCTGCACGTAGACCTCCGGGCTGATCCCGCGCCGCTCGAGCGACCGAACGAGGGCGTTCCACAGCTCGACGGCCCTGGTCTGAACGATCGCCGGCGCGACCTCGAGGTCGGTCGCCGCGACGAGCGCGTCGAGCGCGGCCGTGCGGAACTGGCTCTCGAGCTGCTCCTCCAGCTGCCCGAGAAGCCGGTCGTGGATCTCCGCGCGCAGCTCGTCGAGCGTGTCGAACTCGCTCGCCGCCGACGCGAGCTCGTCGTCGACCGGCGGCAGCACCTTCTCGTAGACCTCGTTGACCGTCGCCGTGATCGTCGCTGCGGCGCCGTCGGGCAGGCGGTACTCGATCTCCGTCTCGCTGCCCACGGCGCGGCCGACGAGCCCCTGCTCGATCTCCGGGAGGAGGCGCTGCGAGCCGAGCTCGACGACGTAGTCCCGCTGCGCCTCGCCGTCGGAGCCGACGAGGTCGACGACGACGACGTCCCCCTCACGTGCCGAGCGGCCCTCGACCTGCGCGAGATCCGCGACGGTGGAGCGCAGGACCTCGAGCTCGGCGTCGACGAGCTCCTCGGGCACCTCCGGCTCCGGAGCCGGCACCTCGAGGGTGGTCCAGTCGGGGAGCTCCGGCTGCTCCTGGACGCCCACCGTCGCCGTGAACTGGAAGGTCTCGCCGGGCGACTCGGGAAGCTCGTAGTCGTACTCGGGCGCGGTGGCGGGCCGGACGCTCGTCCCGCGGAGCGCGGTGCGGAACCAGCCGCCGATGTGGCTCTCGACCGCCTCCGCGTACAGCCGCTCCTTGCCGACGCGGGCGAGGAGCACCGGCATCGGCACCTTCCCCTTACGGAACCCCGGGATCTTCAAGGTGCCGGCGAGGTCCGAGGCGGCGTGGTCGATCGCGTGCTTGACGTCGCCGCTCGGGACCTCGACGGTCATCCGGACCTTGCTCTCGGGAAGCTCTTCGACCGTCGCCTTCACGGGCGGCCATTGTGCCAGCCCACCCCGGGGCTGGAGATCGGGGCCCGCCCGCCCGGGCTAGAAGAGCCAGATCAGGAGGATGATCAGCAGGATCAGCAGAAGTACGCCGCCACCGATGTACATGGTCCCCTCCTTTCAGTCGCGTGCGGACGGCTGGTGGAGTGCATGCACCGTCTGTACCCGGCCGGCGGTTCTCGCCAAACCTGGTGGATGCGGGCGGGAGGACTCGAACCTCCAAAGGGGTTTCCCCCCAACGGGACCTAAACCCGCCGCGTCTGCCAGTTCCGCCACGCCCGCGGGTGTTGAAGGATAGAGACGGGTACGCCGGCCCCGGTTGCCGCTC
>DASTCG010000151.1:0-4463 GCA_035711385.1 Gaiellaceae bacterium
TGATCTGCCTGGATCCAGGGCACGGGACGCCGCCCACGATCGGCGCCCAGCGAGAGCCGATCGGACCGGGAAGCCGGACGACGAAGGTCAAGGACGGAGGCGGAGCGCCCGGCGAGGAGGAGGCCGTCCTCGCCATCGCGCGCCGAACGAGGGCGCTGCTCCTCCGCCGCGGCTACCAGGTCGCCGTGACGCGGACCGGCACCACCTACCGCGGCGGCAACATCGATCGAGCGCGGTTCTGCAACCGCAGGCACGCCGCCCTGATGCTCCGGATCCACGCCGACGGCTCGACCGACCCGGCGCGACACGGTGCGGCCACGCTCTTCCCGGCCCGCATCCGCGGCTGGACGGACGACGTCTACGCGCCGAGCCGTCGGGCGGCCGCGACGATCCAGCGATCGCTCGTCGCCGCCACCGGAGCCCAGAACCGCGGGCTCGTCGAGCGCTCGGACCTGACCGGCTTCAACTGGGCCGACGTCCCGGTCGTGCTGGTGGAGACCGGCTTCATGACGAACCCGCGAGAGGGCCGGCTGCTGCGGTCGAGCTCCTACCAGTGGCGGGTCGCGCGCGGTCTCGTCGCCGGCGTGGCGGCGTTCAGCCCTCGCTAGAGCCGCGCATGCGATCGACGGCTGCGCGGCCCTCGGAGTGCACCGTGCGGCGCCGCTCCTCCGGCTCGGGTACCGCCTCCGCGGCGTCCACCGTCGTCTCAGCGCCCTCGAACTCGTCCCGGTCGCCGACGACGGCCTGCGACTCGTCCAGCCGCGCCCGCAGCGCCTCCGCACGGGGGTCCGCCGGGGTCTCAGGCGCGGGCCTGCGGCGCACGACGCGCCACACCGCCGCGAGGCCGAGCGCCGCTCCACCCGTCAGAAACGCGAGGCGCCGGTTCACCGGGCCGATGCTACACTCCCGCCCGCTTCCTGCCCTGCCCGCGCGCGTCCGCCCGAGGCGCCCGACCCCGGCAAGGCCGCCTAAGACCGAAGGAAGGAGAGATCGGGATCGTGACGCCCTACGAAATCCTGCTGATGCTCGATCCGGAGCTCCCCGAGGAGCGCCAGTCCGAGATCGTCCAGCGGACGCGCGAGCTCGTCCAACAGGGCGGCGGCAGTGTCGAGACGCACGACGTCTGGGGCCGCCGAAGGCTCGCCTACGAGATCGACCACAAGACCGACGGCGTCTACCACCTGCTCACGTTCTCGGCCGAGCCGGAGGCGCTCGACGAGGTCTCCCGCGTGCTCAAGATCACCGACGGGGTCATGCGCCATCTGGCCGTGCGGCGAAGCGAGCGCAGTCCGGGACGGACGGTGGCGACGTCCGCTCCGGAGCGGCAGGATGGAGCCGAGGCCGTAACCGTCGCACCGGAGGAGGAGTAACCATGGCCAACATCAACCGCGTCGTCCTCGTGGGGAACCTGACCCGCGACCCCGAGCTCCGGCACACGCCCTCGGGCACCGCCGTCTGCAAGCTCAGGATCGCCGTCAACTCCCGCCAGAAGGACTCGGCCACCGGCGAGTGGGGCGAGAAGCCGAACTACTTCGACGTCACCGTCTGGGGCAACCAGGGCGAGAGTTGCGCGCAGTACCTGGCCAAGGGCCGCGCCGTGGGCGTGGACGGGCGCCTCGACTGGCGCGAGTGGGAGGCCCAGGACGGCACCAAGCGGCAGGCTGTCGAGATCATCGCCGACAGCGTCCAGTTCCTCGGCGGCCGCGGCGAGGGCGAGGGGCAGCGCGAGTTCGTCCCTGCCGGCGCGGCCGCGGAGGCGAGCGCCGATTTCACCTCGTCGGGCGACGACGACATCCCCTTCTAAGGAGCACCTGCATGGCGAAAGCGAGACGGGCGGAGCAGCGGACGAGCAGGCGAGGGCCGGCGACCGGGCCCATCAAGCGCCGGTCGTGCCAGTTCTGCCGCGACAAGATCGAGGAAGTCGACTACAAGAACACGAACCTCCTGCGGAGGCACGTCTCCGAGAAGGGCAAGATCCGCTCCCGCCGCATCACCGGGACCTGCCGGCGCCACCAGCGCCAGGTCGCGGTCGCCGTCAAGCGGGCCCGCGAGATGGCGCTCCTGCCCTACGCGACCACCTGATGCAGGTCATCCTCCTCAAGGACGTCGACAACGTCGGCTTGCGTGGAGACGTCGTCGACGTCGCACGCGGGTACGCCCGGAACTACCTCCTGCCGCGGCGACTCGCGGAGCCGGTGTCGCGCGGGCGGCTGGAGGAGTTGCGCCGCCACGAGGAGCGGCGGGCGCGGCAAGAGGCCCGTACGCACGACGAGGCCCGCGACATCGCCACGCGCCTCGAGCAGACCGTGCTCCGGTTCGACGTCAAGGCAGGCCCGACCGGCTCGCTCTTCGGCTCGGTGACGGCGACGGACGTCGCCGACCGACTCTGGGCCGACCAGCGGATCCGGGTCGACCGGCGGAAGATCGAGCTCGACCCGATCAAGCGCGTCGGGCGTTACGAGGCCCCCGTCGAGGTCTTCGCCGAGGTGTCCGCCGACGTGCAGCTCGAGATCGTGCCCGAGGGTGGCGATATCGCGCAGATGGAGGAGCTGCAGGCCGCTGCCGAGGCCGAGGAGGCCGCCGCTGCCGCCGAGGCGGAGCAGGAGGCCGAGGCGGCCGCGGAGGCAGAGGCGGTCGAGCTGGTCGAGGCCGCGGAGGCGGCCGAGGCCGCTGCTGCGGCCGAGCCCGAGGCGGCCGTCGAGGCCTCGGCCGAGGCCGCGCCCGTCGAGGACGGCGAGCCCGTCGGCGCCGAGTCCGAGCCGAACCAGTAACGAACCAGCCAAGACTCGTCCACAGGCTTTTCCAGAGCCTGGGGATCGCCGCCTGAAAAACGCGCTCGCAGCGTGATTTTCCGCTCGTCTTTGAGGCGGTGAAGGTGGGGACAACGTCCGGGCCGCCGTGGAGAATAGGCGGGAACATGTGTTCTTTCGCCTGCAAACCGGCGTCTTTTCCCCCTAGTAGTACGGGACAACGCACTTGAGCCCCGCCCCCGGAAGCGGCATCAATTCCGGCGTGGTCGCCCACGTCGCCCAGTCGTCGCAGACGGCCCCGGTCCCACCGCAGAATCTCGACGCCGAGGAGTCGGTCCTCGGCGCGATGATGCTCTCCCCCGGTGCGATCGGGGCCGTCAGCGAGCTCCTCGACGCCGGCGACTTCTATCGGGAGAGCCACGCGAAGATCTACCGCGCCGCGCTCGCGCTCTACGCACGCGGCGAGCCGGTCGACGCGATCACGCTCGTGGACGCGCTCGAGGAGCGCGGCGAGCTCGAGGACGCGGGCGGTCGCGTCCGGATCCACGAGCTCGCCGCGCTCGTCCCGGCTACCGCGAACGCCGCGCACTACGCGCGCATCGTCCGCGAGATGGCGACCCTTCGTGGGCTGATCCGGTCGGGCCAGGAGATCGCGCGCCTCGGCTGGGAGCGGCCGGGCGAGGCGCGCGATCTAGTCGACCAGGCGGAGCAGGTGATCTTCGAGCTCTCCCAGGCGCGGGTCACCGGCGAGTTTGCGCACATCGAGGGGCTGCTGAAGGACAGCTTCGAGCGGATCACCGCGCTGTACGAGGCCGGCGAGGAGATCACTGGCGTCCCCTCGGGCTTCCGCGACATCGACCGGCTCACGTCCGGGTTCCAGCCGGGGAACCTGGTCATCCTCGCGGCTCGACCGAGCATGGGGAAGTCCGGGCTCGCGCTCTGCACGGCGGCGAACATCGCGGTCCGTCGAGGCATCCCGGTCGCGCTGTTCACGCTCGAGATGTCGAAATCCGAGGTCACGCAGCGGCTGATGTGCAGCGAGGCAAAGGTCGAGTCGCAGCGCCTGCGGAACGGGAAGCTCGCCGCGGACGACTGGCCCCGGCTGACGGCCGCCTGCGACAAGCTCGCGAAGGCACCGATCTACGTCGACGACACGGGCTCGATCACGATGATGGAGATCCGGTCGAAGGCGCGGCGTCTGAAGTCCAAGGAGCCGAACCTCGGCCTGATCGTCGTCGACTACATCCAGCTGATGACGTCGGGCTCGACGGTCGAGAACCGCGTCCAAGAGGTCTCGCAGATCTCGCGCAGCCTCAAGATCCTCGCGCGCGACCTCGACGTCCCAGTGCTCGCGCTGTCGCAGCTCTCGCGGGCCGTGGAGCAGCGGCACGACAAGCGGCCGATCCTCTCCGACCTGCGCGAGTCGGGATCGATCGAGCAGGACGCAGACCTCGTCTTCTTCATCTACCGCGACGAGTACTACAACGACGAGACCGACCAGCAGGGCATCGCCGAAATCCACCTGGCGAAGCACCGGAACGGCCCGACCGGGACGGAGAAGGTGGCGTTCATGAGCCGGTATGCGAAATTCGCCGACCTGGCGGCGGCGTAAGCGATGTCCGGTCTGGTCTTCGCCTCGCCGCCCGACCTGATCGCACCGGCCGGGTATAGCCACGTCGTCACGATCCCACCCGGCAGGCTCGCGTGGACCGC
>DASTCG010000152.1:0-2636 GCA_035711385.1 Gaiellaceae bacterium
TCCGAGCACGCGGAGAGGCGCGCTCAGAAGCTCGTGGCCGTGTCGTTCTTCATCCTCGCGCCCTACGTCGCACTCGAGTCCGTGCGGGCGCTGGTCACCGGCCACGAGGCCGAGACAAGCTGGCTCGGCATTGCCCTGACCCTCGTCAGCGCCGCGCTCATGCCGGCCTTCGGGATCGCGAAGCACCGTATCGGCGCCAGGCTCGGCTCGGCCGCTACCAGGGCGGAGGGGACGCAGAACATGCTGTGCGCCTACCTCTCGCTCGCCGTCCTCGGGGGCCTGCTCGGCAACACGTTCCTGGGTGCGTGGTGGCTCGACCCGCTGGCGGGCCTCCTCATCGCCTACGTCGCCCTGCGGGAGGGCCGCGAGACGTGGGGAGGCGAGGAATAGCCGGAGAGCTCGAGAACGGCGACGTAGCCGGCGCCTTCGCCGACGAACCGGCTTGCGACCCAGCCGGTTCCTTCGACGAGCCGCGTGACCTCCTCGCGCGATGCGAACAGGACGTCGTACCAGGGAGTCGCGTACTGCCGGTAGCGGACGCGCAGGCGCTCGACACCGCCCATCTTCCAGCGAGCGCGGTTGCGTGCCTGGTAGCGGCGCGCGAGCTCGGAGGCCCCGTCGTACGGGTCGAAGGAGCCGGCCAGGATGCGTCCCTTCTCGTTGGCGATATGCGAGAGCTTCCGGAGCAGGCGGCGACCCTGCTGCTCACCGCCGAGCACTCCGAGGTTGTTGCCCAGCAGCAGGATCGTGTCGAACCGCTCCCCGGGCAGCACGGCGGTGTCGAGCGTTCCCAGCCGGACGTCGGCGACCCCTCGCCTCCGCGCGACCTCGACGGCAAGCGGTGAGAGATCGATCCCGACGACCTTGCGGCCACGATCCTGGAGATGGAGAGCGACGCGCCCGGCACCGCAGCCGAGGTCGAGCACGCGCCCGCGCACGAACCTCATCGCGCGACGTTCCTGGGGCCACCAGGAACGGAACGGCGCCAGGTAGTAGCCGGGTTCCCCCGCGAAGACGCACCCGTCGTCGCGCTCGACGACCTCGACGGCGCGGCGGCCAGCGAGGAGATCGCTCAGCAGCCGGCCGAACGCGTCCTGGTCAGCCGTGAGAACGGCGCGCAACAACCCTTACGCCGGGACCTGCTCGCCGGCGAACGCGGGAAACGGCGCCAGCGGCCGGAAGCGGGCCTGGAAGAACCGGAGATACCTCGGCTCGTAGACGAGCTCGAGGCCGGGCACCTCCTCGGCGACCGCGAGTACGTCGGAGACTGCCTGGGCCACGTAGGCGAGATGTTCCCCGGTATAGACGCGACGCGGGAGGGTCAGTCGGACGAGCTCGAGCCCGTCGTACGGCTCGTGGCCGTGCTGCCCCGACACGATCCCGCGTTCCATCGTCCGCACGCCGCCTGCGAGGTAGAACGCCGCGGCGAGGGTCTGGGCGGGGAACTGCTCCTGCGGGAGGTGCGGCAGGAAGCGCTTGGCGTCCACGAAGACGCCGTGGGCTCCGACCGGCACGACGATCGGCACCCCTGCGTCCTCAAGCAGCTCACCGAGGAAGGCGGCCTGGTCGATCACGTGGCGGACCATGGGCTCCTGCGCCGACTCGAGGACTCCCTGCGCGAGCGCCTCCATGTCGTGCCCCGCGATCCCGCCGTAGTGCGGGAAGCCCTCGTAGACGACGACGAGCTCCCGAGCCCGCTCGGCCAGGTCGTCGTCGTTCAGGGCGAGGACACCGCCGATCGGGACGAAGTGATCCTTCTTCGACGAGAAGACGGCGCCGTCGCTCAGGGCGGCGATCGCGCGGATGATCTCGGGAAGCGACCGGCCCTCCCACCCGGGCTCGCGGTCCTTGACGAAGACCGCGTTCTCCGAGATCCGCGTGGCGTCGAGAAAGAGGGGAACCCCGTACCGGCTGGTGAGCTCCCGCACCCCGGCGAGGTTCTCCAGCGAGAACGGCTGCCCGCCGGCCATGTTCACGCAGGCCTCCTGGCGGACGAAGGCGATGCCCTCGCGACCGTGCTCCCGCAGGACGGCCTCGAGCGCGTCGAGGTCGATGTCGCCCTTGAACGGGTGGCGCGACTCGGGCTCGCTCGCCTCCGCGCAGGCGACGTCGACCCAGATCCCGTCCATGAGCTCGACGTGCGCCCGGGACGTCGTGAAGTAGAGGTTCGACGGGACGCGCTGTCCCGGCCCGACGAGGAGCCGCGAGAGCAGGTGCTCCGCGCCGCGCCCCTGGTGCGTCGGGATCACGTGCCGGTAGCCGTAGACCTCGCGCACGGCGTGCTCGAGCCGGAAGAAGCTGCGAGAGCCGGCGTACGCCTCGTCACCCAGCTCCATCGCGGCGCGCTGCTCCTGCGAGAGGGCCCCGGTGCCGCTGTCGGTGAGAAGGTCGACGAAGACGTCCTCCGACCGCAGCAGGAATGTGTTGTACCCGGCGGCGGCAAGCGCCTCGCGACGCCGCTCCGGCGAGGGCAGCGCGATCGGCTCCACCACCTTGATCTTGAACGGAGGAACCATCGACCTGAGGATCACCCGCGTCAGGCCGACGGACATCGGGCGGCCCGCCGATCGTCTCTGTGGACAACTACGGAGCCGATCAGCGCCGCCCCCGATGCCCTCGATCCCACGGCGGATCAG
>DASTCG010000153.1:0-6407 GCA_035711385.1 Gaiellaceae bacterium
CCGCGCCACTGGCTCCTGAAGATCGCCCACAACGAGTGCCGTCAGCGGTTCCGGATGCTGGCACGCCGCCCGAAGGAGGTCGTCTGGGACGAGCGTGTTGCCGCGCCGGTGCTCGACGAGGCGATTCCGACCGCCGAGGAGATTCGGACGGCGCTCGCCCAGCTCAGCTTCAATCAGCGATCCGCGCTCGTCATGCGCGAGCTCGAGGGCCGCTCCTACAGCGAGATCGGCGAGATCCTCGAGCTCTCGGTTTCGGCGGTCGAGACGCTGATCTTTCGCGCGCGACGCGCGCTACGCGAGCAGCTCGAAGGCGGCCTGACCTGCGGCGAGGCCGAGGCCGCCCTCTCGAAGCGACTCGACGGCACGCTGGCACCCGAGGAGCAGCGCGCCCTGCGCGCTCACCTCCGTGCCTGCAGCGAGTGCTCTGCCCTCGAGCGCAGGCAGCGGGCGCAGCGGGCGGCACTGAAGCGTCTCGGCACCGTCCAGCTTCCGCCGTCGCTCACCGGATTCGGCGGCGGTGCGGGCTCGGCCGTCGGCGGGATGGGCGTCGGCTCCGGCGTCGCCGCCAAGGCGGCCGCGATGGTGGCGGCGGGCGTGATCGCGGGTGGCGTCGGCCACCAGGCGGTGGAAGCCGTCGCCTCGCGCGAGCCTCCGGCTCGAACGGAGCCTGCGCAGGCCCGGCCGCCGCAGGCGTCCTCGAGCGGGCACGGCGCCCGACGGGACGCAGCGGCACGTGATGAGAAGGGCGCCGCACCGGCGGCCGGAAGACAGGCCGTCAAGCGCGTCGGCCGAACCGCCTCCCGTGCGCCCGGCGCGGCGACCGCCGCGCCAGCGCAAGGATCGTCCTCGGCCGCAGCGCAGGCGGCCTCGCAGCCCGCCGCGCCCGTGCAGGACGCGGTGGCCTCCGTGCCACAGGCGGCCGGCGAGGTCGTGAAAGCAGTCCCCGAGCCGCCCTTGCCCTTGCCGAACGCGCCTCCGCCGCCGCAGGTCCAGATTCCGCAGCTGCCGCCGCCTCCGCAGCTGCCGCCGCCTCCGCCGCTCCCTCCGCCTCCGCCGCTTCCTCCTCCGCCGCTACCTCCTCCGCCGCCGCTGCCGGGGACCGGCGGCTGACGTTAGGCTCGCGACCCATGGGGATCATCAACAGGCGAAACGCCGTCCTCGGATGGGCGGCCTGGCAGGCGGGGAAGCGTGTTGCGGCCCGCAAGGCGAGGAGTGAGGCACGCCGGGGCACCGGCTCGAGCCGCGCGAAGAAGGGCGCCATCGTCTCGGCTGTCGCGGCCGTCGGAGGCGCGCTCTGGTTCCTGCGCCGCCGGCGCGGCGGCGACGAAAGCGCTAAGCCCTCGACGCCGCCGGCCGACGAGAAACCGAGCTAGGACGCCGGCTTCGCGGTCCGCACGCGGACGAGGCGCCTCGTCGAGACGCCGGCGAGAAGGCTGTCGCCTTCCTTCCGGGCGCGGATGAACTTCACCATCGAGCCGCCGCGGACGAGGCGGAGGCGCGTGGTGGGCTGCAGCTGGATCGTGACCAGCCCGTCGACGTTCGTGCGCGCCTCCGGCGACTGCTGAATCCAGCCGAGCGGCACGCCCGTGACGAGGACGATGGCGTCGCGGACGACGTAGCCCCGCGTGTCGGTCACGCGGAAGCGGCCCGTGTACGGCTGCCGCGAGCGCAGCACGCTCGGGATGAACTCGACGCCGGAGACGACGAGCCGGTGAGGCAGCCGCACGCTCGTCGCCGGGATCGAGTAGCGACCGTCGGCGAGGCGCGTGGCGCCCTCCGGCGGTGCGACCGGTGCCGTCGGCTGCGAGTAGGCCGTGTCCGAACCGCTCGTATTCTTCGCCGTCACCCCGACGCGCAGGCGGTGGTTCACGTCGGAGGTCTGGACTGCGTACGTGCCGCTCGTCGCGCCCGCGAGGTTGGCGCAGTTCAGGCCGTTCGCGTCACACCGCTGCCACTGGTACGTGAACGTGATCGGGTCGGTGCCCGTCCAGGCTCCCTCTCCGGCGGTGAGCGTGTCGCCGTCCCGAGCCGTCCCCGAGATCGTGGGAGGCGTCGTGTTGGCAGGGGTGACCTCCGCCTGCGCCTCCGCCATTCCGGCGACTGCGGCCAGAGCGGTCAGCAGCGAGGCTGCGGCGGCCACCACGAGGAACTGCAGCTTTCTCATCGCTCGTATCCCCCTTCACTTGCATCGGATTCCGATGTACACGGAGGGATACCCACCCGGTTTGAGGCGAATACTCGGAGTCGGTAAGGATTGCTTGAACACGATGAGGAGGACGGGTATGCGAGTCGAGAAATGCGTCACAGCTGTCACATGGATTCCCTCGGAGGCCATCGCAGGGATGCCGAAGCTGCCGTTCGAGGTCGGGATGACCTCCTATGACAACCCACCACCCGATCGGCTCCGTCCCGGCCAGCTCGAAACGCTGCGCGACGCGAACGGCTTCCGGGAGGCGAACGAGCTCCGCGCCTGGATCGAGGTCGACGACGGCAGGATCGTCGGGGCCGGGTACTCGGGGGGCGCGACCGTCGGGACGACGAAGGTGAAGGTCGGGCCGAAAACGATGTCCTTCCCCGGAGTCAAGTACCCGCTCCTGCAGGTGGAGCCCGAGATCGGGCCGGACTGGGTGAAGTTCGTCCAGTCGGCCGGCGGCCGGATGGGCCTTCCGGCGCCGAGGCGCGTGCGGGGCAAGCCGTTCTTCCAGCTCGCCTCGGCGTCGGCCTGGACGACGCTGCAGCTGATCGTCTACGCCGACGGGACCTGGAAGCATGCGCTCGTCGGGGCATCGCCGTTTCCGCGTCACTGGATCTACGACGACGGCGGTGCACTCGTCGAGAAGAGCGGCGCGATCGACTTCGAGCGCTGGTGGCGCGAGTCCTACGGCCCGAACACGCCCTGGGGCGGGGACGACTCGCCGGCTCTCGTCGCCGCCGTCGAGTCGGAGCTCGAGCGGGAGCTCTCCCAGCTGCTGATGCAGGACGCGAAAACCCTTCCCCGCAGGGAGCTGGCCGCAGGGGAGACGCTCGTGGAGCAGGACGAGCCCGGCACGAGCATGTTCCTGATCCTCGACGGGATGCTCGACGTCGAGGTCGACGGCGAGGTCGTCGCCGAGATCGGCCCGGGAGCGATCGTCGGCGAGCGCGCCTCGATCGAGGGCGGGATGCGCACCTCGACGCTTCGCGCGGCGACGAAGGCGCGCGCCGTCGTCATCCCTGCGAGCTCGGTCGACGTCGGCGAGATCACCGCGCTGGCCTCGGCACACCGGAGGGAGGCGCCGTCGACCGAGTAGCGCTCGTAACCGGCGCCGGCTCGGGCATCGGCAAGGCGATCGCCGAGCGCCTCGTGGGCGACGGCTTCGCCCTCGGGTTCGCGACTCACGGCCGGGGCGAGGACGAACAGCGCGTCTTCGAGGCGCTCTCGGCCCGCGGGGCCGTCGAGTGGGTGGCCGGCGATCTGGCCGACCCGGAGGTTCCGGCCCGGCTGGTGGACGAGGTCGCGGCGCGGTTCGGCCGGCTGGACGCCCTGGTCAACAACGCCGGCGTCACGCTCTCCAAGCCAGCGCTCGAGCTGACCGCGGACGACTTCGAGACCATCTTCGGCGTCGACGTCCGTGCTGCGTTCCTCGCATCTCAGGCCGCGGCCCGGGCGATGGGGGAGGGGGGCGGCGTGATCGTGAACATCACGAGCGTCCACGAGTACGTGCCCCGCCGGGGCTTCGCGCTCTACGCGCCGGCGAAGGCGGCGCTGGGGATGATGACGCGGTCGCTCGCGCTCGAGCTGGCGCCGGCGGTCCGTGTCGTCGCCGTCGCCCCCGGGGCGATCGAGGTCGAGCGCACCCGGTCCGACGCGCACGAGCTCCGGAAGGAGATTCCCCTCCGCCGGGCCGGCCGCCCGGAGGAGGTCGCAGCGCTCGTCTCCTGGCTCGTCTCCGACGAGGCCGCGTACGCGACGGGGACGAGCTTCCTTCTCGACGGGGGGCTTGCGCAACAGGTCGTGGACTGAGCCGTGGACCTGCGGCGCCTCTTCTTCCGGGCGCTCATCGCCTCGCTGACGGCGACGGCGCTGATCGCGATCGGCGTGCTCCTCTTCGCCGAGTTCAACGACACGACCGGGAGGATCATCGCAACGACCGGGCTCGTCGCTGCCTTCAGCCTGCTCGGCATGCCGGGCGGCGCGCTGCTCGATCACGACCGCGCGGTCTGGCTCGGCTGGATCACGCTTGCTCTCGCCGGGTCGGGGCTTGTCTACTCGCTCGTACTCCTCTGGACGGAAAGCGACAGGGGCTGGAGGCTTCTCGTCGCCGGCGTCGCCTACGCGGCAGCCTGCTCCCACGCGGCCGCGACGACCGGCCGGCGCCGCGAGACCGACCCGACCTCGGTGCGCATCCTGTACGTGGCGGCGATCGCAGGGACGTTTCTCGCCGCCACACTCGTCGCCTTCGCGGTCTGGCAGGAGGTCGAGGACGAGACCTTCTACCGCATCCTTGCGGCGCTGGCGGTCGCCGACCTCCTCGCGACCGTGCTCCAGCCGGTCCTCCGGCGGGCCGGGCGCGAAGAACTGACGCGGGAGAGGTTTGCGCTCCTCCTCACGACCGCCGACGGATCCGAGGTCGAGCGGACCCTCCAGGCGGCGGACCTCGCCGCGGCTGCCGCGACGGCGATCCGCGACGTCGAGCGTGACGGCTCGCGCGTCGTTCGGCTCGAACGTCGCGACTTGCGCTAGTGGAGCTCGACCACGTGGTGCTGGCGGTGAGTGACCTTGCCGCCGCCGGCGAGGAGCTCGAGGCGCGCCACGGACTGGCGTCGATCGAGGGCGGCCGGCACCCGGGATGGGGCACGGCGAACCGCATCGTGCCGCTCGGGGAGACCTACCTGGAGCTCGTGGCCGTCGCCGACGAGCGCGAGGCCGGGCGCAACCCGTTCGGGAGCTGGGTAGCCGCTGCCGACACCGAGTCGATGCGCCCGCTCGGCTGGGCTGTCCGCACCACCCGGCTCGACGAGGTCGCCCGCCGTCTCGGCCTGGCGGTGACCGAGGGGTCGCGAATCGCGGGTGACGGCGTGGTGCTGCGCTGGCGCATCGCCGGGATCGAGCATGCCGCCGCCGAGCCCTCGCTTCCTTTCCTCATCGAGTGGGGATCGGAGACGCCGCTTCCGGGCGACGCCGCCGTGCACCACCCTGCGGGCGCCGTCCGGATCGCCGCCGTGCGACTGCAGGGAGACCCGGATCGCCTCGCCGCCTGGCTCGGTCCGAACGACCTCCCGCTCGAGGTTCGCCCCGGGAAGGCCAAGCTCGAGAGCGTCGTCCTCGCCTCCGACCGCGGCGCGATCGTGCTCTAGGAGGGGCCGAGGTGCGGCGCGAGCGCGATCCAGTCGCGCATCGAGATCTTCGACTTCGACTCCTCGAGGACCCTACGGACGAAGGTGCTGCGATCGAAGACCGATCGCCGCTTCAGAATCGCGAGCTGGTGTCGCCGGACGCCCGCCGCCAGCCGCTGGAACTCATAGAACGCCGGTTTGCGCCGCCCCGCCGCCGACACGAGCCCCGACTGCCAGCCCGTCGCGCGCCCCTCGTCCCGCAGGAGGAACCAGAGCATCATGTCGATGCGAGGGTTCCGGCGGGCGATCGTGTACGCATCGCGCATGTACTCCGCCTGCTGTTCCCACGACACGCCGAAGATGCGATCGGGCGGCCTCGTCTCGTAGCCGTACTCGGTGATCCAGATCGGCTTCTCGCCGTAGAGCACCGTGACCTCGTCGATCAGCTTGTCGATGTTCGCGAGCGTGATCGCTCTGGGATTGCTCGGCTTCCTCCACGGCGGATACGCGGGATCGCCGGCGTAGGGATGGTGGGCGTAGGCGTCCATCGTCCGCATCCCCGCCGCCTTCGCCGCCCGGAGGAAGCCGATCGGCGAGGTGGACGGCCGCTTCGTCGCCGGCGCGTTGTTCCCGCGTGGCGCGGTCACGCCGCAGGCGACCTTCTCACCGCGCAGCAGTGTCAGGTGCACGCCCTCGTAGACCGCGTTGCAGATCCTGGCGTAGTCGCGCGCCGACTGGATCACCCAGCGCCCGTTGATCCTCCGCCACTGCGGCTTGAGCCCGAGCGGGATGTTCGGCTCGTTCCAGGCCGTCCAGAGGGAGACCCGTGGAAGGACGACGCCGTCCGGCCGGCGGTAGCGGCCGCTGTAGCGGAACGCCGCAGCGTAGGCGAACTCGCGTAGCCGGTTGAAGTTCTGCGGCGCCTTGTTCTGGGGTTGGCCGCCGTTCGCCCACCAGGGCGTGCCGAAGATCGTGAAGACGACCTTCACACCGCGCTGGGTCGCCGCCATCACGGCTGCGTCGTAGTTGTTCCACTCGTACGCCGGGTCCTCGGGGTTCGCGCCGTTGACGGGCCGCTCCCGCGCGACGCC
>DASTCG010000154.1:0-32240 GCA_035711385.1 Gaiellaceae bacterium
GCACCCAGCGCTCGACCGGAGCCACAGCGTGCTCGTCCACGCGTACCGGCCACTCGCCTCCGACCGGGAACGGAGACCGCTCACCCCAGACGTCGTGGATCCGATCCATCGTGGTGCGATCAGGGCGTTACCCGGTGCGCGGGCTTCCGAAGCATTCGGGAGGGAATCTCGACACCGTGGCTGCGCCGACTCCCGGCGGCGCGATCCTGATCCTGATCGTGACCGCCGAGGGCGTCCTCCCCGAGTGGACCCCCGATCCGATCCGCAGGACGGCGCTCGAGCTCGAGAGTCGCGACGTCCCGGCCGCATTCCTCAGCGCCGTCGCCGCCGGCGCACTAACGCGCTGATGACCTGGCTCGTCGAGGGGACGGAGACGATCGGGATGCGCGCGGTTGTGCGTGTGGCAACCTCGTGATCGCCACTCTCGGGAACATGGCCGGCGGGATCTTGCTCGTCACCCTCGCGCGGCTCAGCCAGGCGCGGGCGGCTGAGCGAGCGACCTGACGGCCGAGGCGAGCTCGTCGAGGCTCGACCCGCGATCCGCGCGGCCCAGCAGGTAGCAAAGGAGCGGTGCGTTCGTTCGCGCGCCGCTCTCGTGCGCGGCGATCCGAGCGAGGTCGAGTAGCGTCGCCTCCATGTCGGGCGTGAGCTCGAGCGCGGCGAGCGGCGTTCCGGCCGTCTCGGCGAGTCGGTCGCGGGCGGCTGTGAGCCAGGCGTCCATCACGGGCATTCTGCTCCTCGGCGGCGCGAGCAGGCGGTTCGGCGCGCCGAAGGCGCTCGCACGGCTCGGCGGCCGGACGCTCGCCGAGCGGGGTTGGGACGCGCTTGCCTGGTGCGACGAGCGGATCGCGCTCGGGAAGGAGACGGACGGCCTCGCGCTTCCCTTTCCGGTGCTCGACGACGGCGAAAGCGTGCGCGCGCCGATCGCCGGGGTGGCCGCTGGCCTCCGGGGTGCGCGGAACGATGTCTGCGTGTTCCTTCCCGTGGACTGCCCACTCGTCGGCGAGCGCGAGCTGCGGGAGCTCGCGGCGGCGTGCCTTGACGCCGCCGTCCCGCCGACGGGCCCGCTGCCGGGCGCTTACCGGCGGAGTGCGCTCCCGTTGCTCGAACGGGGCATCGCGCTCGGCGAGTTCGCCCTGCGCGACGCGCTCGACGAGCTCGAGGTCGCCGTCGTCGACCTCGATCCGGAACGGCTCGTGAACGTCAACACGCCCGACGACCTGCGGATGCTCGGTCCGTAGGATGGAGCCATGTGCCGAAACATCCAGACACTCTTCAACTTCGAGCCGCCCGCGACCGAGGACGAGGTTCGCGCCGCGGCGCTGCAGTACGTGAGGAAGATCAGCGGCTTCACGAAGCCCTCGCAGGCCAACGAGGAGGCCTTCCACCGCGCGGTCGAGGAGGTCGCCGCAGCCTCGCAGCGCCTACTCGGCGGGCTCGCGACCTCGGCGCCGCCGAAGGATCGCGAGGTCGAGGCGGCTCGTCGCCGAGCGCGCGCCGAGAAGCGCTTCGCGGCGGCCTGAACCGCTCTGCCGCTTGGCTGCGAAGGCTCCGAGCCGCTTCGGGCTCGAACTACGACGCCACGGAGATCGGGGCTGACTCGCCTGCCGGAAGCCTGCGGAGGAGCTTGGAGGTCCAGACCGACTTGACGACCGCCCAGGCGACTGCGACCACCGCGCTTGCGACGAGCAGGTAGGCGAGGTCGGGAAAGCCACTCGCGACGACCGACAGAGGCAAGCCGAGCTGCTTCGGCTCCAGCACGAGGACGACCAGCGCCCAGACCAGGCTCAGGAGCACGGACAGGCCGATGCGCCACCAGGGACCGATCCGGCCGCGTCGGATGTTCCCACTCCGCAACTCGACGGCCGACACGGCGATCCCGCGGGCCTGCAGAACGAGCAGCGCAAACAGCGCCGCGTAGACGATGAAGATCGGGACGTTGGAGGGCGGAGACGGTGGCTCTCGGGCTTCGACCAGACTGGTGACACCGTCGGCAATTGTCCCCATGCGACCGACGACGAAGAGGTCGAGGGAGTTCTCGGCATTGATCAGGGCGACGACTCCGCGTCGGCTCTGTGGGACGAGCACGACGTTTGCGTGGAAGTTGAAGGTCTCGCCCTGGTGGTGGATCGCCGGGATGTCGTTCACGGGGCCTACGAACCAGCCCATGGCGTACGAGGTACCGTCCTCCGGCGTCTGCACGGCTGGCCGGTGGAGCTCGCCGATCCCATCGGCCGACAGCACCGATGTGCCTCGGTACCGACCGCCGTTGAGCTGAGAGACCAGATAGTGGGTCATGTCCTCCGCGCTGGAGATCAGGTAGCCCGCGGGCAGGAGACCGCGGTTGTACGCCAGATCGGCCGCCCTGGGGCGGCCGAACCAGTAGTTGTGACCGGTCGCGAGACCCCGAGGCTCCGCGGCGACCTCGGATGTGTACGAGCCCCGCATCTCGAGCGGATCGAAGATCCTCGTCTGGACGTAGCGTTCGTACGACAGCCCGGCGACGGTCTGCACGATCAGTCCCAGTACCGAGTAGTTGACGGTGCTGTACTGATGCTTCGAACCCACCGGCGCCGTCAGCTCGGCGCTCTTCAACTTGCGAACCGCCCGCTCCAGTGCGGCGTCGCTCGTGTCGTCGTCGCCCTGGAACGATCGCCCCGTCTTCGTCGAAAGACCACTCGTGTGATTGAGCAGGTGACGCACGGTGATCTGCGCTGACGCTTTCTCGTCCGCGACACGGAACCACGGCAGGTAGCGCTGCACTGGCGCGTCGAGCTCGATCTTGTTCGCCTCGACGAGCTGCATGACGGCAAGAGCCGTCACCGACTTGCTCACCGAGCCGATGATGAACGGCGTCTTCGGAGTCACCTCCCTTCCGGAGCCGTCGGCCGTTCCGAAGCCGCGTACGTAGACGACGCGGTCGCCTTCCACGATGCCCAGCGCCAGGCCCGGAATCCGCTGGGCGGCCATCTCCCCCTGCACGAACCGCTCGATCTCCGCGAAGTTGTCGGCCGCAGCTGCTCCGTTGGCAGCAGGCGTGTCAGAACCGGGCTTGCTCACGAGATAGGCAGCGCCGAGGACGAAGGCGGTCAGCGCGGCGGCGACGGCGAGATTCCGGCGCCGCGCGCGAAGGCGTCCGCGGATCGTTCGATCTCGTTTCGTTCCCCCAACCTCCCACTCCCGCCCTCCGGTCGCAAGTGCGCGAGACTCCGGCCCGACGGCATGCGGCGACTCGTCGGCCAGCGCACTTCCTGATCTATGTTGCGCTGATGACGGTCGCGGTATCCGTCGTCGTAGCCGCAACGGGATCGGCGACGCTGTCGCGCCGCCGTGGCAAGCAGGTGGTGGTCACGTAGATGATCGCGACGTGAAAGGACTCGCTGCCCTCACCGAGCGCTTCGCCGGCGAGGTGGTCCTCCCCGGCGACCCGGGGTACGACTCGGCCCGGGTCGTGTGGAACGGCGCGATCGACCGGTATCCGGCGATCGTCGTGCGGCCGACGAACACGGCCGACGTCGTCGCCGCCGTCCGCTTCGCCCGGGATCAGGAGCTTGAGATCGCGGTCCGGGGCGGCGGCCACAGCATTCCCGGCCTCTCGACCTGCGACGACGGAATCGTGATCGACCTCTCGCGAATGCGCGGGGTCGAAGTCGATCCCGAGCGCCGGATCGCGCGCGCGAACGGCGGCGCGCTCCTCGCGGAGCTCGACGACGAGGCGCAGGCGTTCGGACTCGTATGCCCCGTGGGCGTCGTCTCGCATACGGGCGTCGCTGGGCTCACGCTCGGCGGCGGTATGGGCCGGCTGCAGAGGAAGTTCGGCCTGACGGTCGACAACCTGCGGGCTGTCGAGCTCGTGACGGCAGACGGCCGCCTGGTTCGCGCGGCCGAAAACGAGAACCCGGACCTCTTCTGGGGAGTGCGCGGCGCCGGCGCGAACTTCGGGATCGCAACCTCGTTCGAATTCGCGCTCCATCCGCTCGACGGGACCATTACGCACGGCACAGTCGTCCACCCGGTCGAGCGTGCGGGCGAGCTCGCAGCGCTCTATCGCCACATCCTCGATGCCGCCCCCGACGAGCTCTGGATGGGGTTCTACGTCACCGAGGCGTCACCGGCCGAGAGCTACCCGGACGAGGTCGCCGGCCGGCCGATCGCGGCCGTTTCGGTGCTCCACTGCGGGTCGGCCCGCGACGCCGAACGTGATCTCGGAGCGCTACGCGCGTTCGGGCCGCCGGTCATCGATTCGATCGAGGAGAAGGCCTACCTCGTCGCGCAGCACGTGAACGACGACTCGATGGAGTGGGGCCACCGCTTCTACATGAAGAGCGCGTTCCTGAGGGAACTGCCCGATGAGCTGGTCAAGCTCGCCGTCGACCACGTCCATCGGATGCCGCGCGGAGGTGACGGCGAGTTCTCGGTCTGGTCCTGGGGTCGCGCGATCGCCGAGGTGCCGGAGAACGCGACCGCGTTCACAGGCCGTGACGCAGCGTTCTGGATGGCGGCAGAGATTCAGTGGGACGATCCGGCGCTGGACGAGCCGTGCCGCGACTGGGCCCGGACGTCGATGGCTGACGTCGAGCCGTTCGCCAGGCGCGGCCGCTACGTGAACGACGTAGCTGAAGCAGGCGAGGACGGACGCGCGATCTACGGCGACGCGAAGTACGACCGCCTCCTCGCACTCAAGCGGGTGTGGGATCGGGACAACGTCTTCCGGCTGAACCAGAACATCCGTCCGTAGGCCCGGCTGAGGATGCCGGACACCCGCTCCGGCTCAGCCAGAAGGTGTCCCCCCGTAGCGCTCGTCAGTCCGCGAGCAGCACGAGTCCGAGCACGAGCAGCGCGACGAGCGCGGCCACGACGCGCAGCGGGTGGCGAAGCCGACCGTACGCGCCCAGGGCGAGCGAGGAGAGCAGGAACAGGATCGAGAGCGCGGTCAGGATCACCGCCAGCATGAGCCTCACGGTCGTCCCTCCGTCGGAGCCGGCTCGGGCTGGGGCGGCCTCTCTCTCCTCCCGGCCTCGCCGGATCGGACCAGCGATGCCGTGACCGCGGTGGCCAGGGTGAGCAGGATGACGGCGAGCGAGACGTAGACGGGAACCTTGTAGACGTCCGCCAGCGTCATCTTCAGGCCCACGAAGACGAGCACGGCGGCCAGGCCGAGGTTGAGGTACTGGAACCGGTCGATGAGGTCGGCGAGCACGAAGTAGAGGGCGGCGAGGCCGAGCAGCGAGAACGCGTTGGCCGCGTAGACGATGAAGGTCTCGCGGGTGACGGCGAAGATCGCCGGAATCGAGTCGACGGCGAAGACGACGTCGAACGTCGCGATCAACGCGAGCGCCGCCACCATCGGGGTAGCGACGAGGCTGCCCGTTCTGCGCGAGAAGAGTTTGTCCCCGTCGTACTCGGTGCTCATCGGCACCGCGCGCCGGATCAGCCGCAGAACGGGATTCCGCTCGGGGTGGATCTCGACCTCGCGGTGGCGGGCCAGGCGGATCCCGGTGAGGACGAGGAACGCGCCGAAGACGTAGATCGTGTAGTGGAAGGCATCCAGCAGGGCCGCGCCGGCGAGGATGAAGATGCCGCGGAGGACAATCGCCCCGACGATCCCCCAGAAGAGCGCGCGGCGCTGGTACGCCGGCGGCACTGCGAAGTAGCCGAAGATCAGCGCGAAGACGAAGAGGTTGTCGATCGAGAGGGACTTCTCGATCAGGAAGCCGGCGAGGTACTCACCGGCGGGCTCGCTCCCCTGCCAGAGCCAGAGGAAGCCCGCGAAGCCGATCCCGAGCGCCGTCCACACGACGCTCCAGACGACGGACCGGCGAAGCGAGATCGGCTCGCCGCGCCGGCCGAACGCGAGGAGGTCTACGAGCAGCATCCCGGCGACGAACGCTCCGAACGCCGCCCACATCCAGACATCGAGTTCCATGCGAAAGCTCCTTCGTCAGTCGGGTTGTCCGTCTGCGAAGGTCTCTCCCGCCGCTCGTAACGGCCGGCGCCACCGGGCCAGGGGCCGGAATGACGATGACGCCCGTCGGGGATACTGCCCCTCGAGTGCGGTCAGGCTAGCAAGCGATTTGGCTTACGCGCGCCCGGCTCAGGCCTTCGGTTGCCAGAGCGCGACAGCTCCACCGGCGGGCGTCGAGACGATGCTCCGCCAGCCGGCCGGCCCTTCTCGAGGCGGAAGCAGCTGCGAGGCGCCGAGCATCCCCGCCCGCTCCGTGGCCACCCTCACGTCGGGCACCTCGACGTAGGGCAGCCAAAAGGGCCGCTCGGTGTCGTGCTCGACGATTCCTCCCTCGATGCACGAGCCGAAGCCGAGCATCAGGTAGCTCCCTGAGCCGTAGCGGACCCGCTCGGGCCCCCAGCCGAAGAGCTGTGTGAAGAAGGCGCACGCGCACGCGAGGTTCCCTGTGCGAAGCTCCAGATGAACGACCGGGTTCGGAGGGGCTGACCTCATGCCCTATCTCCTTGACTCATACGAGCCGACCGACTCATCGGTGGCGCGATGAGTTTCCGGCCGGCCGGCGGTCCTGATCTCTGGAGGATGTTGTCCCAGAGGAGCGCCACCATCACGGAAGACGAGCTGCTCGAGGCCGCGTGCAGCGGCGACGAAGAGGCGTTCCGTCGCCTCGTCGAGCCACACCGCACCGCACTCCACGCCCACTGCTACCGCATGCTGGGCTCGCTTCACGACGCCGAGGACGCGCTGCAGGAAGCGCTGCTTCGGACCTGGCGGGGGCTGTGCGGCTTCGACGGTCGGAGTGCCTTCCGTCGGTGGCTCTACCGCATCACCACGAACACCTGCCTCGACGCGATCGCGCGTCGGCCGAAGCGTGTGCTGCCGATCGACTACCCGACGGACGCCCAGGCCGGCGACTCGGCGTGGATGGAGCCGTACCCGGACGAGATGCTGGGGGTCGAAGACGGCCGCGCCGGGCCGGCGGCGCGGTACGAGCAGCGGGAGGCAGTGGAACTGGCGTTCATCGCGGCACTTCAGCACCTTCCGCCCCGACAGCGGGCGGTGCTGGTTCTCCGCGAGGTGCTGGGATTCTCGGCCAAGGAGGTGGCGGACACGCTCGACACGACGGCCGTGTCCGTGAACAGCGCCCTTCAGCGCGCCCGCAAGACCATTGACGAGCGGCTGCCCGAGGAGAGCCAGCAAGCCACGTTGTCGGCGCTCGGTGACAGGCGGGTCGGTGAGATCGTGGAGCGGTTCGTCGACGCCTTCGAGCGAGACGACGTGGACGCGATCGTCGCATTGCTCGCCGAGGACGCCACGTTCACGATGCCCCCGTATCCCGAGGTCTACCGGGGGCGGGACGAGATTGCCGACTCCTGGCTCATGCCGGGCGAACCTGCCCCGGGCCTTCGCTACATCCCGACCCGCGCCAACGGCCAGCTCGCCCTCGGCGCCTACCGCCTCGATCCGGCACGGGGCAGCTATCTCCCCGTCGCACTCGACGTCCTCACCCTCCGCGGCCCCGAGATCGTGGACGTGACGGCCTTTCGCGATACCGTCGATGTCTTCCATCGCTTCGGACTGCCGGCCCAGCTTGCGGCCTAGCGGCTGCGGCATGACCGCAGCTCGAACCCGCCACAAAGGAGGTTGAACGGCATGACCCGAGAGGCAACCCAAGTCGAGGCGAGGAGGGTCGAGGTGCCCGGCGCCACGCTGTACGTCGAAGTCCGAGGCTCCGGCCCAGTCCTCCTCTGCATCACCGGCGGACCGACGGACGCCGGGATGTTCGACGATCTCGCCGAGCGACTGGCCGACCGGTACACCGTCGTCACCTACGACCAACGAGGCCACTCGCGGAGCGCGCTCGCCGGCGAGCCGGAGGACATTCCCGTAGCGCTCCACGCGGACGACGCCGCCGCGGTCCTCGGAGCCGTCGGCGACGCCCCGGCGTACGTGTACGGCTCGAGCGGCGGCGCAACGATCGGCCTCGACCTCGTCGCACGACACCCGAGCCTCGTCCGAACGGCCGTCGCGCACGAGCCGCCGATCATGGAGCTCCTGCCCGATGCGCCTGAATGGCGCGCCAAGTTCGCCGACATCTCCGAGACCTACCGCTCGGAGGGCGTCTTCCCCGCGATGGCGAAGTTCGGCGCCATGGTCGAGGAGGGAGGACCGAGGTACAGCGAGGAGATGCAGCAGACGCCTCCCACGCCCGAGGCCGAGGAGATGATGGGCCGGATGGCGGGGAACTTCGACCTGTTCCTCGCGCACGAGATCCGGCAGATCGGGGCCTACGTGCCCGACGTCGATGCGCTTCGGAACGTTCCGACGCGCATCGTCAGCGCAGCAGGCGACACGTCGGCCGACCAGGGCGCTCGTCGCGCGGCCATCGCGCTCGCCGAACGTCTGGGCATCGAGGTGACGTCCCTCCCGGGCGGCCACGGCGGCTGGGGATCGGATCCGCAGGAGTTCGCCGAGCGGCTGCACGAGGCCCTTCAAGTTGAGGGCAACGCCTGATCCTGGGCAACCACTAGCCCTCCACGAACCAGTGTGGAAAGACCGCATCCGGCGCCGTGCTTCCACCGATGCGGGGGGGCTCCCCCTGAGCGAGCATTGCCGTGAGGAGGGAGCGTGCCACCCGTCCTGTCGGCAATCGAGCTGACGAAGCGCTTCGGCGACATCACTGCCGTGAGCGAGCTCTCCTTCGAGCTCGAGGCAGGCAGCGTGACCGGCTTCCTCGGCCCGAACGGGGCCGGCAAGACGACGACGATGCGGCTGCTGCTCGGGCTCGCCGAGCCCACCCGCGGCCGCGCCCTCGTCTTCGGCCGCCCGTTCGCCGAGCTCGACAGTCCCGGGGCTCGTGTCGGCGCCGTGCTCGAGGCCGCCGACCTCCATCCAGGGCGCACGGGACGCGACCACCTCCGTGTCCTCGCGCCCGTCGCTCACGTGCCGCCGAGCCGTATCGACGAGGTGCTGGCGCTGGTCGACCTGCAGGGGGCAGCCGACCGTCGAGTGAAAGGCTATTCGCTCGGCATGCGCCAGCGCCTCGGCCTCGCGGCCGCGCTCCTCGGCGATCCCGAGCTGCTCATTCTCGACGAGCCCGCCAACGGGCTCGATCCGGAAGGGGTGCGCTGGCTGCGCGACTTCCTGCGTGCATTCGCCGCGGAGGGCAGGACCGTCTTCGTCTCCAGCCACCTGCTGGCCGAGGTCGCGCAAACGGTCGACCAGGTCGTGATCATCAACCGGGGCCGGCTAGTGGTCGAGGCGCCGCTCGCCGAGCTCACCGCCCGCCTCGCCGGAACCGTTCGCGTCGAATCGGCGAGGCCCGACGTTCTCGAGGCCGCGCTGCGTCGCACCGGCGTCGCCGCAACCGAAAGGCTGAACGGCACGCTTCGTGTCCACGGCGTGGCGGCCGATCGGATCGGAGAAATCGCACTGGCGGCGAACGTCGCGCTGAGCCAGGTGGTCACGGAGTCGTCGTCGCTCGAGGACGTGTTCCTCGAGCTCACCGCGGAGCCGCGGACATGACCGAGCAGCTGCGCTCGGAGCTGCGCAAGCTGCGCACTACCCGAACGGTGCCGGTGTTGCTGCTCGTCGCGGTCGCCCTCGCGCTGCTCGGGGCGTTCGCCGAGGGGCTGTCGCCGACGCTCGGGGAACTGGCGAAGGAGGACCAGCAGCGCCTGCTCATCGGCGGCGCGGCGACGAACGCCGCGTTGCTGGCGGTGTTCGTCGGCCTGCTCGCCGTCACGGGCGAGTTCCGGTACGGGACGATCCGCGTGACGCTGCTCTTCGAGCCCCGCCGCCGTCTCGTCCTTGTGGCGAAGCTCGCCGCCGCCGCGCTCGCGGGCATCGTCTTTGCCGTCGTCTGCGTGGCGGTCGCCTTCGGCGCCGGTCTTTCGATTCTCGCCGCGCGCGACGTCGGCGTCGCGCTGACGCGCACTCACACGCTGGTGCTCGTGTTCGGGCCCGTCGCCACGAGCGCACTCAGCGCGATGCTGGGAGTCACGGTCGGAGCACTGATCCGAAACCAGGTCGGCGCCATCGTCGCTCTCTCCGTCTACTCCCTCGCGGTCGACGCATTGCTCTTCGCGACCGTCCCGTCCCTCGGCCGCTATCTGCCCGGGCAGGCAGGGAACGCGCTCTCCGGGCTCCCGGATGCAGAGCTGCTCTCGCCGGGGCTCGGCGCTGCGGTGGCGGTGGCGTGGACGCTCGTCTTCATCGCCATGGCCACGCTGCGGATGGACCGCAGCGACATCTAGTTACGCATCGGGAGAAGGAGACACAAATGATTCTGACCACCGGAATGGCCGTCGAGGGTCGGCCCGTGAAGGAGTACCTCGACGTCGTCACCTCGCAGGCGATCATGGGCGTCCATCTCGGCCGCGACCTCAAGGCGTTCGGCCGCAGCATCGTGGGCGGCCGATCGGGCGCCTACGAGGAGGAGTTCGCGAAGGCGGTCCGCGAGGCGAAGGACGAGCTGCGGGCAGCAGCCGAGGCACTCGACGCAGACGCGGTCATCGCCACCTCCCTCGACTACGAGGAAGTTGGCGACGAGATGCTCATGGTCGCGGCCACCGGAACCGCAGTGAAGCTCGTGTAGGACCAGGGACCGCGAACCTAGCCTCGCCCGGACCTCCGAGGACCCCCCGAGTGGCCCGGCCTCTCGCGCAACCCGCGGCGCCGGAGATACTTGTCGATCTCCCGACGCTCCCAGTCGACGCCGAACAGCCCTCCGATCCCGAGCAGCACGATTCCCGTGATCGCAACGACGATGCCCGTGCCGAGCATGGGCCAGTAGAACCACGTGGAGCTGCTGTCGTCACGCATGTCGATGACGAACCACATCAGGCTCAGGGCGAGCCAGACCGCCACGACCGTGTAGAGGATCCGCTTGCGGCGGACATACCGACGAGCCTCCTCCCGGGCCTCGTTCATCATTGTTCCTCCAGCTCTCCCGCTACTTCGGTCCTACCTAGGGACCGGCCGAAGGCCACGAACTCATCGCGGCGCGCCAGACCGAGACGCTCTTGCTACTTGACGAGCGAGAGCATCTTGAACATCGGCAGGTACATCGAGATGATGATCACGCCGACCATCAGGCCCACGCCGATCATCATCAGCGGCTCGATGATCGAGGTCAGCGACTGGATAGCGGAGTCGACCTCGTCCTCGTAGAAGTCCGCGACCTTGCCGAGCATCTTCTCGAGCTCTCCGGTCTCCTCACCGATCTTGACCATGTGCGAGACCATGGGCGGGAAGACGGCGTTCTCCGACAGCGGCGTCGCGATCGGGATCCCTTCGTGCACCCGTGCGCGCACGTCGGCGAGGGCCTCCTCGACGACCCAGTTGCCCGAAGTCTGGCCGGTGATCTCGAGCGCCTTGATGATGTCGACGCCGGCCGCGATCAGCGTCGAGAGCGTCCGCGAGAACCGGGCGAGCGTGATCTTGAGGACGGTCTGGCCGATCCGCATCGGGATCTTCAGCTTGACCCGGTCCCAGACCCTGCGCCCCTGCTCGGTGCGCTTCGCCTTCCTGATCCCGAAGCCGACGGCGGCGAGCACCGGGAAGACGATGTACCAGTTGCCGCGGAGGAAGTCGGAGAAGTTGACCACCCACGCGGTCAGCGTCGGCAGCTCGCCGCCGAGCTGGTCGAAGATGTTCACGAAGACCGGGACGAGGAACATCAGCATCCCGATCAGGACGAGGGTCGCGAAGATCAGGACCATCGTCGGATAGATCATCGCGCCCTTGACGCGGCGCTTGATCTTCGTCTCCTTCTCGATCTGGAAAGCAACGCGGTCGAGCACCTGATCGAGGATTCCGGCTGCCTCGCCCGCCTCGACCATCGCGATGTACAGGCGGCTGAAGACCTTCGGGTGGCGGGCCATCGCCTGCGAGAGGAGGAGCCCGCCCTCGACGTCGGCTCGGAGCTCGCGGACGATCGCCGAGAGGTACTTGTCCTCCGTCTGCTCCTCGAGGATCACGAGGGCTCCGACGACCGAGAGCCCGGCGTCGATCATGGTCGCGAACTGCCGCGAGAAGATCTGCAGGGACTTCGGCTTGATCTTCTTGAAGACGGTGGCGACGCTCTGCTCCCCGCTCGCGGGGAGCTCGACGAGGTTCTGCGCGAGCAGGCCGCGGACGCGCAGCTGCTCGCGCGCGGCGTCGCGGTCGGGCGCGTGGATGTGCCCGCTGAGCTCGAAACCCTCCGCGTTGATCGCGCTGTAGCCGTAGGCCGCCATACCGAGTCGCTATCGGCTCCCGCTCTGCCGGCCCTTAGCCGGTGGACTGGTCGAAGCTCGACGCCTGGCGGACGAAGACCCGGGCCTGGTCGGCCTCGTCGCGGACGACGACGGTGACGAGCTTCACGTCGCGCCCGCCCGTCGGGGTCGACGTCCTGATGTAGGTGTTGAGCCGGTAGAGCTTCCCGTCCGCGCCGGTCACCTGGCGGCTCGCGTTGCACTCGTCCGGATAAGGCGGCCCCGAGCAGGTGGGCGCCGTGATCTGCGTCGAGCAGCCGCCGCAGGTGTAGGCCGGATCGGTCATGTACGGCGCCGTCCCGGGGATCGTCGCCGAGGCCAGGCGGATCGAGTCGTACTTGATCGCCCGGTAGAGCTCCATCTGCTGGTCGGCGAGGACGGAGGCGGTCGTCACCCTGCTCGCCCGGTTCAACGTGATGATCCCGGCATTGAACGAGGCCACGATCGCGAGGATCCCGATGTTCAGGATCACCATCGCCATCAGGAGCTCGATCAGGCCGAAGCCGTCCTGGTCCGCGCGCAGCCGCTTCCGCACGGGAGCGTTATCGGCACCGAGAGCGACGGGCTTTATCGCACGTAGCGAAGGACGTACGTGGTTCCGTCGGCCGTGTTCATGAGCGTCACGGGCTTCCCGCCCTTCTTCAGGCTGATCGTCGGGGCGCCGCTCGCGTAGCCGCCTCCGACGATGCCGACCCTGGCCGTCCCGCCTTTGAGGGATACGAGCTTGAAGACCGGGTCGTCCTGCGGAAACGAGCCGCCGACCGCGACGACGCTCTCGCTCCCGTTGACGGCGATCGTCGCCGCCGTCGCCTTCGGCTGGGACGCCTTTCGAGCGGACTTGGAGCTCCGAGCGCCGCTGGCCGGCTTCTCGGCCCTGGTGGTGCTCTGAACCGGAACGCTCCCGTCTGTCGACTGCCCGACGGGCGAGGCTTCGATCTGCGGAACGAACGGATCCTTGCTCTGGAACCGGTCGAACGAGACCAGCTGTCCGTCCGCCGGCGCCGGCGCTCGGTCCGAGTCGACGAGCGAGGCGCTCCCGGTGGCGCCGGGGGCGGGGGCGGCCGGAGGGGTCGCGCCGGGCGTTGCCGGCGGCGTCGTCGCGGCCGGCGGCGGAGGCGATGCTGCCGGCTCCGACGCGGTCTTCGAGCTCCCGCCAAAGATCCCGAGGATCGTCGGGGCCTGAAAGATCAGCACGCCGACGAGCACGAGCCCGAGCACGCCCGCGACGATCTTCTGGCGCTTCGCCTTGGCCCTGGGGTCGAAGGGCTTCGCCATCGTTATGCCGCTCCCGCGGCTGGGGCGGCGGCCGGCGGCTGCTGGCTCTGGGCCGGAGGCGGCGTTGCGGGCGGCGGCGTCGCCGGAGGTGTGGTCGTCGGCGGCGTGGTCGTCGTCCCGGTGCCGTAGACATACGCGTCGACCCCGAGCGTCGCCTTGATCTGCGGGAAGCCCTTCTCGCCCTCCACGAAGCTGAGGGTCCGAACGGTGAAGAGCCGCCCGGTCGCCTGCAGGCGGCCTCCGTGCACGGACACGAGCGTGCGCAGCCGGTACAGGAAGTCCGAGAGCTCGTAGAAGTTCCCTTCGAAGATCAGGTCGATGGGCTGGCGGAGGTAGCCGCCCGCGTCGGCCGTGTCGCCGGGCGTGATCGAGTCGAACTGGATGCCGGTCTCGCGAGCGATCCGGTTCAGCTCGAGCAGCACGCCCGGCATGTCGGCCTTGCTCGGCATCGCCTTCGTGACCCGGAAGAGGTCGGCCACCCTGATCGGCTCCGGCTTCGGCGCCGAGCGCACGGCGAGCCGCCGTGTCTGGATCTCCGTCTGGACCGCCTGGATCTGCTGGGCGAGATCCGCGCTCTCGGAGCGCTTCGGGGAGATCAGCAGGAAGTAGCCGAGCGCGCCTGCGACGAGCAGCACGACGACCACGAGGGCGATCGCCGCCGGCTTGGGGATCCGCTGCTTGCTCACGAGGCCCCCTGCGCCTTCAGCGCGGCGCTGATCGTGAACTTCACGATCGGCCGCTTGCCGAGGGAATCGACGGCGCTCGAGCCGAGCTTGACGTTCTCGAGGTGCGGGATTACCGCGAGGCGCGCCAGCAGCCGCGCGACGCCGTCGTGGGAGTACGTATAGCCGGTGATCGCGAAGCCGCCCTTCGGCGTCGTCGGCGCCTGCCCCGGCGGCGGCGGGGTCTGGGCTGCGTCGTCCGGCCCGTTCGTGCTCATCGTCTCGAGCCAGACGTCGTCCGGGACGACGAGCGAGACCTCGCGCAGGACGCGGTCCCAGGCGATCCGCTTCGCGAGCGCCTGCCCGAGGACGGCCGTCCGCGCGTCCTTCTCGGCCACAAGGGTGGTCTGCGAGGCGTCCGGCGCCGCCGGCGGGGGAATGGCGGCCAGCTCCGCCCTGCGGGCGTCGAGCTCGCCCTGCCTGTCGGAGACGCCCGAGCTCGCCATCAGGAACCAGCCGCACAGCACCGCGGTGAGGAGGACGGCTCCGAGGACGGCCGTCAACGACACCGCGCCGGGCTGACGCCTGCCGCGACCTTCGTCCTTCGGGAGGAGGTTGACGGCGCGCATCAGTGCCCCCTCCGGTGATGTGCCCCCGCTTCCGGGGGTCGATGACGAAGCCAGGCAAGGACGCAGGGAGCCTCGATGCTGAAGAGCATCGGGGCGACTGAGGACGCGGCGTGGCGCCCGTCAGCGGCCGCCGGAAGTGTTGGGCTCATTGCCGGAGGGGGCACCACTACGCGGCCTCGATGCCGAGGCCGATGGCGGCTGCGAGCGAGCCGAGCGGCTGCTCGCGGTCGACCCTCTTGGCGACGCCGACGTGCTCGAGCGGGTCGCCGACCCGGACGGGGACGCCGATCAGCTTCGCGACCTCGGCGGCGAGCCCCGGAAGCTCGGCCGTGCCGCCGGTGAGGACGATCTCGCCGATGCCCAGAGAGCCGGGCTGCGACTGGTAGAACTGGAGCGAGGAGACGAGGTCGCGCGCGAACGTGTGCAGCTCGCGGAGCACGGCCTCACGGACGCTCTCGGCCTGCTCGGTCGTCAGCCCGGCGGGGATGGAGGGCTCGGCGAGCGAGAGCGACCGCTTGATCGGCTCGGCCTCCGAGGGCGCGAGATCGAGCGCTCGGGCGATCCCCGCGTTCAGCGAGGAGCCGCCCCACTCCAACACACGGGTGAACTGGCAGATCTTGCCGTCGGAGACCGCGAAGGTCGTCCGATCGTGACCGACGCTCACGACGACGAGCGCCGCCGGAGCCGTGCTCTCCGCCGCCGAGTCCGCGGCTGCCGGCGCGAGCGCGCGGAGGATGGCAAAGGCTTCGAGGTCGATCCCGGCGAGCCGGATCCCGGCCTTCTTGCACGCCGCCGTGTACCTGTCGATCAGATCGCGGTAGGCGACGACGAGCAGGACGCGGTGCTTCACGTTGCCCTCGGCGTCGCTGGACTCGCCAAGAAGGTGGTAGTCGAGGACCGCCTCCTCGAGGGGGATCGGGAGCACCTCCTGCGCGCGGTAGCGAATCGCGTTCGCGAGCTGCTTCGGGTCGTGGATCCCGCCGATCTCGAACATGCGGACGCCGATCCGGTTGTTCGAGATCCCGAGGCGGACGCTCTGACGGGGTAGCCGGTGCTTCTTGAAGAACTGCCGCAGCGCGGCGGCCAGCGTCTCCGGGTCGCGAAGCTCGCCGCCGACCACGACGCCGCGCTCGAGGTCCTCGCGGGCGATCCGGACGACCTGCGCACCGCCGTTGTTCACGACTTGCGCCGCCGCGATCTGCGAAGCGCCGATCTTCAGGCCGACGAGCTTCTTCTTCCGGCGGGCGCCGACCGACCTGCCAGCCGCCTTCCGACGCGGCTCCTTCTCCGCCTTCGGCTTCCGGGAGAACCGTGACTTCCGCTCCTTCTTCGGCTCTTCGAGCGCCTCCGCCTCCTCGTCCCGCTTGCGGCGCCCTGGGATGAGATCCGAGAGCTTGATCTCTTTCTTCAAATCCAACGTCAGCTCCCCGCCACCCGCAGGCCGCTGGCGGCGGCGAGCTGCTGCTCCTGCTGCTCCTGGCCGTTTCGCTCGATCAGGCCGAGGAGCTGCTCGGTGCGGCTCGAGCGGGAGAGTGCGGTCTCCTGGTCGATGACACCGCGCAGGACGAGGTCGGCGAGCGACTGCTCGAGGGTGATCATCCCGCGCGCGGTTCCGGTCTGCATGACCGAGTAGACCTGCTCGACCTTCGCCTGGCGGATCAGGTTGCGGACGGCGTCGTCGGGGAAGAGGACCTCGACCGCGGGGACCCGCCCGGTCCCGTCGGCGGTCGGCACCAGCGTCTGGGTGACCACGCCCTGCAGCGAGCCGGCGATCTGCGTGCGGATCTGGCCCTGCTGGGCGGCCGGGAAGACGTCGATCAGACGGTCGACCGTCGAGGAGGCGTCCTGGGTGTGCAACGTGGCGAAGACCAGATGGCCGGTCTCGGCGGCGGTCAGGGCCGTCGAGATCGTCTCGAGGTCGCGCATCTCGCCGAGGAGGATCACGTCGGGGTCCTGGCGGAGCGCACCGCGGAGGGCGTCGGCGAAGGTCGTGGCGTCCGGGCCGATCTCCCGTTGGTTGACCACACAGCTCTTGTGCTTGTGCAGGAACTCGATCGGGTCCTCGATCGTGATGATGTGGTCGGAGCGGGTCCGGTTGATCTCGTCGATCAGCGCCGAGAGTGTCGTCGACTTCCCCGAGCCGGTCGGGCCGGTGACGAGGATCAGCCCGCGCGGCTTCTGGCACAGGCCGTAGAGCGACTTCGGCATGCCGAGCTCCTCGAGCGTCTTCAGCTCGGTCGGGATGAGGCGGAAGGCGCCGGCGAGGCTCTCGCGCTGGGAGTAGAGGTTGACGCGGAAGCGGGCGAGGCCGGGGATCGAGTACGACATGTCGAGCTGCCGGTTCAGCTCCAGCTGCTTCTGCTGCTCCGTCGACGTGATGCGGTAGAGGAGCTGCCGCGTGTCGTCGGCCGTGAGCGTCGGGTAGCCCTCCATGCGGTGGAGGTGACCGCGCACGCGAAGCACGGGCCCGGAGCCCACGGTCACGTGCAGGTCGGAGGCGTTGTGCGCCACCATCTGCTCGAGCAGGGAGTCGATGTTGAAGGCGTCCGGCATGGATCCCTCCGCGGAGCTATCGGCAGGTTTCACCGGTTTCTTGAACCGGTTCGGGGCTCGAATTCGAGCGCCCTGATGCGGGCGCCGACGAGCCGCGGGCCTGCACCGTCCGCGTCGATCAGATCGGCCCTCGCGATGCGGATCGTGAGCGCCGGAAGCGGCCTTCCGGCGGCGGGAATCCGCAGGTCCAGCGGCCTGCCGGGAGCGAGCCGTGCCGCGCGCCGGATCGGCCCCGCCTCGAGCTCGACCAGGCGCGCACGGCGGCCGGCGGGAAGGGCGAGACGGACCCGGTAGGCGCCCGCGGTCGCCCGGCGCGGCCAGACCGCGTAGGTGACGACGGCTCTGCCCCAGCCGTCCGCGTAGAGACCCTCGGCGAGCGACCTCAGCCGAAGCGGGCCGCTCGTCCGGTAGAGCGTCAGCCCGGGCTTCGGCCGGGCGAGCCGCACGCCGTCGAGCTCGAGGCGGCTGGCGAAGTCGTTGACGACGAGATGACGGGCGCGAACCGGCTCGCCGCCCGCGGTCACACGGCCGTCGCGGCTCACCCCGACCTCGGTGGAGGGCAAGGGGTCGTGGTCGACGTTCCCGAGGTGGTAGGTGGCGCCGGCGTTCCGGTTCCAGGACTCGAGCATCCAGCCCGAGTGGAGCGACCCGCCTGGGAGGACGAGCACGTCGGCATGGACGCCGGTCCGGTCGAGCCAGTCCTTTTGCGTCGGTGCCAGCGCCGCGGACGCCCGATCGGTCATCCGGCGGTCGCCGCTGTAGGCGGCGACGCCGACGGCGAGCGCCAGCAGGACGGAGACCGCGGCGACGGCGCCGCCGAAGCGCCGCGCCGGCACGGCGGCGGCCGCCAGCGCCGTGACGAGTCCCGCGGCCGCGAAGAGCGCCGCGGCGTTTCCGGTCCCCAGTCGCCGGCCGGCCGCCTCGACGGCGGAGAGTGTCGGCGAGTCGAAGGAAAAGGGCCCGAGCGCGAGAGTCGCGAAGGGCACGACGAGCGCGAGGCCGCCGAGCGTGACACCGAGGCCGGCGTAGAGCAGCCGGTGCGGCGCGCCGCGCTCCAGGTAGAGGAAGAAGGCCGCGAAGAGAAGCGGGACGGCGTAGAAGGCGTAGCGCTCCATCGGACGATGGGCGTCGCCGGATGCGATCAGGCCAGCCTCGAGCGGCAGCGCGACGAGCA
Source organism: Gaiellaceae bacterium (assembly GCA_035711385.1). Classification (GTDB taxonomy): domain Bacteria; phylum Actinomycetota; class Thermoleophilia; order Gaiellales; family Gaiellaceae; genus JACDAN01. The sequence goes on from DASTCG010000154.1 coordinate 18,513, forward strand.
GGATCGCGGACATGAGCCCGAGCGCGGCGTCACCGCGGTGGCGTGGCCGTGCGATCCCGAGCCCGAGGCCGAGCAGCGCACCGGGGACCACGAGCATCCCTGCCGCGAACGGGAGCAGCGCGGCCGTCCAGCCCGCCCAGCGAAGGGTCTCGAGCGCCGGGTAGTCGAGCTCCCGAGCACCGCCGTAGAAGCCGAGCAGCGACGCGCCGCCCACGAGCCCGGCCAGCCCGACCACGGCAAGCGCCGACAGCGAGAAGGCATGCCGCCGAACCGGGCGGCCGACAGCGAGGACGACGACCACGAAGGCAATGGGCAAGACGAGGAACTGCATCCGCGTCAGGACCGCGAGCGCGAGGGCCAGGACAGCGAGGGCGTCACGTCCTCTCGACGGCTCCGCGACGGCGCGCACCGAGGCAGCGACGGTGAACAGGAACACCGGGTAGGCGAGCGCCTCGGAGGTGAGGTACGAGTGGTAGAGCATCCCTCCGCCCGCAACGGACGCCGCGGCGACGCCGAACGCGTAGGCCGGACGAAGGACGACCCGCGCGAGCCACCACGCCGGGAAGACGGCAAGGCACATGAGCACCGCGTTCACCGCCTTGGCCGCGCCGTAGGCAGCCGTCCCCTGCAGCAGCCACACCGGCGCCTGCGCGAACACGGGCGCGAGGGCCGGGAAGTGGAAGTCTGCGCCGCGCACGGCGAGGCCGTCCCCGGCCGCGACGCTACGCGCGAGCTCCGAGAACATCAGCTCGTCCGTGAAGACGGCCGGCGTCTCGTGCCCGAGCGACTGGAGCCAGTGGTAGCCGACGGCGACCGCGAAGAGCAGGGCCAGAGCGACCGGCCAGAGCCGGCCACGGGCCGCTGTGCGTGTGACCGCCTCGGCGCGGCGGGTCGCCGCCTCGTGCTCGAGCGTGCCGACGCTCATACCTTCGCCGCCCGCACCGAGGCCGGCCGGCGAGCGCCGGCGGGACAGGCCGTCGGAGTCAGACGGGCCTCGCCCGCCCGCGCGCTGACGACGCGCGTCCCGACGAACCCGCGGACGCTGGACACGTAGGTCACGTGCCACGGTCCGCGCGAGCACACGTCGAACGCCACGGTTCGGGGAACACCTGGCTCGAGCCGGACGTCCCGGGCGCGGCCCTCGCCGGCCTGAAACCGGATGGTCATACCCTCGGACGTCGCAGGCGCTGTCAGCGTGAGGCCGACGCGGCGCGCGATCACCCCGCCGGGCCGGTCGGGCCAGAGGTGGAGGCGGCCGGCCCCGGCCAGCCAGCCGTCGCTGTAGCGGCCGGCGAAGTAGAGCGAGAGGCGGGCCGGCCCGTGCGGCCGCCAGAGCGCGTACGACTGGGACGACGCGATCCGCTCCGCGCCCGAGAGCGAGATCGTCCCGCCGTAGCCGTCGAGGAGCAGCGGCCCGCGCAGGGCGCGCCCGCCCTCGAGAAGCCTCCCGTCGAAGCCCACGGTCAGCCGCGGCGAGGCGAAGTGGTCGACCTCCCCCGCTCCCGGCAGGAGCGCGACGCGGCGGATCGAGCGGTTCCAGAACAGCTGCTCCATCGCCTCCGTGCGAGTGCCGTCAGGTGCCCTGACGAGCGTCACGTCCCGCACGCCGGTGCGGTCGACCCACGACGGCTCGTCCGGCAGGAACGCCGCCCTGACGCGTTCGGCGTTCCGACTGTCGAACGCCACGGCGCCGGCGGAAGCGGCTGCTGTCGCGGCCAGTGCAAAGGTCAGCACGACCGGTGTGGCGACGGCCGGCCGCGCGGAGAGCGCCACGGCGAGGAGGCCGAAGACTGCGGCGGTCGCTGCGATCAGCAGCGAGCCGTTTCCGGGCGAGCCCACCGCCTCCTCGAGCCGGAAGGCGGACAGGAGGAACGGAGACTGCGACTTCCCCTCCGCGGCCGTGAAGCCGGCAAGCGGAACCTGGGCGGAGGCCGCGATCAGCAGCGCAGTGATCAATCCGAGGTGCGTGCGGGACGGCCATCCCCGGGCTGCGTAGGCGCAGAACGCGACCGCCGCCAGCGGCAGAAGGTAGAAGGCGTATCGCTCCTGCGCGCGCCCGACGTCGCCCACCAGAGACGTCTCCAGGAGCAGCGCCGCCGCCGTCGTCGCGAAGAGCGCCCCGAACGCGAGCTCGGCTCGCGAGCGCGGACGGGCGGCCGCGAGCAGGACGCCGAGAAGAGCCGCCGGAACGAGGATCCAGCCGGCCGAGTAGGCGAGGACGAGCGCGTTGAGCCCGACGCGCTCCGCGAGGGTCAGCGGATCGGGCCAGCCGTCGAGCGCTCCCCGGTAGAGACCGAGCACGCGGTCGACGCCGGCGACGGCGGCGGCGCACGCGGCGAGCGCGAAGCAGCTGAGCGGTAGCGCCTGCTCGCGCAGGCCCGCGCGCAGCCTTCCCTCCCGGAGCCCGACCAGAACCACGGCCGCCGCGAAGCAGACCGGCAGCGCGACGAACTGGATTCGCGCGAACGCGGTCAGCCCGGCGAGCGCCACGAAGAGGAGTCCGTTCCGGCGGCCCGGATTCGCGATCGCACCAGTGCCGGCGAGCACGGAGCCGAGGAAGAGCGGATAGGCGAAGGGCTCGGCCAGGACCCACGAGGCGAATAGCACGTCCGGAACGGCGAGCGTGAGCGCCGCCGCACCGAGCGCCAGCGGGCGGCCGAGCCCGAGCTTCCGGCAGAGGCAGAACACGGGGACGGCGGCGAGCGACATGACGACCGCGCCGATCGCCTGGGTGACGCGGTAGGAGACCCACACGTCGTGCGCGAGCCAGGCCGGGGCGGTCAGGATCGGCTGGAGCAGCGACGGAAACGGGGCTTCGAGGCCGCGGATCGTCGGCCGGCCCGTCGCCACGAGCGAGCGGGCGAGCTCCGCGTACAGGTACTCGTCCGCGAAGTAGTTCGGAGTCGCGCGGAGCCAGCCGGCGGCGAGCCTGATCGCGGCCGAGGCGAAGACGAGCGCCGCAAGGAGGGGGACCGCGGCCGCGTCGATCCGAGCGGCGAGCCTCCCGGGCCAGAGCGGGCGTGCAGGCAAGGAGGTGGGCGCCGCAACCACGAGGCTCCTATCGGCGGAGGCGGCCCGTCCCTGAATGCGAGAGGGCGCCGAAGCGCCCTCTCGCGAGTCATGCACAGACGGTGGAGCTAGCAGACGGTGTTCTCGAGGTCGGCAGCCGGGCCGTTCTTCCGCCAGGTCTTGCCGCCGACGTTGCTCTCGACGCAGTAGGTCGAGCTCGTCGCAGTCGGGATCGTGATGTTCTTGATCCCCTGGTCGTACGTGGACTGCAGGAACGCCACGCTGGCGCCTGCATAGGTGTTGTAGTCGGCGAAGTACGCCTCCATCGCCGGGATCGAGGCGCGCACGTTGGCCTTCGCGGCCGAGTCGTTCGCCCGGTCGCGGAACTTCATGTACGACGGGACGGCGATCGCGAGCAGGATGCCGATGATGATGATCACGACGAGCAGCTCGATGAGGGTGAAACCGCCTTCGCTCGAGCTTCGCGCCATGCGGTCGCGCAGTTTGGACAACAAGGTCTTCCTCCTGAAGACGAGATGGACGTCCCCTCTATCGGGTGACGATGTGGGTGACTTGATCCCCCAAAAGTGAGAGGGCGCTCTCGCGCCCCCTCGAAGGTCGAACCGGCCTGGCGCCGGACTAGCAGGCGGCAGCCTCGAGGTCGGCAGCCGGGCCGTTCTTCCGCCAGGTCTTGCCGCCCACGACGCTCTCGACGCAGTACGTCGAGTTCGTCGCCGTCGGAACCGTGATGTTCTTGATCCCCTGGTCGTACGTGGACTGCAGGAACGCCGGTGCGGCGCCCGCGTACGTGTTGTAGTCGGCGAAATACGCCTCCATCGCCGGGATCGCGGCGCGCACGTTGGCCTTCGCCGCCGAGTCGTTCGCCCGGTCGCGGAACTTCATGTACGACGGGACGGCGATCGCGAGCAGGATGCCGATGATGATGATCACGACCAGGAGCTCGATCAGGGTGAAACCACCCTCACGGTTGCTCCGGTCGATCCGCGTGTTCAGCCTCGAAAGCATGCGTCTCCTTTGTCGGTGAGGTCGGTGGCTCGCGGGCTCTCATCGGCGACCGCTCGGTGCGGCTCATGACGTTTTCGGGGGATCGCGTCACCCAACTCGGGTGAGCGCTCGTTCGAGGCTCGACTCGCGTAAAGAAAGGGGCCGCAGCTGCCGATAGCCCTGGCATGTCGCTGCGGCTGCCGACTCGCACGCTCGTGCCTGTGCTCGTTCTCGCCGTGCTGGGCGGGATCGTCGCGACCTTCATGGTCGCGCGGCCGCCCTCGGGAGGGAGCAGCACGCCGCCGAGCCTCGTCCGGCCGAAGCTCGCGAAGCCACCCGCGGCGCCGGCTCCGGCCCGCGCCAACGCGAAGGCGAAGGCGCCGACGGCGCGCAAGGCCGCCACGAAGCCGGCGGCGAAGCCGACCGCGAAGCCAAGGCCGGCACCGGTGCCGGTGAAGCCGGCCCCCAAGCCTCTCGACACACACGGCCTCCCACGCGTACTCGCCGTGGCGCTCGCCGACAGCCGCGTGGTCGTGGTCGGGCTCTACGATCCCGACTCGGAGCTCGACGAGCTCTCGCTCGCGGAGGCGCGCGCCGGCGCCAAGTCCGCCGGCGTCGGCTTCGTCCCTCTCAACGTCCTGGCCGAGGCGCAATCGCGGCCGCTCGTCGAGAAGCTCGGAACGCTCGAGAACCCCGGCATCCTCGTCTACCGCAGGCCGAACACGCTCTACGCCCGGATCAGCGGCTTCGCCGACAGCGAGACCGTCGCTCAAGCGGCCGCGAACGCCCTCCGATGATCGGCGCGCAGCGGCTGAGCACGGCGCGGAAGGACGGCAGGCAGGTCGTGACCCTCCGGCGCGAGGAGTCGGAGGGCCGGGTCACCGTGCACTGCGAGGTCTACCCCGTGAACAGCCTCCGGGTCGAGCCGATCCGGCCCGGCCCGTATGTCTTCCACTCCGGGGAAGAGGCCAAGGCGTTCGTGGACGAGGCGACGCGGGCGCTCGAGTACCTCGGCTGCGCCATCTCGTAGCCGCCGACAACGAGCAGAGGCGTCAGCGCTCTTGCGGCGTCAGCGTTCTTGCTCAGCCTGCCATGCAGCCCGCCTCGCCGCCGAACCGAGCCAGCGGCCCTCGGGCTCGACGACGTCGACGGAGACGATCCGCTCCGGCCTGAGGAACCGTCCGTCGAAGAACGGCCAGCCGCTCCCCGAGGTGATCTCCTCGACGACGGCTCGTGCGTGATCCTTCGCCTCGATGTTCGACTGGAACGCGGCGACCTCGATGCGTTCGCCGTCGGCGAGTCGCAGAACGACGGAGCAGGTCTGGACGAGCTCCTCCTCGAAGGTCGTCTCCGGCTCGGGCACCTGGACCGGCTGCGCGGGCGTCTCCATCACCGGCTCGAAGGCGACGGGCGGCTCGGCCACGACGGGCTCGGCCGGCATGACCGGCTCGACCGGCATGACCGGCTCCGGCACCAGCGGCGTCGGGTCGAAGGCGGGCGGCTGGACGACCGGCCGCTCGACCGGCTGCTCCGGCGCGAACGAGATGGGAGGCGGCGCCGGCGGGGGCTCCTGCGGCAGGGCAGGAGGCTGCTCCACGACGCTCGGCTCCGTGGAGACGACAGGCTGGGTCATCGGTTCTGGCTGCAGAATCGGCTGCGCGACCGGCTGCTCGAGAGCGGGTGCAGTTTGTGGAGGCGCCACGGGAGGCGGCTCCGGGGCCGGCGCCGGCACGGTCTCGACGGGTGCGACGGCCAGAGGGGCGGGCGCGGCGAGCGGGTCGACGACGGGTTCAACCGGGGGAGCCGGTGCGGCGGTCGCGCCGTAGGCGACCTCGATCTGGCGCTGGAGGGCATCCCGGCCGGCCACGACGAAGTGCGGCTCGCAGTTGAGCCCGCGCCGGACGTTCTCGATCACGAGATCGTTCGTCGGGTCTGCGACCGCGACGACCGGACGCCCGTGCTGGAAGCCGATCGGCAGCACAGTGTGCAGGCGCGCCTTCTCGACCGACAGCAGGCCCACCGCAGCCGGATCGACGACCGCGGCGTCCAGCTGGACGAACGGCAGCCCCTTCTGACCGGCGAGGAGCCGGCCGAGATCGTTCTCTGACACGAGGCCGCGCTCCAGCAGCACCTCGCCGAGGCGCTTGCCGCGCTGCATTCCGTCCTGGAGCGCCTCCTCGAGCTGCTCCTCGGTCAGCAGCCCCTCGCGGAAGATCAGTGTCCCGAGCGGGACGTCGCGCATGTCCGTGACAGGTATGGGCGCAGGAGGCGCCGGCACCGGTGGCGCCGGAACGGGCTGGACGAGCGGCTCCAGGGGAGCCGCCGGCGAGAGCGTCAGCGGGCTGAGCTGGCCGTCGGGGGCGGGCGCAGGCGCGGGGGGCGTGCCCAGGTTGGGGTCTCCGAACTCCGCAGTGGACATGTCTTCCTCTCGTCGAGACTGGTAGGGGCCGACCGGATCCGTATCGGCGGCCCAATTGAGCGTGCCGTCACTCGAATGAGGGAGGCCGCCGGGCTGGAGCTCAGACCAGGACACGGCTCAGCTCCTCGAGTGACGTGATCCCGGCGGCGACCTTCGAGAGCCCGTCGTCCCAGAGCGTGCGCATGCCGCCCTCCATCGCGGCGCGCTCGAGCTCCTCGCGGCTCGCACGGGAGACGGCGAGCACCTCGAGCTCCTCGGTCATGACGAGCAGCTGGTAGACGCCGATCCGGCCCCGGTAGCCGCTGTGGCCGCAGCGCGGGCATCCGCGCTTGCGGTAGAAGGCCGCGCCGTCAGACGCGGCGGCGACCTCCGGGGAGACGCGGTTGCGGAGCAGCTCGTCGATCGACGGGCTGTACATCTCGCAGCAGTGCGGGCAGAGCTTGCGCGCGAGCCGCTGGGCAAGTACGGCAGAGACGGCAGAGCCGGTGAGGAACGGCTCGACGCCCATCTCGTTCAGGCGCGTGATCGCGCCCGGTGCGTCGTTCGTGTGCAGCGAGGAGAGGACGAAGTGGCCGGTGAGGGCCGCCTCGATCGAGATCTTCGCCGTCTCGGCATCGCGGATCTCGCCGACCATCACGACGTCGGGGTCGGCGCGCAGGATCGACCGGAGCGCCGAGGCGAACGTCAATCCCGCCTTGACGTTGATCTGGATCTGGCTGACCCCGGGCAGGCGGTACTCGACCGGATCCTCGACCGTCACGATGTTGATCTCCGGCCGGTGGATCTCGGTCAGCGCCGAGTAGAGCGTCGTGGACTTTCCCGAGCCGGTCGGGCCGGTCACGAGCAGCGCGCCACCGGGCTTGTTGATGATGTCCTGGAGGGTGTTGCGCATGCTCTCCTCGAGGCCGAGCTCCTCGAGAGTCGGCGCCGTCTTGGACTTGTCCAGGAGGCGCATGGCGATCTTCTCGCCGTCGACGGTCGGGAGGGTGGCGACGCGGATGTCGAGCAGGCGGCCTGCGGCTGCCGCCGTTAGCGAGATGCGCCCGTCCTGCGGCTTGCGCCGCTCGGCGATGTCCAGCTTCGCGAGCACCTTGAGACGCGTGATCACTCCGGGTGTCATTCGCTTCGGGACGCGCTGCACCTCGTGCATGACGCCGTCCGTGCGGAAGCGGACGACGAGCGCGTCCTGCTGCGGCTCGAAGTGGACGTCGGAGGCGCCCTCCTCGGCCGCCTGGAAGATGATCGAGTTCACGAGGCGAACGAGTGGGGCGTCCGAGATGCCGTCCTCGGCCTCGAGGTCGTCCCCCTCCTGCTCTTCTTCCTCGGGGACGAGCTCCTCCTCGGCCTCGAGCATGGCCCGGGCGCCGAAGGCCTCGGCAGCGCGGGCGAGCCGCTTCACCTCGGCGAGGATGTCCTCCTTCGAGGCGATCGCGAGCTCGAGCGGCAGCCTCGTCGCAAGCTTCAGCTCGTCGATCGCGTTCACGTTCTGCGGGTCGGCGATGGCGACCCTGAGGACGCCGTTCTCGATCGCGTACGGGACCGCGATGATCCGCTCGAGGACGTGGAGCTGGATCTCCTTGGCCGCGTCTTGCGAGACCCCCGTCTCCAGCAGGTCGATCACCGGCATCCCGTAGCGGGCCGAGAGCGCGTTCGCGACGAGCTCCGGTGCGGCGAGGCCCTCGTCCACGAGCGCCTGGGCGAAGGAGCTCGTCTTGCCCGCGGAACGGGCCAGGGTGACGTCGGCGGGGCTCAGGAGGCCGGTCTGCTCGACGAGGTCCGCGACGAGCTCCGCGAGCGCGTTGACCGGAAAGGCAGGCCGAAGCGGGCCCGCCTGCGTGGCCTCGGTCTCCCCGGCCGCAGGAGTCCGCAGTTGAGCTGGCTGGTCCAACTCCATAACCCGAACGAGGTAATCGGCAGGCGGGGCTCATCCCTTGAACCGATCGTCCGCGCGGGGCCGAACGCGCGCGCGGCTAGGTGAGGAGCGCGAGGTAGGCGTCCAGCAGCGCGTCGCCCCAGAAGAGGGCGACGACCGAGCCCAGCGCAAGGAACGGGCCGAAAGGGATGCCCATCTTTCGCGCCTTCGAGCCGTGACGGGCGAGAAGGATCACGGCCGGCACGAGTGCCGCGACCATCGCCAGCATCAGCGCGACGGTCACGGACTTCCCGAGCGCGGCGCCCATGAGCAGCGCCAGCTTGACGTCCCCCATCCCCATCCCGGCCGGATAGGCGAGCACGGCGAGGAAGAGGAAGCCCGACGCGCCGAGTGCGGCGAGCGCCCACTCCGGGCTCGGCTCGAGCAGCGTGTTCGCGGCGAGAACGACGACGAACGCGGGGATCACGATCCGGTTCGGGATGATCCGGTGCGTGAGGTCGATTGCCGAGACCGCCACGAGCACGGCGCAGAAGAGGGCGGCGACGAGCATCTCGCCCGTCAGGCCGAAGGCGAGAACACACGCCGCGACGAGCAGCGCGGTCGTCAGCTCGACCGCGGGGTAGAGCGGGCTGATCGCTGCGCCGCAGTGCCTGCACCGGCCGCGCAGGGCGAACCACGAGACCACCGGAACGTTGTCCCGGGCCGCGATCGGCGTCCCGCACGACATGCATGCGGACGCCGGCCTGACGATCGAGACTTTCCGCGGCACCCGCGCCGCGACGACGTTCAGGAAGCTCCCGAGCGCAAGACCCGGGGCAAGAGAGACGAGGGCCAACTCCATCCCCGCGCTCTATCGGGGTCGGGTCGGAACTTCTTTAGAGCTCGTTTCAGGATGCGGCACAGCGCTCGTTCTGGAACGAGTTCTTTAGCCCGCGAAGAGCTGCGGCGGGTTCGGCTGCGCGTAGACCGCCGGATTCGACGGCATCCCGACCGGGACCGTCGAGAGGTACGGGAAGTTGTTCGTCGTCAGGTTGTTGCTCAGGATGATGTAGCTGCCGACGACGGGACCGCCGATGTTCACGTTGTTGCCGAACTCGATCGCGTTCGTGCCGTAGAGCCCGCCCTGGAACGAGAAGTTGTTGTCGACCTGGATGCTGTCTCCCGGGTTCACCTGGCCGCCGTTCCCGTTCGCGACGATCGTCAGCAGCTCCCCGTTTGGGTTCCAGCTCGCGAACGCGCAGTTCGAGCCCGACGAGGCGCCGCAGAGCGACCCGGTGGCACGGAAGGTGCCCGAGAGGTACAGCGTCGCCTGGCCGTTGTAGGTGTTGAGGGCGCCGTTCGTGATCCTGGCGCTGCCGTCGATGAAGATCGTCCCCTTGACGGTGAGGGTCTTCGTCGTGGCGTTCCACGACAGCTCGCCGCTTGGCATGGCGTCGTCCCAGATCACGGTCTGACCTGTCACATGTGACGCCGCGGTGGTGCCGCTCGAGCCCCGCGTCACCGTCCACGTCGTCGTCCCGAAGCCGGCGGTGACGGTCATGACCTCGTCGTCGATCCTGATCTTGAACTGGGAGGACGGAAAGCCGCTCGCCGACGCCACCGACACCGTGGTCTGATTCGTCGTGATCGCCCCGGAGAGCGTCGTCGACGCACCGGGGCCGGTGCGACAGATGTACGAGCTCGGCGGCGTGAGGTCGAAGACGGTCGACACGCTCCCGTCACGCGAGGGGTAGTTGTTGTCGAACGTCGGGATCGCGCCGCTCGAGGTCGTGCAGCTCTGCGCGGGACCGGGAATCGCGTTCTCGTACCACGTTGCGTAGTCCGCCGTCGGGGGCGGCACGACCGGCGGGTTCGTGCTGACGCCGACCGTCCCGTCCACGAGCTTGCTGTAGATGTGCCTGGCGTCCTGGTTGCCGCCGCACGTCCCCCAGGAGCCGACGCTGTAACGGCAGTTGCCTCCGACGTACGTCTCCACCCGGGTGCTCATGCTCGTCGGCGCGCCCACGGCTGCGTTGTTGGAGACGTCGAGCGTGCCGCCGACGATCACCGTGGACTGGGCCAGCTGCACGTTCGGGCTCAGGCAGAGGTTCCCGGCGACGTACATCCGTGACGAGCCGGCGATGTTGTTGTTCAGGGTCTGATCGCACGTGCTGCCGGTGTGGCCCGCGTAGAGGTAGTTCCAGACCGGGTTGTTCAGAGGCTGTGTATAGGTGGGAACGATCGGGACCTTCGCCGTCAGCTTCCGCCTCACCTGCGCGACGCCCTGACCGGTCGGATTCGTGTAGAGACCCAGGCTGGTGATCGTCCACATCGCGTTGGCGCGGTCGAGCGTCCCGTACCACTTCGCCGTCCCGCCTTCGTAGGTCGCTGACGAGGCGGTCGCCTCGGTCGACGGGAGGACGTCGGGGTCGAGCGCGTTGTTCGTCGGCAGTGAGAGGACGGCCATCGCGTTGTTCAGGCCCGCCTCGGCCAGCGAGAACGCTCGCTCGCGCTGCTTGCTCACTTCGCTCGCCCGCGAGTTGGCCGTCGTATAGACGAACGTGGTCGTGCCGACGATCGTGAAGACGCCGAGCATTCCGACGGCCATCACGAGGGCCATTCCGCTCTGTTCAAGCCACAGTCTGCGCATCACCGCACGTGCGAGCCACGCCTGAGCGTCCCGCCCTCTCATTTGTCGCCGGGATCGGGGGCCTCGCCTCCCCCAAACGGGTACGTCAGAGCCGCGTCGTGTTCCGGAGGACGATGTCGGCCTGCAGCCGCCAGACGTGCTTCTTCGCGGCGCCCACGTCCACGGGCAGCTCGACACGGAGGGTCCCGAGCTTGCCGATCTGGGGCGCCGTGTAGTTGAAGACGTTGTTCGTCGTGATGTAGTCGGCGATCGTGACACCCGCCCGCCGCAGGCGCCAGCGGCTCGTCGAGACCGACTGCAGGTCATAGACGACGTTCACCTGCGAGCCCCCCGCGCTCGGGCACTGCGCGGGGAGCGTGACCGTGATCGACGTCGCCGCGCCGGTCGGCGTGATCCCGCTCGCGCAGTGGATCTCGCGCCGCATCTTGTCCACCGCGAGGCGGGCGTTCTGCTGCGCCTGGAACCGTTCGTTCATCTGCAGCTCCGCGTTCGTCGCGCGGACGAAGAGGACGGTCAGGCCGGTGAGGACGATGCCGAGGATCACCGTGACCTGGAGGAGCTCGAAAAGCGTGTAGCCCCGCTCGCAGGCGAGGCACCGGCGAACCTTTTCGATCACGACTTCGCGTGCACGACGGCGAGCGCGCGCCTCGCCGCGGCCTCGCTCTTCGCCCCGATGCCCCACTGCCGCTGCACCTGCTCGTCGACGCGGATGAGGATCGCGAGCGCCTTCGCTCCCTGGAACCAACCGAAGCGCGCGCCGGTGACAATCCATTCGTGCTGGTAGAGCCAGTGGCGGACGTTCCTGTTCGTCGGCTTCGGGTGGGCGCGGACCCAGCGCTCCAGGCGCTTCGCGCGGACGGCGAGGGGGAGCTCAGCGAGCGGCTCGGCAGGCGCGCCTTTCGCCTTGAACGCCGCGGGCCGGGCGGCGGCGGCCTTCGGCTTGGGCTTCGGCCTGGCGGCGGGCCTGGGCTTGGTCACCGGCTTCGGCCTTGGCTTCGGCGCGGGGGCCGCGCGCCTGGGCTTCGCGGCCGGGCGGAGCCTGGCAGGCAGCTTCACGGCGGTCCCGTCGTAGGGGGAGGAGTTCTCGGGCGCGCCCTCCTGGGCGTAACGGCCGTTCCGGGAGAGCCCCAGCTGGATCGTGGGCATCCCGGTGTCGACGATCCTCGTGCCCGCGGCCGGGGCCTGCGAGGCGACGATGTTGGCGGGATAGCCCTGCACGGGCCCGGCAACGTGCCACGCGAACCCCGCCTCCTCGAGCGTCCCCTTCGCGAAGACGTACGCCTGCCCACGGACATCCGGGACGGTGACCAGCTTCGGGGGCGCGACCGTCACCTCGTTCGGGATCTTCGGGGCGCCGAACTGCGTCTCGGCAGCGAAGGAGATCGTCGCCGAGGCGAGCACGAGGATCGCCGTCAGGGCGACGAGACGAGGGACCACAGATGTGAGCCGGGCCGCCACAGCTATTCGCTTGTCGGCAGTTCGCGCGCTGCGCTTAAGAGGCCGTGAACTCGATGACGCGTTCGGGGGATTCGTCCGGCGTGTCCACGACGTCGAAGGCCGGCTCGTCCACGACGGTGAAGACGGGCTCGCCCACGACCGCGAAGAGTGCCGAGGGGTTCGGCGGCGCCACGGCGTGAGGCTGGTTCTCGTCGCCCTGCCAGCTGAACGCCGTGCCGGCGAAGGCGCGGAACCACGGCTCCTGCTGCGGGTACGTCAGCTCGGGGCCGGTCTGGAGATGGAGGTGCGGACCGGTCGAGTGGCCGGTCGAGCCGACGAGGCCGACCGGTGAGCCTGCGCCGAGCATCGCCCCGGGGACGACTGCGGGCTCGAGGAAGGACATGTGGCAGTACGTCCACGTCCGCCCGTCGCCGGTGCCGAGCTTGAACCCGATCCCGCAGTTGCCCTCGCCGAGCGGCCAGGCGTCGTCGACGGCGCCGGCCGCCAGCGCATAGACCGGCGCACCCATGGGCGCGGCGATGTCGGCCGCCGGATAGTCGTGATGCGTCTGGTCCACCGAGACGACGGCGGGGCCGCCGCCGACCGGGAAGGCGTAGCCGTCGACGAAGGACGGCGTGGCGAAGAGCGAGGCGGCCGGCGGCGCGAACGACGCCGGCGCCGCGCCCGAGCGCGCTGTGTCGAGCGCAGCCTTCGCGTCGGCGAGCAGCCTCCGCCGCTCCGCGACCAGCTCGCCGGCGGTCTCCGCCCTGATCCCGGCCTGGACGGCGCGCTTCTGCAGCTCGAGCCGCGTGGAGACGAGCCGTGCCCGGTCCGCACGGGCGAGCAGCGACCGCTCCACCCGCCGGGCGGCGCGGTCGGCCTCAACCGCCGCGACGAGCCGGCGGTTCGCCCGCGAGACGTGCCTGCGCGCGACGTCGAGCTTCACCTGCATCCGGTCGAGCCGGAAGGTGAGGACCTCGCCTCCGCCGCCGTACAGGGCGGCGAGGTCGAGAACGTCGCGGACGTACCAGTCGGCGTGGTTGTAGGCGTAGACGCCCCGGGCGATGTCCGTCCGCCCGCCGGCGGCCGCGAGGTAGCGCGCAGCAGAGAAGACCGCATCCTCGGGTGCCCACGGGTCGGCGACGCCGTCCCCGTTCGCGTCGGTGCCCCAGCGCAGCCACGTCGACGGCATGAACTGCATCCAGCCGACGGCGCCCGCGGAGCTCGGTCCCATGTTCCGGCCGAAGTTCGACTCGATCTTGTTGATCGCAGCGAGCACCTGCCACGGGATCCCGTAGGTCGCGCCCGCCCGGTGCCAGAGGGCGCTCAGCTCGCCGAAGGAGAGCGTGCGCGGCG
>DASTCG010000155.1:0-15636 GCA_035711385.1 Gaiellaceae bacterium
TAACGGACGAAGTTCGAGCCGATGAACCCGGCCGCGCCGGTGACGAGGAGCCGCATGCGCTCAGCTTATGCGCACCGTGCGCGCGCTTCGCGGATCTCCCGCCGGCTTCCCTGGATCTCCTCCGACCTGTCGAGGTGCGGCAGGGCCTCGTCGCAGCGGCTCAGCTCGACGAGCGCGCGCCCGAGGTCGTAGTTCGCATACGCCTCGTAGAGCTCGCCCGAGCCGTCCAGCTTCTGCACCGCCTGCCGCGCGACCTGCTCCGCCTCGGCCCAGCGACCCCGGCGCAGGAGGGCGGTTGCCTCGTCGGTGAGCTCCACGCCGCTTCTGCCGCTGGACGGAGGCGGTGGAGCGGCCGTGGTCGGGGCGGGCGCCGTCGTCGTAACGCTCGTCGTGACCGTCTCGCCTTGCTGCGTGATCGTTCGGCTCTGGACGACCGTTCGAGCGGTGGGCTGATCGTCTCCGCCGAGGACGCCCGCCATCGCGAGGCCGGCGCCGAGCGCGAGCAGGGCGAGGATCGCCGCGGCAGCCCAGGCGAGCGGGGTCGAGCGCCGACGCCCGGCCGGCGCCGGCGCCCGGTGTCGGTCGTCCTGAACGGCCGCCAGACGTCGCGTTGTCCCCGCCGCCTCCGAGAGCGCCTCTCGCAACGCCGCGACGAAGTCCGCAGCCGACGGGTAGCGCTGCTCCGGCGACTTGGCCAGTGCGCGGCGGAGTACCGGGTCGATCTCCGGCGGAAGGTCGGCGTGCCGGCTGGGAGACGGAATCGGCGCGTGGACATGGGCGGCGGCCTCGGCGGTCGGCGAATCAGACGCGTACGGGCGCTCGCCGGTCAGCAGCTCGTAGGCGACGACCCCCAGCCCGTAGCGGTCACTCGCCGGAACGGCACGCTCTCCCTTCGCCTGCTCAGGTGAGAGGTAGCCCGCCGTGCCGAGCACGGTGCCCGTCATCGTCAGCGAGTCGAGGCCGACGGCGCTCGCGACCCCGAAGTCTGCGACACGGACCTCGCCTCGGCCGTCGAGGAGAAGGTTGCCGGGCTTCACGTCGCGGTGGACGACCCCGGCCGCGTTTGCTGCGTCGAGCGCCCGGGCCGCGTCCTCGAGCCAGCGGACGACCTCCGCCGGGTCTTGCGCGCCTCCTTTCAGGCGCTCCTCGAGCGTGCCGCCCTCGAGGAGCTCCATGACGATGTAGGGGCGGCCCTCCCACTCGCCGACGTCGAAGATGGTGACCGTGTTCGGCGCGTCGGAGAGCCGGGCAGCGGCGAGCGCCTCGCGCTTGAACCGCTCGCGGATCGAGGCGTCGTCCGCGTACCACTCCGCGAGCACCTTGACGGCGACGACCCGGCCGAGATGCGTATCGGTCGCGCGGTACACGTCGCCCATGCCGCCGCGGGCGAGATGCTCGACGTTGTTGTACCTCGGGGGCAGGATCGGGGAACGGCCGGCCACAAGTCCCTCGTTTCCCCTGGAGGCGCGCCCGAGAAACGCGTTGTAAGGAAACGATTCGAGGGACGGACGATCGCAGGAGGATGCGCTAGCCTCAGAGAGGCCTCAACGGGCCCACCTCGGGTCACAAACGCTCATGTTCCGCGGCTTTTTCCTGATCGCAGGCGTGGTCGTCGCGCTGGTCGCGACCGGGCTCGGCTTGGCCGGGAGCCGCGCGGGAGATCAAGCCGGTCCGTCGGCCCGGCCCGGGACACCGGTCTTCGTGATCAACGGACGCGGCTGGGGACACGGGGTCGGCATGAGCCAGTGGGGCGCGAACGGATTCGCGCGCCGCGGCTACGACTACCGGCGGATCCTCGCCCACTACTACCGGAGCACGGCGATCGGCAAGGCGCCGGTGGCGCAGGTTCGTGTCCTGCTCGCGGGCAGTAAGCCGACGCTGACCATCTCCTCCGAGGCGCCCTATCGAGTCCGAGACGCATCGGGGAAGACGAGGACGCTCGTCGGGAAACAGGTGATCGGCCCCGGGCTCAAGGTCAGGGCAAGAAACGCGAAGCGCCGGGCCGCGCTCGAGCCGCCGCTCGTCTTCCTCCCCGGTGACGAGCCGCTCCGGCTCGGCCGCCGCTACCGCGGCACGATCCGGGTCGACAGGGTCGGGAAGCGTCTGCGGGCCGTCAACGTGGTCGGCCTCGAGCAGTACCTCTACGGCGTCGTCCCGGCCGAGGTCCCGGACGATTGGCCGACCGAGGTGCTGAAGGCGCAGGCGGTGGCGGCACGGTCGTACGCGCTCGCGACCAGGAAGGTCGGCGGCGTCTTCGACCTCTTCCCCGACGTCCGCAGCCAGGTCTATCGCGGCGTCGACGAAGAGGAGGACTCGACGAACGCTGCGATCGACGAAACGGCGGGAGAGGTCCTGACCTACGGCGGCCGCGTCATCATCGCGTACTTCCACTCCACCTCCGGCGGTCGCACGGCCTCGGTGCAGGATGTCTGGCCCGGCTCGAAGCCCACGCCGTACCTCACCGGCGTCGACGACCCGTACGACTCGATCTCGCCGCACCACACCTGGGGCCCCGTCGTCGTCCCCGCCGCGCGTCTGCAGCGCCTTCTGAAGGCGCCGGGCCGCCTCCTCGACGTTCGGACGACGACGAACGCGTCGCTCCGCGTGGACAGCGTCGTCGGCATCGGGTCCGCGGGCGAGCGCTCGGCGAAGGCAGGCGACGCCAGGCGCGAGCTCGGGCTCCGCTCCACCTGGTTCCGAGTCGGCGTGCTGGCGCTCCCGCAGCCGGCGAAGCCGCACGTCTTCGGAGGCACCACGATTCTCAACGGCACGGCCCGGGGCTTGGCAGGCGTCCGCCTCGAGCAGCTCGCGCCGGAAGGCTGGCGCGTCGTCGCGAGCCCGAAGGCAGCAGCCGACGGCTCGTTCGGCGTTTCCGTCAAGCCGACGTCGACGTCGCGCTATCGGCTCGCGGCCGGCACGGTGCGCTCTCCGGCGATTCGATTGGGGGTGGCGCCCCAGGTACGGCTCCAGCCGGTCACGGACGCGATGGAGCTCCGGGGGACGGTGAGGCCGGTGATTACCGGCGCCTCCGTGGAGATTCAGCGGCAGGGCGGCCAGGTCTGGTCGACCGTGGGGCGGGCGGTGGTCGCCGAGGACGGGTCGTTCTCGGCGCCGATCTACGTCCCGCCGGGGAACTATCGCGCCCGCGTCCCCTCGCCCGGCCGGAATCTCGTCGCCGGCACGAGTCCCACCCTGGCGGTCCGCGGATGAAGCGGCTCGTTCTCGCGCTCGCGGCCCTGGCTCTTGCCGTTCCTGGCGCGGCCGACGCGGCGAGGTTCGCCGTCGGCGTCGCGCCCGGCGCGGACACAGGGACGCTGTCGAAGGCCATCGAGAGGCGCACCGGCACCCGTCCGGAGCCGCTGGCGCCGTTCGCCCTCGTCGTCGAGACGAGCAACCGCAGGAAGCTCTCCGCGCTGCCGGGGGCTGCGTTTGTGGAGCGCCTGGGGACACGCGGCCGGAGCGTTGCGTTCGTCCCGACCGATCCGCTGGCAAGCCGCCAGTGGTACCTCTCCGCGGTGCAGGCGTTCGACGCCTGGCCGCAGCGGCCGATCTTCTCCCCACCTGCTCTGCGGGTCGCCGTGATCGACTCGGGTATCGACGCGGGCCATCCCGAGCTCGCCGGCAGGATCGCCGCCGCGAAGAGCTTCGTCGGCGGCTCCGCCCGGCGCGACCGGCAGGGGCACGGCACCTTCATCGCAGGTCTCATCGCAGCGTCGCTCGGCAACGGCGAGGGGATCGCGGGCATGGCCTTCCCGGCCCAGCTGCTCGTCGCCAAGGTCGTGCGAGCGGACGGCGTCGTGCCGCTGGAGGCGGAGGCCCGGGCGATTCGCTGGGCGGTCGATCGCGGCGCGTCGGTGATCAACCTCAGCCTCGGCGGGCTCCGCGATCCCCAGGATCCCACGCGCGACAGCTACTCCCGCCTCGAAGCGGCCGCCGTCGGCTATGCGGTGCGGAAGGGCGTCGTCGTGGTCGCCGCTGTGGGAAACGGTGACGGCGCGCCCGCGCAGCCGTGGTGGAACGCGAGCTACCCGGCCGCGCTGCCGCACGTGCTCGGTGTGAGTGCGGTCGCCAGAGACGGATCCGTCCCGACGTTCTCGAACCGCGACGCGATCTACAACGACATCGCCGCCCCGGGCGACGAACTCTTCTCGACGCTGCCGCGCGGCCTGACCGCGTTGCGGCCGACCTGCGAGCTCCAGGGCTACTCCGACTGCGGCCCGCTCGAGTACCGCCGGCCACAGGGAACGTCGTTTGCGGCGGCGATCGTGTCCGCGGGAGCAGTCCTCGCCCGCGTGTCCTGGCCGAACGCCCGGCGCGAGCAGGTCGTCTCGCTGCTCCAGCGGACGGCGACCGACCTGACGGCCGACACCGGGTGCCGCCGCTGCGTCCCGGGACGCGACCCGGTGAGCGGCTGGGGCCGGCTCGACGTCGCGGCCGCGGTCAACTACACGGGCCGCCTGGCGGCGATCGACCGGCACGAGCCCAACGACGACGCCGGGCCGAATGCGTTCCGGGTCCTCCGCAAGACCGCCACGATCCGTGCGAGCCTGGACTACTGGGACGATCCGAACGACGTCTACGCCGTGCGGCTGCCGCGTGGCGCCCGCATGGTGGCGACGCTCGACGGCCGGACGACGCCCGACGTCAACCTCGTGCTCTGGAGGCCGGGGACGCGTCGGATCTCCGAGAGTAGGTCGCTCGTGAACGTCGCCGCGAGCTCGGCGAGCCCGCAGAGCTTCGAGGTGATTCGCTACGGCCTCCGACGCGGAGGCGTCCGGCGAGCCGGCGTCTACTACCTGCAGGTGCGGATCGCGGAGCCCGGTGCCGGTCGCTACACGCTGCGGATCGTCCGCCGTCCGAAGCGCGAACGCCGCTAGAGCAGCTCATCCTCCGGGACCTCCCGGATCTGCCGTGCGGGATTCCCGACGACGACCGCGTGCGGCGCCACGTCCTTCGTGACCACGGCGCCCGCACCCACGAAGGCCTCGTCGCCGATCTCGATGCCCGGGAGCAGGATGGCGGCACCGCCGATCCGGGCCCCGCGTCGGATCGTCGGCCCCTTGCGCAGCGCGTGCCGCTCCTCCGTCCGGCCCATGAAGTTGTCGTTCGTCGTCGTCACGCAGGGTGCGATGAAGACGTCCTCCTCGAGCGTGGAGTACGCGGTCACGTAGGCGTTCGCCTGGATCTTCGTCCGCGCGCCGATCGTGGTGTCGTTCTCGACGAGCGACCCCCGGCCGACGACGACGTCGTCGCCGAGCTCGCAGCGCTCCCGCACGCAGCTCTGGTCGCCCACCATCGAGCGCGCGCCGATCCGCGTCCCGGCGAACACGACTGCCCCGGTCGAGACGATCGTCCCCTCGCCGAGCACGAGCGGGGGCAGCTCCTCGCGCTTCGCCGTCGAGCGCGAAGAGAGCGCAGGCTGCTTGCCGAGGACGACGTGGTCGCCGATCTGACAACCCTCGCCGATCACCGTCCCCGGGTAGATGACCGTGTGCTCTCCGACGGAGTAGCTCAGGCCGGCGCTCGCTCGAGGCTGTGCTGAAGCTGCTCCAAGACCCGGACGACCACGGCGCCGTCCTTCGCGGCCGCGGTCGGGTCTCCGTCGCCCGCGACGAGCGAGAGGAAGTGGCGGCACTCGAGCCGCAACGGCTCGTCGTTCGGGATCTTCGGGATGTAGATGTCGCCGGTGCGCGTCCGCCACTCGCCGTAGCTCTCGGCGGGCTGCTCCGTGCCCTTGTCGTAGACCGTGATCTTGCGCTCGAGGTCCATGTCGTCGAAGACGGCCATCTTGTTGCGGCCGACGACCGTCATCTCGCGCTTCTTGTGCGGGTCCAGCCAGGAGAGGTGCATGTGTGCCACGACGCCGGACGGGAAGCGGAGGTAGCAGAAGACGATGTCCTCGACGCCCTCGTGGTGGTACGACTCGCCCCGGGCCCAGACCTCGGACGGCTCCTCGCCGATCAGGTGCAGGATCACCGAAAGGTCGTGGACGCCGAGCGACCAGAGAGCGTTCTCGTCCTTGCGGATCTGGCCGAGGTTCTGGCGGTTCCCGTACAGGTAGAGGATTCCGCCGAGCTCGCCGCCGTCGATCAACTCCTTCAGCTTCCTGACGGCCGGGTGGTAGAGCAGCAGGTGGCCCGGGAGCAGGACGAGGTTTCGGTCCTCGGCCAGGGAGACCAGCTCCTCCGCTTCAGTCGCCGACAGCGCCGGCGGCTTCTCGACGAAGACGTGCTTTCCCGCCTCGAGCGCCCTTCGCGCGAGCTCGTAGTGCGTCGTCACCGGCGTCGCGACGACGACGGCCTGGAGCGTGTCGTCCTCGAGCAGGTCGTCGAACCGCGACGTCATGCGCGCGCCGGGGTAGCGGGCGGAGAACCGGTCGAGCAGGTCGGGCGAGAGGTCGCAGAGCCAGCTCAGCTCGGCGAGGTCGTCGAAGTTACGGGCGAGATTCGGCCCCCAGTAGCCGAGGCCGGCGAGACCGACCCGGATCACAGGGACCAGACCTTCGGGTTCCGCCGTCCCTCGACGCCCGTGGCGTTCCTCAGGTCGACGACGACGTGAGCCCGGTCGACGACGTCGCCGTAGTCGATGTGCGAATGCGCCGTGACGACGACGACGCAGTCGTACGCAGCGGGGTCGAGCTCCACCGAGCGGAGGTCGATCTCCGGCAGCTCGGGCACGAAGGGATCGTGATACGAGACGTCCGAGCCGGCGGCGCGGAGGAGCTGGATCAGCTTGAGCGCCGGCGACTCGCGCGTGTCGCCGATGTCCGCCTTGTAGGCGACGCCGAGCACGAGGATCTTCGCCCCGCTGAGCGAGTGCTGCCTGCCGTGGTTCAGCGCCTGCGAGACGAGCGAGCGGCAGTAGTACGGCATGCTCTCGTTCACCTTCCCTGCGAGCTCGATGAACTCGGTCGCGAAGTCGTACTCGCGCGCCTTCCAGGTGAGGTAGAACGGGTCGATCGGGATGCAGTGGCCGCCGAGGCCGGGGCCCGGCTGGAAGCTCATGAACCCGAACGGCTTGGTCGCTGCGGCCTCGATCACCTCCCAGACGTCGATCTCCATCCGCTCGCAGAGCTGCGCGAGCTCGTTGACGAGCGCGATGTTGACCGACCGGAAGATGTTCTCGAGCAGCTTCGTGAGCTCCGCCGCTTCCGGTGTCGAGACGCGGTGGACGCTCTCCACGGCGCCTTCGTAGAGCCGGGCCGCGCGCTCGGTGCATTCGGGCGTGATCCCGCCGACGATCTTCGGAACGTTCTTGGTCGTCCAGCGCGTGTTCCCCGGGTCGACGCGCTCGGGCGAGAACGCGAGGTGGAAGTCGCGGCCGGCCTTGAGGCCTGTGCTCTCGAGGATCGGCTGGATCACGTCGCGGGTCGTCCGGGGGTACGTGGTCGACTCGAGGACCACGAGATGGCCGTTTCGGAGCCGGATGCTGATCTGCTCGGCCGCGCCGGTCACGATCGAGAGGTCCGGCTCGCGCTGCTTCGACAGCGGCGTCGGGAGGGCGACGAGGATGGCATCCGCCCGGCGGAGCTCGTTGTAGTCCGTCGTCGCGCGAATCTGGCCGCTCTCGACGAGCGGTGCGAGCTCCTCCGTCGGCACGTCGACGATGTGGCTCTCGCCGCGGTTGATTCCGTCGACGACCTCCTGCGAGACGTCGATCAGCAGGACGGAGCGGCCGGCGGTCGCGAACGTGTGCGCCAGAGGGAGGCCGACGTAGCCGGCGCCCACGACTGCGGCATCCCAGGTCTTCGTTTCCTGGGCCTCCGGCGTCTGCGGCTCGATTCGCTGTTCAAGCATCGGTCAAAGGCTAATCAGGATCTCCGCGATCCGGTCGGCAGCGTGCCCGTCCCCGTACAACCTTGGCCGGTTGGGGGGCATACGCGCCTCGGTCGCGGCGGTCGCAATCGCCTCGGGGTCGTCGTCCACGAGCACGTTCGCCCCCAGCTCCACCGTGTCCTTCCACTCGGTCGAGGGCCGGAGGGTGACACAGGGGACGCCGTACCAGTACGCCTCCTTCTGGAGCCCGCCGGAGTCGGTGAGGATCACCCTGGCCTGCGAGGCCAGGGCCGCGAAGTCCATGTACCCCAGGGGAGCGATCAGCGCGACATTCGGTCCAAGTACCACGCTGTTCCCTGCGATCGCCTGCCGGGCGCGTGGGTGGGCCGGGAAGACCACCGGCTGATCCAGCCGGGACAGGCCCTCCGCGATGCGGGCGAGGCGGTCGGGCCGGACGTTCGCCTCGCGATGCACGGTGGCGACCGCAAAGCCGCCAGGCTCGAGGCCGCGCTCGGCGAGGATGGACGAGCGCTCTCGGGCCAGGGGCGCGAGGCGCATGTTCGCATCGGCCATGACGTCTCCGACCACGTCGATCCGGCCGGTGACGCCCTCGGATTCGAGCAGGTCCTTCGAGCGCTCGTCCGGCGTGAAGAGGAGTGACGAGAGCCGGTCGACCTCGATGCGGTTTTGCTCCTCGGGCATCGACAGGTCCCCGCTGCGAAGCCCAGCCTCGACGTGCGCGATGGGCACTCCGGCCGCAGCACGGGCGCCGGCGAGGGTCGAGTTCGTGTCGCCGTAGACCAGAACCCAGTCAGGGCCCACGCGGGCCACCACCTCCGAGATCGCAGGCGTCAGCCGCTCGAGCTCCGCCGTCTGGAGGCCGAGGGCGTGAGCAGGCGGGGGCAGCCCGAGCTCCTCGAAGAAGACCGCGGAGAGCTCGCGGTCGTAGTGCTGGCCCGTATGGACGACGATGTCGTCGATCCCGCGCCCGCGGAGCGCGACCGACAACGGGGCCGACTTGATGAACTGCGGCCTGTTCCCGACGACGGAGAGGAGCCTCACCCGCCGAAGCGTAGGGTCAGGCGGCGGGGGTGAACCAGGGTTTGGCGGTCGGATCGGTCGTGAAGAAGTCCGTCATGAGACGCGTGGTCTTGCGGAGGCCGCTCGCGGAGGGGTGCGTCCCGTCCTCCAGCACGTCCTCGCACGCCCAGGTGAGCCCGTCGCGTCGTCCCGCGAGCCCGTCCGTCCAAAGGTACGGGCCCCACCCGACCCAGACCCGGCCGAGGCGGCCCTGGACGCCCTCCTGGACGAGCCACTTGACCCCGAACCCGCTCTCGTATGCGAACGGCTCGGGATTGAGGTGCGTGATCGCGTAACCGGCATAGGTCCGGCTCGAGACGTAGATGAGACGAAGGTTCGGGAAGCGCTTCGCGAGGATGCGAACGGTCGCGCGGAGACGCGTCTGGAGCGCCTTGGCGTCCGCCGGGAACTGGCGGTCCTCGCCGGCGATCATCTGCTTCAGCCAGACCACCTGCACCTGGCCGCGCTGGAGCCGCGCCTTCCGGATACGCGCGTCGAGATCCTTCCAGTACCTCGCCGTGGGCTTCGAGATCCGGACCGCATCCCAGCCGGTGCCGGCACCCTCGACGAAGACGAGGCTCGGGTTGATCCCCGGCACCTGGGTCGCGGACCGCGCGAACGCCCCGAACTCGGCCATCGCGTTCGCCATCCCGACCCCGACCACGCCGATCCGCCCCCGCACCGGGCGAACCCGCCTCGACGCATCGACGCCGCGCCTGAGATACGTGCGCGGCGGCTTGTTCGCAACGGCGGGATAGAGCCCACCCGGCTGCCCGTGGTAGCGGAAGCGTCCCATGTCGGTGAGCGGCCGCAGCCCGGTCTGGCGGACGGAGCAGTCGGCCCCGGTTCGCGCCTCACCGGCGCCGGAGTACGCGCCGGCCGCCGGGAGCAGCGCAAGCGCAACGAGCGGGACGAGCCTGAGACCGTTCACGCCCCAAGGGTAGGGCGACGCTGTTAGCCCGAAGTAAGCGGGGACGAGGTGGGCCGTGAAGGATTCGAACCTTCGACCTTCGGATTACGAGTCCGTCTGAACTACCTCAAACGACGCGCAGCAAACGGCAATCCCGTGCAATCGTGAAATTCGTGCTTGCAGCGAACCGCCACGAATCGCCCCCTCTTGCGGCAAGCCCGTGCGCGCAACGTACGCGCGCCGCGGACAGTCGGGCGACGATTAGCGCGATATGGTCCTCTGAGCCGTTCGGTCCCAGCCGGAGACGGAAGGGAGACCCTTGGCACTCGGATTCATGTTCAGGCTCGAACTCGAGGACGGCAGACCGGCCGACCCGCCCACGATCCGAAGCGCCCCGGGCGTGACGTGGTGGCATCAGGCCACTCCTGCAGGCACCGAGCCAACCAACTCGCCGACATAAGATGCGGCGAACCAGGAGATGACTGAGCACGACACCGCGATGATCGTCGGCCAATTGGCGGATCTCACGCGGGCCGTCGACGAGATGGCACATGAGCTCGGCGCGATTCGGGAACGGGCGAACTCACAGCAAGACCGCATCGATCGCGCCGCGAAGGAACTCGGCGAGGTCAGCGATCGCCTACAGGCTGCCGCGCACGCGCTCCAAGAATCGACGTAGGCCCGGGCGTTCTGGACGGCGAGCCGATACTGGTGGTCGAACCCGCCTAGCCGCGTTCCCCGAGCGCGAACGGTGCCGCTTGTGGCATACGCCGAGCACACTTGCAGGTACGGGTCTGCGCGCCGTAGAGTCGGCATGCTCCTGACGAAAGGATCACCGTGTCGACTTGGCTCTGGATCGTCATCATCGTCGTCGTTGTGCTGGCCCTTGCCTACTTCTTCCGGGGACGCTTCTCCAGGTAGCCGCGTTCCGCCGAACACTTGCGGGGCATAGAGCAAGCCGCTTCAGGAGGGCCGGCCCTGCAACGAAGTCCGTTCGCCTGAAAGCTCTTCGCCTCACGCGCGTTCTGCGCGTCGGTGTGTTGCGGGCTTGGGCCGGAACCTCAGTGCAGGGCCAGTCCAGAACATCCTACGCCTGTTGAGGCCTGAGAACGCGCTGGGGTCGAGAACGCTTCGCGTGGTCGAGATGCGACGACGACGCGGATCAGGCGCCAACGTCGATCGTTGAAACAGAGCGACGATCTGAAACCGTTCGGACCCGTGGGCCACACGCACGGTACGCGCGCGACCTTGAATCGGCGGCCCACACCGCAAACCCCCTGCAAGAAAGGTGGGCCGTGAAGGATTCGAACCTTCGACCTTGGGATTAAGAGGCCCCTGCTCTACCAGCTGAGCTAACGGCCCCTCGGGCGGCGAGTATAGCCGGGGCATTTAGGCTCTTCTCGACGCCGACGAGAGGAGAATCATGGCATTCGAGCTGCCACCGCTCCCGTACGACTACGACGCACTGGAGCCGCACATCGACGAGCAGACCATGCAGCTCCACCACGACAAGCACCACCAGGCGTACATCGACAACGCGAACAAGGCGCTGGCCGGCACCGAGTGGGAGGCGGGCTCGGTCGAATCCGTGCTCGCCGCGCTCGACGCGATGCCCGAGGAGATCCGCACGACTGTTCGGAACAACGCCGGCGGCCACGCGAACCACACCCTGTTCTGGGAGATCATGAGCCCTGACGGCGGCGGCGAGCCGGACGGCGACCTGCGGGCAGCGATCGACGACACCTTCGGCTCCTTCGACGAGCTCAAGGCCCTCGTCAACGACGCGGGCGTCAAGCGGTTCGGCAGCGGCTGGGCGTGGCTCGTACACGACGGCACCGGCCTGGCCGTCTACTCGACGGCGAATCAGGACAGCCCCCTGATGCAGAGCGACGAGCCACTCCTCGGAATCGACGTCTGGGAGCACGCCTACTACCTGCGCTACCAGAACCGGCGTCCGGAGTACCTGGAGACCTGGTGGAACGTCGTCAGCTGGCCGGAGGTGGCCCGCAGGTTCGAAGGAGCGATCTCGGCCTAAAGATGTCTCGATAGCGGCCGATAAGGGGACCTATCCCTCGTACGAGGGAGGTTCTGCGGATGAAGACGACTGCGGCTGCAACGGTTTTCGCCTTCTTGCTGCTCGTGCCGAGCGCGCTTGCGGCGGGCGACCCCGAGATCGCCGCGCTGCAGGTCGGGCTGCGCCAGAAGGGGCTCTACAGCGGCACCGTGGACGGAGTCCTCGGCCGGTCGACGGCCGACGCTGTCCGCCGGCTGCAGCTCCGCGCGGGCCTCGCCGTGGACGGCGTCCCGGGACCGCGGACAAGGCGCGCGCTCGGCCACTACGGACGCCGCTCGCCACTCGGGCGGCGGCTCCTCGTGCCAGGCGCACGCGGATGGGACGTGGCGGCGCTCCAGTTCGCCCTCGCCTGGCACGGCTTTCCGTCCGGGAGGATCGACGGACGCTTCGGCTTCTCGACGGAGCGTGCGCTGAGGAAGTTCCAGCTCTGGGAGCGCCTCGTCGTCGACGGACTGGCGGGCGGAGCGGTCTTCTCGGCGCTCCGGGCCCCGCTGCCGTGGTGTCCGGTGGCTCTGGCCTCGCCGGTCGCCGGCGCCCATGCGGACGGCTTCGGTCCACGGGGAAACCGCTTCCACACCGGGCTCGACTATCCGGGGGCGGTAGGAACGCCGGTCGGCGCCGCCGCGCGCGGCACCGTCACCTTTGCCGGCTTCAGCGCGGGCGGGTGGGGAAACCTCGTCGTGGTCGACCACGGTGGCGGCACGACCACGCTCTACGCCCACCTCTCGCGCGTGACGGTTCGGGTCGGCCGGCGAGTGGCGACCGGGCAGCGGATCGGCCGCATCGGAGCCACGGGTCACGCGACAGGGCCGCACCTGCACTTCGAGGTGCACGTCCGCGGCGCCGCTGTCGATCCGCTGACCGGCCTGGGCTAGGCGGCGTCCGCCCCGCGGCGAGAGCGAAGGAGGCAGGCGCGGACGGGCTGGCCGTCCGCGCTGCCGAACTCCCTTACGCCGGCGGGGGTCCTTCCTCGACGTACGTCTCGCGACGCCGGCCGCCGATGTATCCGGGGCCGCCCCAGCTCGACCAGAACATGAGCGAGAGCAGCAGTCCGGCCGCCCCGACGATCATGAGGATGACACCGATGGCGTCCTCGCTGATGCCTGCGACGTCGCTCTGCAGACCCCAGACGAGGATCGCCCCCACGGCGATCAACAACAGGCTGACTCCAAGTCCCATTCTTCGTTCCTCCTTGGTCACGTTGCGCCGAGCGGATGCTCTCGCAACTGCCGCTGATGTACCCGCTCCGGCCGTTCTTCTAACTCGGTAGGCTCGCGGGCGGTGCGCGCCGGGTCGCTCGTCAGGGTGCTCGTGGTTGCGATCGTGATGGCCGCGATCGCGACAGGCGTTGCGCTCTATGTCGACTGGCTGCCCGAGCAGGCGTCCGTCGAGGGGGAGCGGATCGACTTCGTCTTCTGGTTCGTGACGGCGATCTGCATCGGGATCTTCTCCGTCGTCGCCTCGATCAGCGTCTACTCGTTCGTCAAGTTCCGGGCCCGGCCGGACGACGACTCCGAGGGACCGCCGATCCACGGGCACACGGGCATCGAGATCGCCTGGACGGCGATTCCGCTCATCCTCGTGACCGCGATGATCGTCGTGAGCTCCGTCGCGCTCGTGCGGAACGACCGCAACCCGGCAAACTCGCTTCGCGTCGAGGTGTGGGGCCAGCAGTACGCGTGGACGTTCCTCTACCCCAGGCAGGGAGCGGACGCCGGCGACGACAACATGGTCTGCGTCCAGCGCGACGCCAAGGTGATCGAGCGCGGCTGCAAGCGGTCGCCGAACCTCGTCCTGCCGCTCAACCGCCCCACGCGGCTCTACCTCTCGGCCCGTGACGTGATCCACTCGTTCTGGGTGCCGGAGTTCCGGCAGAAGCAGGACGCCGTGCCCGGAATCACGACGGAGATCACGGTCACGCCGACGAAGCTCGGCAACTACCGCCTGATCTGCACGGAGCTCTGCGGGCTCGGGCATGCGCTGATGCGCACGAGGGCGATCGTTGTGCCGGCAGCCGAGTTTCAGCGCTGGCTATCGTCGCGGAGCACTTCCGGGGAGAACGCGTGACGACCGTTCACGAGCAGATCGAGCCGCACGAGGCGCCCGCCGCTCCGCCGCCAAGGCGAACCGGCCTTCGCCGCCTGCTCGCTCCCGGATGGTTGCGCGTCATCTGGATGACGCCGCTCTTCGCCCTGATCGGCTTCGGCCTCGTCGGGGGCATCCGCGGGGCGGCGAGCTGGCACCCGATTCTCGACTGGGAGCCCATCGTCACGGTGTCGCTTCTGACGGCGGCGCCGATCGGCTTCCTCGCCGGTCTCGGCGCCTTCGACTACTGGCTCCGCTGGGCCTTCGGCGCTCCCACTGTCCCGGAGGATCACTCCGGCCACGGGGCCCGGCGCTGGACCGACTACTTCCGCATCAACACGGACCACAAGGTGATCGGCATCCAGTACGTCGTCACCACGGTCTTCTTCTTCCTCGCCGGCGGGATGCTGGCGATGCTCGTCCGGGCCGAGCTCTCGAAGCCGGAGGGCCAGTTCGTCGACCCGCAGACGTACAACGAGCTCTTCACCGCGCACGCCGCGCTCATGATCTTCCTCTTCGTGATCCCGGCCTTCGCCGGGCTCGCCAACTACGTGCTGCCGATCATGATCGGCGCCCCCGACATGGCGTTCCCGCGGCTGAACGCCCTCTCGTACTGGCTGCTGCCGATCGCCGGGACGATGATGCTGACGAGCTTCGTGGTCCCCGGCTTCGGCGCCGGCTGGACGAACTACCCGCCGCTCTCGGTCGACCAGCCGTTCGGCAACGTCTTCTTCTCGATGGCGGTCCAGTGGGCCGGTGCGTCCTCGATCATGACCGCGCTCAACTTCCTGGTCACGATCATCACCATGCGGGCGCCGGGGATGACGTTCTGGCGCATGCCTCTCCTGGTCTGGGCGAACTTCACGACGTCACTGCTCGTCGTGATCGCGACGCCGTTCATCGCCGGCTCGCAGTTCTTCGTGCTCTTCGACAAGATCATGCACACGAACTTCTTCGAGCCGGGCGAGGGCGGGTACGTCCTCGGCTACCAGCACATCTTCTGGTTCTACTCGCACCCGGCGGTCTACATCATGATCCTGCCCGGCTTCGGGATCGTCTCGGAGGTCATCTCGACGTTCTCGCGCAAGCCGATCTTCGGGTACCGGCTGATGGCGCTCTCGCTGATGGCGATCCTCGTCCTGGGGTTCTCGGTCTGGGCGCACCACATGTTCGTCTCCGGGATGGCGGCGTACCTGCGCGTGCCGATGATGGTCACGACGCTCCTCATCGCCGTGCCGACCGGGATCAAGGTCTTCTCGTGGCTGGCGACGCTGTGGGAGGGGAAGATCCACTTCCGCGCGCCGATGCTCTGGGCCCTCGGGTTCGTCTCGATGTTCGTCATCGGCGGCCTCTCCGGCGTCATGCTCGGCGCCGTCCCGATCGACATCGCGGTGAGCGACACCTACTTCATCGTCGCGCACATCCACTACGTGCTGCTCGGCGGCTCCCTGTTCACGATCTTCGCCGGGATCTACTACTGGTTCCCGAAGATGACGGGCCGCATGTACGACGAGCGGCTCGCGAAGATCCACTTCTGGCTGACGTTCCTCGCGGTCAACGCGACCTTCTTCCCGATGCATCTGATCGGGATCCAGGGAATGCCGCGCCGCGTCGCGACGTACGAGGACAAGTTCGCGAACTGGAACCTGTTCATCTCGATCTCGTCCTTCGTCCTCGGCGCTTCGTTCATGATCTTCGTCTACAACATGATC
>DASTCG010000156.1:0-5304 GCA_035711385.1 Gaiellaceae bacterium
CCCATAGAGGAGGATGCCCTTCGGCACCCGCGCCCCGAGCCGCTCGAACCGCTTCGGGTGCCGGAGGAAGTCCACGACCTCTCGGAGCTCCTTCTTCGCCTCGTCCAGCCCGGCGACCTCGTCCCAGGTGACCGCGGCCCGGGAGCTCGGCTTCACGTGCGTCGTCTTCACCCGCGGCATCAGCGCGAGGCTGCGCCAGAGCAGGTAGATGATCAGCGCGAACATGATGATCGGAAGCCACACGAAGGCGACGTCCCCGATCGTCTGCACGACTCCCCCCACGTCGAACGGCATGGAGCGCCTATCGGCACTCTTGGCGGCGGGCTGTAGGGCAGACTGACGCCGTGGCCGAGCTTCCGCTGCCCTCGCATTTCGACGCAAGCCGCACCAGCGACATCTGGCGCGTCCCCTACGGCGAACGGGCCGCCGACGCCCAGGCGTGGGCGTCGGCCCACACCCTGCGCCCGGCCCTCGAGGACAGCTTCCGGATCTGCCTGGTGACCGTGGACGTCCAGAACACGTTCTGCATCCCCGGCTACGAGCTCTACGTCCAGGGCGCCGAGCGCGACAACGCCCGGCTGTGCGACTTCCTCTATCGGAACCTCTCGACGATCACGGCGATCATCCCGACACTCGACACGCATCGGGCCACGCAGATCTTCCATCCGCTCTGGCTCGTGGACGAGCGAGGGCGGCATCCCGAGCCGTACACGCTCGTCTCGGCGGAGGACGTCGAGTCCGGCCGCTGGCGGATCAACCCTCCGGCCGTCGAGAGCACCGGCATCGACGCGGAGTACGCGCAGGAGCAGCTGCTCGACTACACACGGAAGCTCGCCGCGCGCGGCAAGTACAACCTCACGATCTGGCCGTACCACGCCATGCTCGGCGGCATCGGGCACGCGATGGTCTCCTCGGTCGAGGAGGCGATCTTCTTCCACACCGTCGCCCGCTCCAGCCAGCCGGCCTTCCAGGTCAAGGGCGACAACCCCTTGACGGAGCACTACTCGATGCTCGGGCCCGAGATCACGGAAGGGCCCGACGGAGCACCGATCGCGGGCAAGAACGACCTTCTCATCGAGCAGCTCCTCCTCTACGACGCCATCGTCGTCGCCGGCCAGGCGAAGAGCCACTGTGTCGCCTGGACGATCGACGACCTGCTGGAGGACGACGACGAGCGCGAGCGCGCCCTCGCGCCGCGCACGTACCTCCTCGAGGACTGCACGTCGCCGGTCGTGGTTCCCGGCCTCGACTACACGGAGCAGGCCGACGCGGCCTTTGCGCGCTTCGCGGCCGCGGGCATGCACGTCGTCCGCTCGACGGAGCCGATCGAGAGCTGGCCCGGCATCCAGGCGCCTGTCCGTTAGCTACTCGACCAGCTCGAGGCGCGGATTCGGGCGGTACCAGCGCCCAGCCTTCGCGGCGGGCCGGCCGTCCGCCAGCACGACGTCGGCGGTGAAGTCGTTCTCGCCCCGGATCAGCGCCGAGCCGACCCCGTAGGAGTCCACGGGGACGCCGTGCTCCTCGAACTCGCGGATCCGGTCGGCGTGCATCCCGCCCGAGACGACGATCTTCACGTCCTCGAAGCCGTCGCGGTCGAGCGCGTCGCGGACCTTGCGCACGAGCCGGTCGTTGACACCGCGCGGGTCGAAGTCACCGAGCTCGTTCCAGAGCGAGCGGTCGACCAGCGACCTCGAGGTGTCGAGCCTGACGCCCCAGAGCCGGTCCCGGAGCGCGCGAGCCACCTCCAGTGACGTCCCCACCGAGTCGTTCTCGAAGTCGACGAGCACGACGAGGTTCACGTCCGGCGGGATGTGCTCGGCGAACTTCGTCGCGGCGAGCACCGTGTTCCCGCCGTACGAGGAGATCAGCGAGTGCGGCACGGTGCCGATCGCCCTGCCGCCCCACCAGGAGGTATTGGCCTCGGTCGTCATCCCGATCGGCGCGCCGATCGTCGCGCCGGCCACGTAGGCCGCGTACCCGTCGCCCGTCTGCACGCGGTGGTGGTCGTACCGGGCCGGCATGAAGAGGACCGTCTTGCCGTTCGCCGCCTCCACGACCTGCTTCACGTTCGTGGCGATCAGCGTCCGGCGCGCGAGCACGCCCAGGTAGACGGTCTCCAGGTGGGCGAAGGCCGTGTAGTCGCCCTCGATCGTCATCACCGTCTCCCAGGGCGCGATCTCCTCCCCCTCGTAGAGGGCGTGGACGGTGAGGTCGTCCCAGTCGTCCGAGCAGAGCTTGAGCACGGCGATCGCCTCGTCGATCCCGGCGAGGAGCGCGTCCCTCTTCTGGAAGACCTGCATGACGACCCGCGGGTGCCGACCGTCCTCGCGCAGCACCTGCCCCGTGCGGTTGAAGTACTCGTCGGTGTAGTAGCCCTCGCGGATCTTGTCGACCGGCAGGTCGAAGATGTCGGGCGGGAGGCGCGTCCTCCTAGTCTCGACCGCCAACCGCCGCCTCCTCGAGCCGGAGGCAGGCGGTCAGGGCCGCCTCTGCGACCTCCAGCTGATCCGGTGTTGGCTCCGTCGTCGCGAGACGGTGCTGGAGCTCGTGTCCGGGCCACGCAAGGAGCTTCGAGAGCCGGCTCTCCGGGTTCCGCGCCATCCAGTTGAACACCTCGGTCGCGGTCGCGAGCGCGCCGACCGACGCGGCGGCCCTCGCCGTCGGCCGCAGCTGCTGGGGCGCCTTCGCGGCAAGCGCGTTGCCGGCCGCCATCGTCAGGAGGAGCGGGCCGACCAGGTGTGAGCCGCAGCGCTCGTGCTCTTTCGCCCGCGGCTCCCCGTGCTCATAGGTGCCGATGGAGATGTGCTCCGCGCCGTGGTAGGCGGCGAGCGCCGACCCGCGGAGGGCGATCGCAGCCGGTGCGAGCGCCGCCACGCCCGCGATCAGCTCCTTCGTCGCGGGACCCAGCCGTCCAGAGGCGCGAATCGCATGTGTGAAGACAGCGCCGCCGGCCATCGCCGCGAGCACGGCGGGCCGCTCGAACGGAAACCGCGCCTCGGGCAGCCGGCGCCGCACCTCGGGCAAGAGGGCGAACGCCTCGACGAGGCGGGCCGGGCCGCGGAGGAACGGCTGCCGGACGTTCGCGGCGCGGAAGCGCTTGACGTCGGCGACGACCCGCACCGAGCCGTCCGGCCTGCGAACGGCGCACGCCCAGGCGTTCGGGCCGTGCACGAGCACGCCGTTGGCGAGTGCCATGCCGCCGAGGCGAATTTTCTCGCTCACGCGTCGGAGGGTAGCGAGCCGATCTCGACTGCCGCATGGCGTAGAAACCGCACGCCGAGCTCGAGATCGTCGACCTCGATCCGCTCGTCCGCGGAGTGGATGAGCCGCGCGGCCACCTCCGCGTCCATCGTGCGCATCGGGAAGAAGCCGTAGGCGACGGTCCCGAACGACTGACGCAGCCAGTGGCTGTCGGTGAACCCGGAGAGGAGCATGGGCACCACCTCGGCCCCGGGCTCGAGCTCCGAGACGAAGGACTCGATCATGTCCCAGAGGGGCGTCTCGATCGGCGAGCGGGTGCCGCCCTGGCCCTCGATCCACTCGAGCTCGAAAACGGCGTCGCCCAGGTACTCCCGGAGCTTCGCCTCCACCTCGGCCTGGGTGTGCCCGGGGAGGATCCGGCAGTCGACGGTCACCTCGCACCGCGCCGGGATCACGTTCCGCTTCTGGGACGCCTCGATCTTCGTCGGGGCGAGCGTCGTGCCGAGCAGCGGCTCGACGAGGTCGCCGGCGAGCGGGTGGACCGCCCGCGCGGCTGCGACGGCCTGATCCGGCGTCGGCACGCCGCCCGTGATCGTGCGCAGGAACGCCTCCACCTCCGGGCCTACCTCCGGCTCGTCCTGGAAGACCCCGAGCCGCTCGACGAGCGGCGCGGCCTTGACGAGCGCGTTGTCGGCGACCGCGGGGCGCGAGGCATGTCCGCTGCGGCCGTTGACCCTGAGCCGGAAGGGCGAGCTCATCTTCTCGGCGGTCGAGCAGACATAGAGCACGCGGCCGCCGATGACGAGCCGGTCGCCGGCCCCCTCGTTCACGCAGTACTCGGCCCGCACGGCGTCGGGATGGGCTTCGCAGAGCCACTGGAGGCCGAAGCCGACGCCGACCTCCTCGTCGGCGCACGCTGCGAAGATCAGGTCGCCGCCCGGCTCGAACCCCTCCCGGGCGAGGGAGGCGATCGCCACCGCGCTCGCCGCCACCTGGCCCTTCATGTCGAGGGCGCCGCGTCCCCAGACCTCGCCCCCTCGCAGCTCCCCCGACCAGGGATCGACCTGCCACTCGGCGGGGTCCGCCAACACGGTGTCCGTGTGCGAGAGCAGCACGAGCCTGGGACCGTCGCCGCTCCCGCGGATCCGGGCGACGAGGTTCGCCCGTTCCGGGATCTTCGCGAAGAGCTCCGACTCGACGCCGTGGTCGCCGAGGTACTCGCGCAGGAGCTCCGCCGCCGGGGTCTCGTTTCCCGGCGGATTCACGGTGTCGAGGCGAATGAGCTCCTGGAGAAGCTCCGTCACCTCCTGCCGAAGTGGGACGGTCGGCGCGGCCAAGGCCGCGAGCATACTTTTCGGCGATGAGCGATCTCTTCTCCGATGCCGCGAGGGAGCGCCTTCCGCAGGTCGCCCCGCTCGCCCTCCGGGTCCGACCGCAGCGGCTCGACGACTTCGTCGGTCAGGAGCAGATCCTCGGAGAGCGCTCGGCGCTCCGCCTGGCGATCAGGCAGGACCGCGTCGGCTCGATGATCCTGTACGGCCCGCCGGGAAGCGGGAAGACGACCCTCGCCCGGATCGTCGCGAACCAGACCGGCGCCCACTTCGAGGAGCTGTCAGCGGTCTCCGCGACCGTCTCGCAGGTGCGGGAGGTGATCGCCGGCGCCCGGGAGCGGCTCGGCGCCCAGGGCCAGCGGACGATCTTGTTCCTGGACGAGATCCACCGCTTCAACAAGGCGCAGCAGGACGCGTTGCTCCCCGCTGTCGAGGAGGGAGTGTTGACCCTGATCGGAGCGACGACCGAGAACCCGTACTTCGAGGTCAACTCCGCTCTCCTGTCGCGGACGCAGATCTACGAGCTCGAGCCGCTCTCCCACGCCGAGCTGGCGGTCGTGACGCGGCGCGGCGCCGAGGACCTCGAGGCGACGGTGCCGCCCGGGCTCGTCGAACAGATCGCGCTCCGAGCAGGCGGCGACGCGCGGAACGCGTTGAACATCCTCGAGCTTGCGGTGCAGACCGCCGCGGCCGAGGGAGCCGAGCTCTCGGAGCAGCACGTCGAGGACGCCGCGCGCAAGCGGCCGCTCGTCTACGACAAGGGCGGCGACGC
>DASTCG010000157.1:0-11001 GCA_035711385.1 Gaiellaceae bacterium
GACCGCGAGCGCCCAGTGCGACGGGCCGCGCATCATCACACCCTCGAGGACGGCCTGTCCTCCGATCGGCGCGCTCATGCTCTCAGCTTATGACGAACTATCCGCGGCGGGCGCCGCCGGCGCGCTCCAGGCGCCGCTGGACGCGCTCCACCCGACCGCCGGTGTCGACGAGCTTCTGCTTGCCCGTGTAGAAGGGGTGACAGTTCGAGCAGATCTCGACGTGGAGCTCCGGCTTCGTCGACCGCGTCTGGAAGGTGTTTCCGCAGGAGCAGTTCACGGTCGCGAGCATGTACTCGGGGTGAATATCCGGCTTCATGGCCGAGCCAGGATAGCAGCGGCGGTTTCGGCTGCGACGTTGCCGCCCGTGACGACGCAGACCACGGTTTCATCCCCGGCGAGGTCGACCTTTCCCGCCAGCAGCGCCGCGACCGCCACCGCTCCGGCCGGCTCGCAGGCCAGCTTCGCGCGCTCGTAGAGGAAGCGCATCCCGGACACGATCTCGTCCTCCTCGACGAGGACCGATTCGAACCCGCGGGCCAGCGCCGCCTCGAGCGCCAGCTCGCCGGCGAAGGGCGCGTGGAGGCCGTCGGCAATCGAGTCCGGCTGCACCGTGACGGGGCCGCCGGCTGCGAGCGCGGCGTGCAAGGCGGGAGCGCCGACGGGTTCGACGGCCACCATGCGGGCGCTCGGCAGGGCCGCGGCGATGCCCGAGATCAGACCGCCGCCGCCGACCGGAACCAGGACGACGTCCGCGTCCGGCACGTCGTCCGCAAGCTCGAGCCCGACGGTGCCCTGACCTGCGACGACGAGCGGGTCGTCGAACGGGTGGACGAGCGTGCGGCCCGTCTCGCGCCGAAGCGCCTCGAGCCGGTCGAACGCCCCGCCCGGTCCCTCGGCGCGCAGGTCGACCTGCGCGCCGTAGCCGCGCGTCGCCTCGATCTTCGCGGCGCTCGCCGATTCCCACATGACGAGCAGCGCGTCGATCCCCTCGAGCGCCGCGCAGTACGCGACCGCCTGGGCGTGGTTCCCCGCGGAGACCGCGATGACGCCCCTGGCTCGTTCCTCGGGCGAGAGCGAGGCGAGCTTGTTGAGCACCCCGCGCGGCTTGAACGAGCCCGTCCGCTGGAAGAGCTCCGCCTTGAGGAAGACGCGCGCCCCGAGCGTCGCCGAGCTGAAGGTCGGCGTGCGGTGGAGCCGTGCGCCGATCGTCTCGCGCGCAGCGAGGACGTCGTCGCGGGTGATCATTCCGGCCGTGTCCAGGTGCCTGGCACCGGGACGCGTCTAGGTGAGCGTGTACTCGGGGCCCGAGCCGCCCTCCGGCGGCGTGAGGCGGCCGCCCTTCGCCGTGATGGCGCCGCACTGGACGCAGTTGGACGGCGTCACCTCGACGCCGTCCTCCTTCGCCTCGTAGACCTGGGCGGGGCACATCCGCTCCCAGGCGAGTGCGACCTCGGGAGGGACGTCGGTCCGGACCCGGATGTGGTTCGGCGCGTCGTCTCGGGTCTTGTTCCCCGAGAGATAGACCGACGAGAGCTTGTCGAAAGTGAGCTTGCCGTCCGGCTTCGGATACCGGGAGGCGCCTCCGGTCGTGAACAGCTCCTGCTCGCTGTCTCGCTCCGTTTGCTTGTCGCCGGGCGGCAGCTTGCCGAAGCTCGCCGTCGCCGCTCCGGCCATGGCACCGCCCAGCCAGAACCCCTTCCCGAACGCCTGGCGCATGTTCCGCACGCGCTTCAGGTCGCCCCAGATGAACGTGTCGCGGATCGACTGGTCGTAGGAGGCGAGCGCTCCCGGCGTCCACGGCGTCCGACCCCGCTGGAGGGCCTCGAACGCGGCCTCGGCGGCCAGGCGCCCCGACTCGATCGCGTAGTGGATGCCTTTCAGGGCGGGGACGTTCACGAGGCCCGCGCCGTCGCCGGCGATCAGGAGCCCCGGCGCGTGCAGCCGTCTCGGCATGGCGACGAAGCCGCCCTCCGGGATCGTCTTCGCGCCCCAGGCGATCCGCTCCCCGCCCTCGAGGATCCGCCGGACGAGCTTGTGCGTCTTCAGCTCCTGCAGCAGGTCGTGCGGCGACAGCTCGGCGTCGCGGTAGTCCAGCCCGACGACCATCCCGACCGTGACCATGTCGTCGCCCATCGGGTAGATGAACGAGCCGCCGAACTCCCGGTACCGGCGGCCCCCGCGCAGCGGCCAGCCCATCGTGTGGATCACGCGGTCGAGCGGCTTCGCGACCTTCCAGACCTCCTTGACCCCGAGCGCCCAGACCTGCGGGTTCGGGCCCGCGAGGCCGAAGCGGTCGAGCGCGACGCCGGTCAGGTGCCCCTGCGTGCCCTCGGCGAGCACCGTCACCCGGGCGGTCACGTCGGAGCCGGGCTCGTAGTTCCCGAGCGGCTCCCCGTCCTTGCCGCGCCCCTTGTCCCCGGTCCGGACGCCTACAACCCGGTGCCCGGCGACGAGCAGCTTCTCGGCCGCAGTCTCCGGGAGGATGTACGCGCCCCCCGCCTCCGCCTGCTCGCCGAGCCAGCGCGTGAGCTGCGAGAGCGAGGCGATGTAGTTCCCGTCGTTCTTCATCGTCGGCGGGGTCGGGATGCGAATCGTCGAGCCCCGGGTCAGGAAGTAGACCGCCTCGTGCTCCACGGGACCGTAGAAGGGCATGTCCTCCACCCGGGCCCGGTCGCGGAAGAGCCGGCGCAGCGCCCGCGGATTGACGACGGCGCCCGAGAGGACGTGGGCGCCGACGCCCTTGCCCTTCTCCAGCACCGCCACCGGCACCTCGCCGAGCCGCTCCGCCGTCTCCGGTGAGCCCTCCAGGAGCTGCCCGAGCCGGATCGCGCAGGCGAGCCCAGCGGGACCGGCGCCGACGATCAGCACACCGACCTCGATCCGCTCCTCGGGGGCATCCGTCGGCGCGGCGAGGTAGTCGCCCGGCGAGAACAGCGGTGGGAAATCTGCGGGTCTAGCGCGGCTCATCGTGCGAAGGGCGTTTCAGTCGCGTGATCCTAGGACGCGTAGCGTTTCAACTCGCCTTGCGCTCGCGGACGAGCTGCGTGAGCTTCGGGACGATCTCGTTCAGGTCGCCGACGACGCCGAGGTCCGAGAACTCGAAGATCGGGGCGTTCGGGTCCTTGTTGATCGCGACGATCACGCCCGAGCTCTGCATCCCGACCTTGTGCTGGATCGCGCCGGAGATGCCGCAGGCGATGTAGAGCTTCGGCGAGACCGTCTTCCCCGTCTGCCCGACCTGGGTCGAGTATGGGTACCAGCCGGCATCGACGACGGCGCGCGTCGCCGCGACGGCGCCGCCCAGCGCCTGCGCGAGCTCCTCGACGAGCTTGAAGTTCTCGGGCGCGCCGAGGCCCCGCCCGCCGGCGACGATCACGTCGGCGTCCTCGATCGCCGGCCCCTCGCTCTCGGCATGAGCCTGCTCGACCATGGTCGCGGCGGTCGAGAAGTCCTCGAACGCGACGTCCACCTCCGCGACCGCAGCCTCGCCCCCGGTCGCCTGCGGCTCGAACGTCCCTGCGCGGATGAGCGCGAGGCGCGGCTCCGAGCGCCAGCCGACGTCGACGACGACGGAGTCGCCGAGCGCCGGCCGCTTGCCGATCAGCTGCGCGTCCTCGCGGACGAGGTCGGTGAGGTCCCAGTTGAGCCCCGCGCCGAGGCGGGCCGAGAGCCCGGCGGCCACGTCGGCGGCAAGCACGGACGCGGCGAAGAGCACGGTGTCATAGCCGCCCTCCCGCACGATCGAGGCGAGCGCGTCGACGCGCGGCTGCGGCAGAGGCGCCTCGAGCTCGGGCTTGTCGACGACGACCACCCTGGCCGCCCCGAAGGCGCCTGCCCCGGCGGCGATCTCCTTGACGCCCGAGCCCAGCACCGCGCCCGTCACGTCGTCCTCGAGGGTCGCCGCCTTCGAGAGCACGCCGAGGGACGGCTTCAGCAGCTCGTCGGCGTGGTGCTCGAGGAAAACCAGGGTCGGCACTAGACGAGCTTCCTCTCGGCGATGAACTCGACGATCTTCTCCGCGGCGGCGCCGTCGTCCTCGATCCTCACCGTGTCGCCGCGCGGCGGCGGATCGTTCAGGGCCTCGACGGTCGTCTTCGAGCCGGCGTCGCCGACCTCGACGCCGAGCTCCGCTGCGGAGACGGTGCGCTGGGGCTTCGATCGCGCGCCCATGATTCCCTTCAGCGAGGGGTATCTCGGCTCGTTGATCGCATCGGACACGGCCAGCACGGCAGGCGTCGGCGCTTCGATGACGTCGTAGCCGAACTCGGTCTGGCGCTTGCCGCGGACCTTCCCGTCGGAGACCTCCAGCTCGGCGACCTGCGAGATCACCGGCAGCCGCAGGCGATCGGCCACGGCCGCCCACAGGACGGCGCCGTCCGAGTCGCTCGCCTGCTGTCCGAAGATCACGAGATCGGCGCCCTCGCGTTCGAGCGCGGCCGCCAGCGCGTTCGTCGTCGCGACCAGGTCGGAGCCGGCCGCAGCCTCGTCGCTGATCGTCAGCGCCTCGTCGGCGCCCATGGCGAGGGCCTTGCGCACGGAGTCCTGCGCCGCCGCCGGGCCCATCGTCACGATCAGGACCTCACCGTCCTGGGCCTCCTTGATCCGGAGGGCCTCCTCGACGGCGTTGACGTCGAACGGATTGATCGCGCCTTCGCCCGACCGGTCGAGCCGCTTCGTCTCCGGATCGATCTTGCGTGCCTGCTCGGGCACGTGCTTGACGCAGACGGCGATCTTCACGGCCCGAGACTCTACTCACGCATGGAGCGACTCAAGCCGAGGTCTGATCTGCCGAAATGGAACCGGATGAACCGACAAAGCCAGGCCCATCCTCGGGCGGCGCCGCCGAGATCGGCGCGATGCAACCGGATGAACCGACAAAGCCGGCCCATCCTCGGACGGCGCCGCCGAGATCGGCGCCTCGACCTGCTAGGGTCTCGCCCTTCGAGCGCGAACCGGAGCGCTGAGGTCCCAGCGATGAGACGCCACCGGACGACAGCCCGAGGAGCTCTGCTGCTTGCCATCGCCGGCCTGACCGCTGGTCCGGCGGCTGCGATGCCAGACCCCGGCTACCCGCCGAAGCGGGTCAAGACGGCGCCGGGCACCGTGCAGCAGCAGCCGGCTGGGAAGCGCATGATCTTCCCCGTCCTGGGAACGTTCCGATACGGGAACGACTACGGCGACCCCCGACCCCAGGGACGGCACGAGGGGATCGACATCGTGGCGCCGCGCAAGGCGCTCGCGATCGCAGCCGAGTCCGGCCGGGTCAAGTTCCATACCGGCTCCTCACGTGCCGGCTGCATGCTCTACCTGAACGGCGACAGCGGGACGCAGTACCTCTACATCCACCTGAACAACGACCTCGGGCCGACGAACGACAACCGGGGCGGCTGCAAGGCGGGCGTGTCGTTCGCGCCGGGCCTGAAGAGCGGTGCGAAAGTCGCAGCCGGCGAGCCGATCGGCTTCGTCGGCGACTCGGGCGACGCGAACGGCGTCCATCCGCACCTCCACTTCGAGCTGCATCCCGGCGGCGGCGCGTCGATCAACCCGTACACGTCGCTCAATCGCGCCTGGCGACTGCTCTTCGCGGCGCCGCGCCGCGGCGAGACCTCGCTCTGGCTCAAGGGCGACGTGCTCGCCCAGCAGACGCAGGCGCTCCGCGTCAACGTTCGCAGCCTGGGCGTTCGCACGACCGGCCTGAAGCTCAACGGGATCAGCCGGCCGGTGTCGCTGGGGATCTCGCCGTTCACCGAGATCGAGACCGTGGTCGGCCGCCTCGCAGGCCAGGAGCGCGCGACGGTGTGGACGGAGCTCTTCGCCAACTCGCTCGACGCCCAGCTCGGAAAACCGGGCGCGATCGTCGCGAAGCGGGTCCTGCTCTCGCGGTAGTCGGCCCTAGCGGCCGGTGAACCTCGGCTCGCGCTTCTCAGCGAACGCGGTGAGGCCCTCCCTTGCGTCCTCCGAGGCGAAGAGGTCGCCGAAGCGCTCGGACTCGCGCTCGAGGTTCTCCGCGTGGTCGCCGGCGAGCGCGCGGTTCACCGCTTCCTTTGCCGCCTCGAGCGCGAGCGGGCTCTTCGTCGCGAGGCCGATCGCGACCTCGAGCACACGCGGGAGCAGGTCCTCCGGTTCGTAGACGCCGTTCACAAGCCCACGCGCGAGCGCCTCTTCGGCGTCCACCGTCCTCCCGGTCAGGATCAGCTCCTTCGCGAAGCCGAGAGTCGTCGCTCGCGCCAGCCGCTGCGTCCCGCCCCACCCGGGGATGATCCCGAGGTTGATCTCCGGCTGACCGAGCTTCGCCTTCGACGACGCGTAGCGGAGGTCGCACGCGAGCGCGAGCTCGCAGCCGCCGCCGAGCGCGAAGCCGTTGATCGCCGCGATCGTCGGCTGCCGCATCGTCTCGAGCAGACGCGCCGCCTCGTGGCCGAGCGCGGCCCAGGCCTTCGCCTCCTCGACGTCGAGGCCGCTCATGTACTTGATGTCCGCGCCAGCGACGAAGGCCCGCTCGCCAGCGCCCGTCAGGACGACCACCCGCGTGTCGACGTCGCTCGCCAGGTCGACCAGACGGTCGCGTAGCGCCGTCAGCGTCTCGACGTCGAGCGCGTTCATCGCGTCCGGGCGGTCGACGGTGACGACCGCCACCGGACCCTCCTGGCGAAGCCCGATCAGCTGACCGGAACCTTCTCGCGCAGGAAGTCGACGATCTCGCCCGTCGGAGCACCGGGGGTGAAGACCTCGGCAACGCCCCGCCGCTTGAGCTCCTCGGTGTCCTCGCGCGGAATCGTCCCTCCTACCACCACCAGCACGTCCTCGAGCCCGTTCTCTCGCAGCCCGTCCACGATCTTCGGGACGAGCGTCATGTGGGCGCCGGAGAGGATCGAGATGCCGACGGCGTCGGCGTCCTCCTGGATCGCCGTCTCGACGATCTGCTCGGGCGTCTGGTGGAGGCCCGTGTAGATCACCTCCATCCCGGCGTCGCGCAGCGCCCGTGCGATGATCTTCGCGCCGCGGTCGTGACCGTCGAGGCCGG
This sequence comes from Gaiellaceae bacterium, assembly GCA_035711385.1. Lineage (GTDB taxonomy): Bacteria > Actinomycetota > Thermoleophilia > Gaiellales > Gaiellaceae > JACDAN01. Next base: position 7,025 of record DASTCG010000157.1, read on the forward strand.
GCTTCGCGATGACGACTCTGATCTTCCCTGCCACGGCCCTGAGTATAGGAAGCCCGATCCGTGGGAAGATGGACTCGCGGGCGCTGTTCCGGGTATACGCCAGACTATGCAGATGAGGCTCAGGGTGATCGGATGCTCGCCGGCGTGGCCGAACCCCGGCGGGGCCCAGTCCGGTTACCTGATCGAGGGCCCGGAAGGCCGCGTCCTCCTCGACTGCGGCGCCGGCGTGCTCGCCAAGCTCCGCGAGGTGGAGGACTGGCCGCGGATCGACGCCATCTTCCTGACGCACTTCCACCTCGACCACTGGGGCGACATCGTGCCGTGGGTCTGGGCGCTCTGGTTCGGGCCGGCGAGCGAGCAGCCCCGCCCCGAGCTCTGGGTCCCGCCCGGCGGGGAGCGACTCCTCAGCGAGATCGGCGAGCGGCTCGGGACTCCCGACATGTTCCACAAGGCCTTCACGGTCGGCGAGTACGAGGACGGTGGCCACGTCGAGAGCGTGGGCTTCCGGGTCATCCCGCGCCGGGTACTGCACTACGACCTCCGCGCGTACGGGTTTCGGGTCTCGTGCAACGGGAGGACGTTCGCGTACTCGGGAGACAGCGGCCCCAGCGACGCCCTGCCCGAGCTCGCCCGAGACGCCGACCTGTTCCTGTGCGAGGCGACGTTGCTCGAGCCCAACCCCGAGGGCGGCACGCGTGGCCACCTCGCGGCCGCCGAGGCGAAAGAGGCCTTCGACGCCTCCGGTGCCAAGCGCCTGCTCCTGACCCACCGGCCGAAGGAGCGACCGCTCGAGCCTGAGTTCGAGCAGGTCCACGACGGGTACGAGACCGGGGTCTAGCTCGCTAGACGGCGCGGTCGTGCCGCGCGTAGGTGGCTGCAGCCTGTCGACCACGGTGCCAGCTCCGCACGTAGAACGCGATGACGATTAGCGGGACGAGCGCAAGCAGGGCGACAGGGGCGAGCAGCCAACGCGCGGCGAGCGGCGCCTTCTCCGTCGGATCAATGGCGCCAAGGTTGGGCACCCCGCCCGTGCCGGTCGACCCAGCAGCCGGCACGGCTCCGCCGGCCATGCCCGTCGGCGCCCACGAAGAGACAAGCCACCGGTTCTTGCCGTGCCCGGTCGGCGTCAGCTCCATCGCGAACACGGACGGTCTGAGGTTCGACCGAGCCGTCGGAAAGAGGAGCACCTGCAATCCGAGGGCGTCCTCGTAGGAGTACTCGATCTTCCAGCGAGCGTCCTGGACCGGGAAGGGGACGACGGGGATGTTGGCGGTCTGCCACTCGCTCCGTGAGATGCCGCCCTTCAAGCTTGGCGCCACGAGGTCGTACGCAAGCTCGACCTTGCGCCGGGCAACCGCATGGGTGACGAAGTTCGCCGCGGTGGAGAGCGCCTTCGCGCGCTCGACACGGGTGAGCTCGACGACATCGGGCTCCTCGTAGACGTAGGCCTCGCCGCCGAACGTCTCCCGCGGCGACCCGGGCGCGGTCGGCCAGAGTACCCCGATCGTGACGACTGCGGAGATGGCGGCCACGGCGCCAGCGCTCCACGCGAGTCGCCGGCGCCTCCGAGGTGAGAAGAGAAGGCTTCTCACGCTCCCCAGCATAGGCCCCGGCCGGTGTTGCGGTCCTTACTGCGGGGTGGACGGGATCGGCGGCGGCGCGTACGGCGCCCAGTAGTTCACGAGCCACTTTGCATCCGCCCCGGTGCCGAACTTCTTCAGTCCGATGAAGAAGGTTTGCGGCTTGTCGGACGACCCGGCCTTCGGCTCCATGAGCACCTCGAGCGAGACTTCGTTCGGGTACGACCAGTCGACCTTCACCGGGGTCTGTTCCACGGCCGCGTTGAGGTAGGGCACCACAGGAATCTCGCCTGTCATCCACTCCTGAAGTGTCAGGTTCTGCTTGATGCCCGGCCCCGAGATCGCCCAGGCCTGGCGAAGGTTCTTGCGGACGACCGCCGTCTTGATGAACCTGACCGCGATCTGGCGGGCCTCGGGCGGCAGCGGCACCGTCTTCTCGGCCCCGACATCTGTCGCCGCCTGATTCGAGAAGGTCTCCTGGCTGTCGTCGGCCCTGACCTGCGTCTGCCAAAACGCGAGCACGCCGAGCAGCAGCACTGCGCCCGCAATCCAGGGCAGCGCACGGTTCAGCGATCGGGAATTGAGAAGCCCGCCGTCCACGTCGTCACAGGTTAGACGAGACCCTTGGCCGGTCTGTTAGCGGGGAATTGCGGTGCTGTTAAGGCCGGCCTGCTAGAAGACCGGGGTCTCCCGCCAGACACCCCAGACCTCGCGCAGGGCGTCGCACATCTCCCCCATCGTCGCGTAGGCCCTGGAGGCGTCGACGATCAGCGGCATCAGGTTCTCGTCGCCCTCGGCGCCCTGCTTCAGCCGTGCGAGCGCCGTCTCGACGGCAGCGGAGTCGCGCCGGGCCCGCAGGTCCTGGACGCGCCCGATCTGCTTCTCCTCGAGCGCCGGGTCGATGCGCAGGATCTCGAGCTCGCCGTCGTCCGCCTGGTGGTAGCGGTTGACGCCGACGATGATCCGCTGCTTCGCCTCGACCTCGGACTGGTAGCGGAAGGAGGCGTCGGCGATCTCGCGCTGGAAGAAGTTCTCCTTGATGGCCGGCACGACGCCGCCCAGCGCCCGGATCCGCTCGAAGTAGTCGTACGCCTCCGCCTCGAGCCGCTTGGTGAGCTCCTCGACGTAGTAGGAGCCGCCGAGGGGGTCGATCGTGTTCACGACACCCGTCTCGTGCGCGATCACCTGCTGGGTGCGGAGCGCGAGCCGGACGGCGTTCTCGGTCGGTAGCGCCAGGGCCTCGTCGAACGAGTTCGTGTGGAGCGACTGCGTCCCCCCGAGGACCGCTGCGAGCGCCTCGAGCGCGGTCCTGACGATGTTCAGCTCGGGCTGCTGCGCCGTCAGGGAGACGCCGGCCGTCTGTGTGTGGAAGCGCATGAGCCAGGAGCGCGGGTTCCGTGCGCCGTAGCGCTCGCGCAGCTCGCGGGCCCAGATCCGGCGGGCGGCGCGGTACTTGGCGATCTCCTCGAAGAAGTCGAGGTGGGCGTTGAAGAAGAACGAGAGCCTGGGGGCGAACTCGTCGACGTCGAGCCCGCGCTCGATCGCCGCCTCCACGTAGGTGAAGCCGTTCATGAGCGTGAACGCGAGCTCCTGGATCGCGTTCGAGCCGGCCTCGCGGATGTGGTAGCCCGAGATCGAGATCGGATGCCACTTCGGCAGCTCGCGCGTGCAGAACTCCACCATGTCGGTCACGAGCCGCATGGACGGCTCGGGCGGGAAGATCCACTCCTTCTGCGCGATGTACTCCTTGAGGATGTCCGTCTGGATCGTTCCGCGGAGCTCGGTACGCGGGACGCCCTGCTCCTCCGCCACACAGGCATAGAAGGCGAGCGCGATCGGCGCAGTGCAGTTGATCGTCATCGAGGTCGAGACCTCGCCGAGCGGGATGCCGGCGAAGAGCGTCTCCATGTCCTCGAGCGAGTCGATCGCGACGCCCTCGCGGCCGACCTCGCCGAGCGACCGCGGATGGTCCGAGTCGTACCCCATGAGCGAGGGCATGTCGAAAGCCGTCGAGAGGCCCGTCTGCCCGTGCTCGAGCAGGTAGCGGAAGCGCTCGTTCGTCTCCTCGGCCGTCCCGAAGCCGGCGAACTGCCGCATCGTCCAGAGCTTCCCCCGGTACATCGAGGGGTAGACACCGCGGGTGAACGGATAGACGCCGGGGTAGCCGAGGTCGCGCTCCTCGTCCACATCGACCGAGTCGGCCGTGTAGAGCGGGTCGACCTCGAGGCCGGAGATGGTCGTGAAGAGCTCGCCCTGGCGCTCCGGGGCCGCCTCGTAGAGCTGCCGCCGCCACTCGGCGATCCCGTCCAGCGACGAACTCCGGTCCTCGGTGGTTGCCATGGCCGGATTGTACGAATGCCGCGCTCATGGCCCGCCTGCGACCGCCCGATAGAGGGA
>DASTCG010000158.1:0-21101 GCA_035711385.1 Gaiellaceae bacterium
GAGGAGCGCAGCGTCGAGAGGTTGACGCCTGAGCCCGAGCCGCCGCGGAAGATGACGCCCTCGCGGCGGATCCAGTCGAGGATCGACTCCATCGAGTCCTCGATCGAGAGGATGAAGCAGGCGGAGCATTGCGGGCGCTCCTCGAAGCCGACGTTGAACCAGACCGGGGAGTTGAAGGCGGCGAGCTGGTTGACGAGGATCGCCTTCAGCTCGTCCTCGAACGTCAGCGCCTCGTCCTCGTCGGCGAAGTAGCCGCCGTCGCGGCCCCAGCGCCCGATCGTGTCGACGACGCGGCCGATCATCTGCTTCACGCTCGTCTCCCGCTCGGGCGAGCCCAGGCGCCCGCGGAAGTACTTCTGCGCGACGATGTTGGTGGCCGTCTGCGACCAGAACTTCGGGAACTCGACGTCCTTTTGCTCGAACGCCGGCTTGTCCTTGCCGGGGATGAAGGCGTCGCGGATCTCCCACTCGATCTCCTCGAACGGGTCGCGTCCGGGGATCGTGAAGCGCCGCTTGACGCCGAGGCTTGCCTCCTCGTCGACGACGGTGTTCTCGGTCTTGACCTGCTCGGCGGACGCCATGCTGGACCCTCCCTGGGCTAGTCGTACAGCTTAGATTCGCGCGCTCGCGTCACGGGGTCCGCGGCGGAGCGGACCTGCCAATCTAGGAGGCGGGCCGGACGGATTAAGAACCCGTCTCAAAATGGCGGCTGTGCCGCCAGGCGAGCCACATTCTGAGGCGAGTTCTAGGAACCCGGCCGGCGTGCCCGGATCTTGCGGGCCGCGAAGCCGGCTCCGCCGGCCGTCAAGAGGGCGGCGGAGAGCCCGAGCAGGACTAAGAGCGGAACCGGAAGCGAGTCGGCGTTGTTGCCGTTCGTGCCCAGCACTGACTGGAGCGGCGTCTCGTCCTTCGGGCCCGTGGTCGTCGGGTCGCGGTCCTGCATCATCTGCGTCCCTTCGCCGCTCGACCCCCCGTCGGTCTTGGCCGAGCCGCTGGAACCGGAGCCGACGCTCTGCAGCTGGCGGCTGGCGGCGATGCGCGCGGCCTTCGCCTGCTCCTCGAAGTCGCTGTAGGCCCGGATGTCTTCGGGCACCTTGTCGAGCGCCTGCTCGATGCACTCGGCCGAGTAGCGTCCGGTGATGGCTCCGTCCTGCGACCAGTCGTCGATGACCTGCTTCCAGCACGGCTTCGCCGCCTGGGCCGGGGCGGGGGCGGCGGCTGCGAGGATCGCCGCGCCGCAGGCAAGCATTAGGAGGGCCGTCGCGCGGACCATCGACACCAGTTTCCCTTTGTCGGGTGTGGCGAATCTCAAGTCAGTGTAAACCGTCTGTTAGCAAAGACTCCGAGGTCGCGCCGGTGTTAGCTTCGGCGCCGATGCGACGGGGCCTCCCACGCACCGCCGGGGCCCTGCCAGTGGCCGCAACGGCTCTGTGCGCGCTCGCCGTCTTCTTCGGCGGCGGCTCGAAGTACCCGCCACTCGTTCTCATCGGCACGTGCGTCGTGCTGGCGGCTGCGGTCGTGCTGGCGCTGGCGTCGCTCGGCCACCTGGCGCTTCCCCGGCTCGACGGAGCCGGTGTCGCGTTCGTCGGGCTCTTCGGCGCCTTCGTGCTCTGGAACGGTCTCTCGATCGTCTGGTCGCTGCAGCCCGACCGGTCCTGGGAGTACTTCAACCGCGGCGCCGTGTACTTCGCCGTCGTCGTGCTCGGCGTGGTGGTCGCCGCCGCTCCACGGGCTCCTCGGTGGATGGCGGGCGGGCTGCTCGTCGTCTTCAGCGCGGCACTCGTCTGGGCGCTGCTCGGGAAGGTGATCCCGAACCTCGGCCCCGACGTCGAGCGGACGGCCAGGCTGCGCGCGCCGCTCGACTACTGGAACGCGCTCGCGCTCGTCGCGGGCATGACGATCCCGCTCGCGCTCTGGGCGGCCGTTCGGCGGGAGCACCTGCGGCTCGTTCGCGTCGCGTCCGTCGTCGCCGTCTATCTCGCCACCGTCGCGCTGCTGCTCACCTACTCTCGCGGCGGCGTGGCCGTGGCGCTCGTCGCCGTCTCGGCCTACGTCGCCCTCGCGAGGCGAAGGCTCGAGACGGTCTCGGCACTGCTGGTCGGAGTGGCGCCGGCCGTCGTGCTCTCGCTCTGGGCGTTCACCCGGCCGGGTCTCGTCGACGCGGGTCGGCCCTACGACGAGCGTCTTCGTGCCGGGCTCGAGTTCGGAGCGGCGGCACTCCTTCTGGCCGGCGCGGTGGCGTTCGTCGCGTGGCTGGGCGTCGCGAACGACGGGCGGTGGCAGACGCGGGTTTCGCGGCGGCTCTCGCTGCGGGCCGTCGCCGCCGTCTCCGTCGTCGTCGTGGTCGCCTGCGCGCTGGCGGTGACGCGCGGGGATCCGGTCGGCTGGGCCCGCAACAGCTGGCGTGAGTTCACGAATCCGGTCACCGAGGCGAACTCGGGGCCCGGGCGGCTGGCCGACTTCGGCTCGAACAGCCGCTGGACGTGGTGGGGGGAGGCCTGGCGGCTCTGGGAGGAGCATCCCGTCGGCGGGACCGGGACCGGGACCTTCTCGCTCGCGCGCAGGCCGCTGCGCACGAACACGACGGTGGCGACCGAGCCCCACAATCTCGCGCTGCAGTTCCTGTCCGAGACCGGCCTCGTCGGCCTGCTGCTCGTGGTCGGGGCGGGGGCGGCGGCGACGTTCGCCATCGTTCGCTCGCTGCGGCTGCTCGAGGAGTCCGACGCGGCGGCTGCTTCCGCGCTGGCGGTGCTCTTGCTCGCCTACCTCGTCCACGGGCTCGTCGATTACGACTGGGACTTCGTCGCGGTGTCGGTCCCGTGCTTCCTCGTCCTCGGATTGCTGGTCGCAGCCGGCCGCCCTTCCGTCCGCGCGGCCCGCCGACCGTTCCTTCTGGTTGGCGCTGCGCTGCTCGGCATGGCGCTTGTCGCATCGATTGCGCCCCCGTGGCTGGCGGATCGAGAGGTGGCGAGCGCGTACGACACGCTCGAGCGCGGGGATGCGCCCGGAGCCGCCAGGGACGCGCGCCGAGCCCGCACGCTCAATCCGCTCGCGGTCGAGCCGCTCTTCGCGGAGGCCGTGGCCGAGGAGGGCCAGGGCAACCGGCAGCAGGCGCTCGATCTCTACGCGCGGGCGGTCGAGCTGCAGCCGGAGAATCCGCGCACCTGGTTCGAGCTCGGTCGCTACGAGATCGACGTCGGTCTTCGCAATGCCGGGATCAAGCACCTCCTGCGCTCGAGCGAGCTCGATCGCTGGGGCCCCGCCGACCCGCTGCTCGGCACACTCGGTCTGTGAGGGCTCGGCAAGAGGCGGCGTGGGCAGCTGCGGCCGCGGTCCTCGGGTCGCTCTCCGCCGTCGTCTTCCTCGAGCTGTGGGACGCCGATCTGCGCGTGCCCTTCGCCTACTCGGGCGACGCGACGCTGAACCAGACGCTGATCAAGAGCGTGATGGAGCGGGGGTGGTTCTACGAGAACCCGCGCCTGGGTGCGCCGGACGGCCAGCACCTTTACGACTACCCCGTTCTCAGCGGCGACAGCCTGCACGTCGCCTTCTTCTGGCTGGCGGGGCTCTTCACGGACGACGCCGCGCTCGTGATGAACCTGTTCTTCCTGCTGACCTTTCCGCTCACGGCCGTCGTGGCCTACCTGGTGCTCCGCCGCCTCAGCGTCGGGCCGCAGGTGGCGCTCGTGGTCGCCGTGCTCTACACGGTGCTGCCGTACCACTTCATGCGCGGCGAGTGGCACCTGTTCCTCGCTGCGTACTACGTCGTCCCGATCGGGGCCTACCTGGCGCTGTCCGTCCTGGACGGGCGGGCCCGGATCGCGCTGGGAACAGGGGCGCTCTGTGCGCTCGTCGCGGTGGCCTCAGGCTCGTTCTACTACTCGGCGTTCACCGTGCTGCTGGTGGTGGCTGCGTCGATCCTCCGGTTCGTCGCCACGCGAGAGCGGCGGACGCTCACCGTCGGCGGTTTCTTCGTCGTCGTGATCCTCGCCGTCTCGTTCGTCCAGCTGACGCCGACGATCGTCTACCGCCTGAAGCACGGCGAGAACGACGAGGTCGCGCAGCGCTACTGGTTCGAGAGCGAGAACTACGGCCTCAAGCTCACGCAGCTCCTGCTGCCGGTGGACGACCACCGCATCGACGCGCTCGCTTCGAGGAAGCGCGAGTACACGCAGCAGATTCCCCAGACCGAGGCCCGGGAGGCGACGCTGGGCGTGATCGGGTCCGTCGGCTTCCTGTGGCTCCTCGGCGTGGCGCTCGCGGCCTGCGTGGGCGGCGCCCGGAGCGAGTTCTTCGCGCCGCACCGGCGGCTCGCGGCGTTGACGGTCGTCGCCGTGCTCGTCGGGATCACCGGCGGCCTCTCGACCCTGATCGCCGTCGTCTGGCCGCAGATCCGGTCGTGGAACCGCCTGTCCGTCTTCATCGCGTTCTTCGCGCTGGCGGCTGTGGCGCTGCTGCTGGAAGCGCTCCGGGCGCGCTTCCGCTGGCCGGCCGCGGCGTTCGCGGCGCTGCTGCTGGCGCTGCTCGCGCTCGGCGCGCTCGACCAGACGACGGCGACGTTCATCCCTCCGCATCGGGCGCTGAAGGCGGAGTGGCAGGCGGACCAGGCGTCGATCAGTTCGGTCGAGGGCGCGCTTCCCGAGGGCGCAAAGGTCGTGCAGCTTCCGTACGAGCCGTTTCCGGAGCCCGTCGTCGGGGCGCGCCCGATCTACGAGCCGGCCAAGCCGTACCTGCACTCGTCGGATCTGCGCTGGAGCTGGGGCGGGATGCGCGGGCGGCCGGAGGACTGGGCCGCGGCGCATGCGACGAAGCCGGCCGCCGAGCTCGTTCCGGCCGCCCGGGAGGCGGGGTTCGCTGCCGTCCTGGTCGACCGGCTCGGGTACGGAGACGGCGGGGCGGCGACCGAGGCCGACCTGAACAGCGTCCTCGGAGCGCCCGCCGAGCGCACCCCCGACGGCCGCTGGCTCCTCTGGCGCCTCTAGGAGCCGACGACCAGGGCGACGTGGGCGCCCATCAGCTCGCGCGGCGTCATCCCGTCGAGAGGGCCGACGATCTTGACGCGGAGGTCGCGGGCGAGGCGCAGCGCTTCTCCCCGGTAGCCCGGCCGGTACATCACGAGCGTCCGCGTGAAGTCCGCCCGCTTCGCGTTGCCGACTGAGCCGATCGAGTAGCCGTGGGCTTCGACCCGTGCCGCCGCGTCGTGCGCCGCCCCGGAGACGCCGTTCCCGTTCAGGACGATGACCGTCGTGTCCTCCCGGCTGAGCCGCGGCACGGAGCTGCCGATCTTCGGCTTCGTCGGCTTCGCCTCGGTCGTGATCCCGAGCGACCGCTGCTGCGCATGCGTGCGCATCCGCTCCGAGAGCGGCTTGCCGAGGAGCGCCACGCCGAGAATCAGGATCAGGACGAGCTCGACCGCAGCGACGGCGCTGGCGACGAGCGTCGCGGTCCGCCACGGACGGACGACGACGGCGTCGGGCGGCGGGATGCTCATCGACTGCTCCATCGGCGGAGGCTTTGTTCGCCTGGACCCCCGACTATCCTCCCGACCGATGTTCGTCTCATTCGAGGGCCTCGACGGGTCCGGCAAGTCGACCCAGGCCGAGCTCCTCGCCGAGTCAATGCAGAAGGACGGACGGACGGTGGTTGCGACGAGAGAGCCCGGAGGGACCCCGCTCGGCGAGCGGGTCCGCGAGCTGCTCCTCGACGGCGAGCCGATGGCACCCTGGACGGAGGCGGCGCTCTTCACCGCGGCCCGCGCGGAGCTCGTCGACCGCGTGATCGGGCCGACGTTGGCCGACGGCGCCGACGTCGTCTGCGACCGCTTCCTCGACTCGTCGCTCGTCTACCAGGGCGTCGCCCGCGGCCTCGGGATCGAGCGGGTCCTCGCGCTCAACCTGGACGCGATCCGGGGGATCCTCCCCGACCTCACCTTTCTCCTGCTCGTGGACGCCGAGGAGGCTGCGAAGCGCTCGACAGGCGCGCGGGACCGGATCGAGCGCGAGGGCGAGGGGTTCTTGGCGCTCGTCGACAGCGGCTACCGCCAGCTCGCCGAGCTTTTTCCCCAGCGCGTCGTCGCCATCGAGGGCGAGCGGCCCGCGCACGAGATCGCGAAGGAGGTTCTCGACCGTGTTCGAGAACGTGCCGGAGCAGGCTGAGGCGAAGGCGCTGCTCGAACCGGCGCTGCGCGAGGAGGTTGCGCACGCCTACCTCTTCCACGGGCCCCCGGGCGTGGGCAAGCGGGGGCTCGCGATCGCCTTCGCCGCCGAGCTGCTCGGCGAGCACGAGCGGGTCGGGCGCCGCGCACATCCGGATCTCTACCTGCTCGAGCCGCTCGGCGACCAGATCCGGATCGACGCGATCCGGGAGCTCCGCCGCGACCTCCACATGCGGCCGTTCGAGGCGGACCGCCGCGTCTACCTGATCTTCGGCGCCCATCTGATGAACGAGGAGGCGGCCGACGCGCTGCTCAAGGATCTCGAGGAGCCGCCGCCGTACGCGGTGATCGTCCTGGTGGCGGACGACGTCGGTCCCCTGCCGGAGACGATCCGCTCTCGTTGCCAGGCCGTCCCGTTCCGCCGCCTCTCCGAGCGTGCCGTGCGTGCAGTGGTGGAGGCGCGGGCGCCGGGGCTCTCGGAGAACCAGGCAGCCGCGCTCGCACGGGTCGCGGCGGGACGGCTCGACCGGGTCGAGCGGCTGCTCGACCCGACGGCGGCCGAGCGGCGCGAGCGGCTGATCGCCCTCGCCCGCGCCGTCTACCGGGACCCGGACTTCGTGCCGGGCGACGCCGCGTCCGCTCTCGTCGAGGCCGCCGGCGAGCGCGCGAAGGAGGCTCGGGCGAAGGCGGAGGAGGAGCTGGAGGCGCTCGACCTGCCCGAGCGCGAGGCCGAGCAGCGCCTCCGCCGGGCGGCGCGGGGCGCCGAGCGGGAGGAGCTGCTCCTTGCGCTGGAGGAGCTCGCGGCCTGGTACCGGGACCTCATCGCGGTCAGCGTCGGCGCCGAGCGAGCGGCGATCCACGTCGACCACCTCTCCGAGCTGCAGGAGGACGCGACTGGCGAACGGGCGGGGTCGGCCGAGACGGCCGCCGAGCTCGTGCGCGAGACGTGGCGCCTGCTGGAGGAGCTCCAGCTCCAGGCGCCGCTCGCCTTCGAGGCGCTCTTCGTCCAGCTGCGGCGCGCGTTCGCCGGCTCCCTCGTGGCTGCTTGAGCGGCGAGGAGACAAGGCGAGAAGCACGCGTCCAGGAGGCGCGGCAAGAAGCACGCGTCGAGGCGACGCTCTTCGGCCTCATCGCCATCGGCATGCTCGTGGCCCTGGCGGTCGCGAGCCACTTCGGGGGCTGGGAGCTGCTCGGATTCGACCAGACCCTCTGGATCGTGCTGGCGGTGCCGCAGGCGCTCCTCGTCGGCGCGCTCTATGTCACCGCCCCCCTCGCCGACCACGTGCGGGCGCACCGTGTGGCCACGGTGGTGATCGCGATCGTCGTCGCCGGCAACCTGGCGGGCCTCGGGCTGCTCATCGCCGCCCTTCTCACCGAGAAGAGCTCCGATCTGAGCGGCCCGCAGCTCCTGATGAGCGGGGGCGTCCTCTGGCTGACGAACGTGATCGTCTTCGGGCTCGCCTTCTGGACGCTCGACGCCGGCGGTCCCGCCCACCGAGCGCTCCACGGCCGACAGGCGCCGGATTTCCAGTTCCCGCAGGACGAGAACCCGCAGCTCGCGGGGCCGGGCTGGTACCCGCGGCTCGAGGACTACGTCTACGTCGCGCTCACGAACGGCATCGCCTTCAGCCCCACGGATGCAATGCCGCTGACGCGCTGGGCGAAGGGCCTGATGGCGCTCGACTCCATCATCTCGGTCGGCGCAGTGCTGCTCGTCGGTGCGCGAGCGGTGAACGTGCTCGGAAGCTGAACGGCCCGGGACTCGGCGATCCCGCAGCAGGGGATCTTGGCGGCGAGGATGAAGATCGTCTGCGTCGGGGGAGGTCCTGCCGGCCTCTACTTCTCGATCCTGTTGAAGGAGCGAGACCCGGGCCAGGAGATCAGCGTGCTCGAGCGGAGCCCGGCAGGCGTCACCTACGGCTGGGGAGTCGTGTTCTGGGACGACCTGCTCGACGAGGTTCGAGCCGGCGACCCGGTGACCGCGCGTGAGCTGCATGCCCACGCCTTCCGGTGGAACGGTGAGCAGCTCGCAGTCACCGACCGCGAGCCCGTCCACCTCGAGGGTCGCGGCTACGGGATCGGCCGCGAGCGGCTGCTCGAGCTGTTGCGAAAGCGGGCGGTCGGCCTGGGCGTGGACGTCCGCTTCGAGACCGAGCTCCAGCATCGGTCGCAGCTGCCCGACGCTGATCTGGTCGTCGCCTGCGACGGGGCCAACAGTCGTCTGCGGACGCTGCTCGCCGATCGCTTCGAACCGACCCTCGTGGTCGGTAGGAACAAGTACATCTGGCTCGGCACGAGCAAGGTCTTCGACGCGTTCACCTTTGCGTTCGTCGAGACCGAGGCAGGCTGGATCTGGTGCCACGCGTACGGCTTCGACCAGGAGACCAGCACCTTCATCGTCGAGTGCTCGCCGGAGACCTGGTCGGGGCTCGGGTTCCACCGGCTCGGCGAGGTCGAGACCCTCACACTGCTCGAGCGGCTCTTCGAGTCACACCTCGAGGGCGAGCGGTTGCGCGCGAAGGGCAGGGCGCGCTGGCTCAACTTCCGGACGCTCACCAACGAGCGCTGGCATCACGGGAACGTCGTGCTGATGGGAGATGCCGCGCACACCACGCACTTCACGATCGGCTCGGGGACGAAGCTCGCCCTCGAGGATGCGATCGCGCTCGCGGCGAGGCTGGCGAGCGAGGCGCCCCTCGAGCCGGCGCTCGAGGCCTACGAGCGAGAGCGGAAGGTTGCGCTACGGCCGAGGCAGACGGACGCCCGGTTCAGCGCCCGCTGGTTCGAGGAGGTTCCGCGCTACGCCGACCTCGACCCCGTGCGCGTCTTCGCCCTGATGCACGAGCGGCGGTCGCCGCTGCTCCCTCGGTGCCCGCCGAGGCTGTACTACCGGCTCCACCGGGCCACGCACGACGTCGAGGCGCTGCGGAAGCTGCGGCGGTGGGCGGCGCCGAGGATCAAAGCGCTCTACTGACGGTCAGACCAGGACGAAGCGGGCGCCGAGCGTCGTGGCGAGCGTTCGCTGGGCCGGCCCCGTGCCGATGAGGATCGAGCACGAAGGGTCGATGCCGTAGGCGCGCGCGAAGGCGAGCGGCAGGCCGGGCAGCGGCGGCCGGCACCAGCAGGTCGGTGGACCGGCCGGGTGCGGGCACAGCGCGTGCTCCACCGGCCCCGAAACCTCGGCCGCGAGCTCGGCGGCGACGTCCACGAGCGCCTCCGGGCCGGCGTCCGGGCGCCAGTCGAAGACAAGGTGAGGCGCGCGCCGATCGCCCTGCTCGAGCGCGTCCTGCCAGTGCGGTTGCTTCAGCGCCGCAGCCGCGAGGAAGACACCCGCCCGCCGTCGCCGGCGCGGCGGCGCGCGCTCGAACGGCACCTGCTCCACGGTCGCGAATCCCTCGTCCGGCGACGGCGGCTCCAGCTCGCGGAGCGTGCGCATCTGAGAGGTCGGGGCGTGGAGGCCCGGCTCCTGCCGCGATACGGCTCGCAGCTCCTCGGGAGTCGGAAGAGCGCCGAATCGATCGAGGAGCCGCTCGACGAGGTTGACCTGCGCCTGGGCGAGCGGCGTGTCGAGCCAGACGCACCGCGCCGTGACCTCGTGCCGGCCGGCCGCGTCGATCACGTAGCTCCGGATCGCGCGCGTCAGGTAGGTGTTGTCGAGGACGACGCGCCGACTGCCCGACGACAGCTCCTCGTCCAGCGCGTCGGCGATCCGACGCAGAGACCCGCCGCGCTCGTCGCGGTTGAGGCGCACGTAGCCGCGGGTGACGTACTCCTCGGCGACGCGACTCTTCCCGGCCCCGGGAATGCCCATGACGAGGACCACCTCCGCATCGTCCGTCCGGCGCCGTCGGGTGCGGGCGGTCGGACGAGTGCTTCCGAAGCTCTGGGCGAGGGTCGCTCGATCGTCGGGGTCGAGTGCGAGCCTGGCGGCCCGGGCCGCCGAGCGTGCAGTCTCCGGGCGCCGGGCGCCGGGAATCGCGACTACGGCCGGAGAGAGCCCGAGCAGCCAGGCAAGGGCGACCTCGGCGGGGGTCGCATCGTGTGCCTCGGCGATGTCGACGAGCGCCTGGCGACGAGCGAGACCGTTCGCACGCCGCGGCCCGCCGAGCGGCGAGTGCGCGATCACGGCAATGCCGGCCTCGGCGCAGCGGTCGACCACACCACCCCGGAGCGCGCGGTGGTCGTCGGGGTTGATGGCGACCTGAACCGCGCTCACCGGCGCGAGCTCGAGCGCCTCGTCCAGCTGGTTGCGGCTCACGTTCGAGAGGCCCACGCGGGTCACGAGCCCGTCGTCGAGCAGGCGCGCCAACGCGCGGACCGTGGTCGGCCACGGCGTCCGAGGGTCGGGGGCGTGGACGAGGTAGAGGTCGATCGGGACGCCGCCCAGTGCCGTGAGACTCGCCTCGCAGTCGGCGCGAATCGTCTTCGCGCGACCGTCCGGTATCCAGGCGCCGCCGGCTCGCGTCATCCCTCCCTTCGTCACCACCCGTGCGCTCGTTTCTGCGCCGCAGCCACGGAGAGCGCGGGCCAGCAGCTGCTCGTTGTGGCCGAGCTCGGCCTCGCCGTGGCCGTACGCGCGCGCAGTGTCGAAGACGGTGATGCCGGCCTCGACTGCCGCCAAGATCGTCTCGAGCGCGAGCTTCTCGTCGCGGCTCTCGCTCGTCGACAGACGCATGCAGCCGAGCCCGACGCGGAGCTCCGAGTCGGCAAGCCAGGCGCGACTCGGGATCGTGCTCCGGCCCGGAGGCATGAGGCCACGGTATCGCGGCGGTCGCGCCCGGAAACGCGGTCGCTAGCCCCGGACGACGCGGCTGACGTTCGCGAGATGCTCCCGATCGGCCCCGATCCGGGCCCGGAAGGCCGACCGGGTGCGGGACGCCTTCCGGACGAGCTGGAAGGTCGAGCGCCTCGACGTCCGGACGCGGGCGATCGTGACCCAGCGGGTTCCGCGGCGCTTCTGGATCAGGACGACACGGCGAGCGTGCCGCGGGCCGACGCTGCCGCGCAGGGAGAGCTTGCCGCTCCGCCGAAGAGCCTTCAGCGTGATCGAATGCTTGACGGCGACGACGACGGTCGGCTCGGATGCCGCTCCCGCGAGGCTCGCCCGGTAGGTCGTGCGCTTCGTCGGCTTGACGACGAGCCGGAAGGCACCCGCCGCATCGGTCGTGGCCGAGGGCAGAGAGGCGAACGCCGTTGCGCCGAGCGGCTGAGCCGCCAGGGTCACGACCTGGCCGGCGAGCGGGGCGCCGGAGCGTGTGACGGTGCCCGACAGCGTCGCGCTTCGGCCGAAGACGATCGTCTTCGGGCCGGCGACGAGCGTCAGCGTCGGTGGCGGGGGAGGCGGCGGTGCAGCGGTTGCGCTGTCGTAGGAGACCTTGAAGGAGCCGATCCGCGGCGTCGCCTGCCCGTCGCCCGACTGGAGCTCGAGGTTGACGCGCAGCGACTGGTGCGCGGACGCGTTGACGCCTGAGAGATCGACCGTGGTGTCGCCGGAGCCGATCGGCGCAGAGGCAACCTGCTCCCCGGTCGCGGCGTCGAGGAGACGCGCGGTCGCGGAGGCCGTTCCGCCGCCGCCGGGCGAGAAGATGTTCATCGTCGAGGTGAAGGTCTTCCACGCGGTGACCGCGCGACCCGGCGACGGTCCGATCGAGGTGGACGCGGCACTTCCGCTCGGCGAGAAGCTGACCGGCGCGTGCATCAGCTCGACCTTGTCGAGCGCGGGATTGCCGCCGGGCCCCGAGAGCCGCGCCTGCCAGCGCACCGCTCGGACGGTGAGGAGGAAGTTCAGCGCCTCGGACGGGCTGGACGCGGTCACGGGGAAGTAGTCGGACCAGAACTCGCTGCCGTTCGAGGAGTACGGCTGGAGGAAGCTGACCCAGAGCGTGACCGAGCTGCCCGTCGAGGTGCGGGAGATCTGGCGGAAGTCACGGTTCGTGGTCGACGGTCCGCCGAGCTGGTACGTCGCCCATCCGCTCGGGACCCCCGCCTGGGGCGAGCCGGGCGTGGGATACGCCGTCGTGGCATGGCCGCTCCGCGTGCGGCCGCTGCGATCGACGCCGCTCGTCCAGACGTGGAGCGTCAACCCGTCGACGAGCATTCCGGCCGGTTCAACGCCGGCCTCGTCGTACCCGTACGCCGTGAGGCTCGGGCCGAGGACGACGCCCCGTTTCGTCCAGGCGATGCCGTCCGTGGAGGTCGCGTAGCCGACGCGCTCGATCGTCTTGCCCTCGAGCGTCTCGACGCCGGTGTAGAGCATGCGGTAGTCGCCCGCTCCCGCCTTGACGACGACGGGATCCTTGACCGAGGCGGCGTCGAAGGCGCCGGACGTGCCGACGTCGAGGACGGGTGTCGCACTACGGGCGAACGGTCCGTTCGCCGAGGCGGCGGTAGCGCGGCCGATCTTCGCGTTACCGCTCCCGTCCAGCCCCGCGTAGTACAAGACGAACGTCGCGCCGTCCTTGATCACCGACGGATGCCCGACGGCGCTCGCGTCGAAGCCGGACCCATCCCCGGCGAGCAGCTGGCTGCGGGCGGACCAGGACGCGTTGTCGGGCAGCTTGGAGGTGGCGTCCTCCGGTGCCGAGGCGTACCCGACCGACCGGCTCCCGGACGAGTCGAGGCCCGTGAAGTAGAGATGGAACGTCGTCGAGTCCTTCAGCACGCTCGGGTCCCGTTGGCCGCCGTTGTCGAAGGCTGCGGGGTTGCCGAGCGGGAACACGGCGCCGCCGTGCGGGGAGGCGGAGACCGGGACTTTCGTCCACGTCGTTCCGTCGGTCGAGGTCGCCTCGCCCAGGCGCGGCTTGAAATCGCTGCCGCGCGTGCCCCAGTAGAAACCGACGAGCTTGGGCGTCGCGCCGGCCGGCGCCGCCACCGAGAGACCGGAGGCCTGGCGCGAGTCGAATGCAGAGCCGAGCGCGCCGGTATCGAGAACGGCGTTCCCCGTCTGCGAGCCGTTCACCTTGTTGAACGAGCTGCCGTTGCTCGAGGTCGCGAGCCCGATGCGCGTGTGGAAGTTGCCGTTCGCATCGATCGTGTTGCCCGAGTAGTAGAGCTTGTACGGCGTCGGCGCGCCGGGATCCTGGAGCAGCTCGGGCGAGTTCAGGTTCGAGTAGTCGAAGTTCGTGTTGACGCCGGACGGGTTCAACGCCGGGCTCGGCCCCGACCACGAGACGCCGTCGGTCGAGCTCGTGCCCAGGATCTTCGTCTGGAACACGCCGCCGCCGACGAGCTTGCGCCCGCTCAGGAGCATCGAGTAGCCGGTCGGCGTCTTCCAGACGGTGGGTGCGAACGCGCCGAACTCGAGATTCGCGCTGACGCCGGGGTCCTCGGGCGCGATCACCTTGCCGCCCTTCGACCAGTTGAGGCCGTCGACGGAGGTGGCGTAGGCGATCCGCTTCTTGCTCGAGTCGTCGCCCGTGTACCACATCTTCCACGTCGACCCGTCCCTGAGGACTGTCGGGTCGGCGGCGCTGAAGCTGTCCGCCGAGCCGGCCGGACCGTGCTCGAGCACCGGCACCGGGAGTCCCGGAGAGCCGCGCTTCATCCAGGTGACGCCGTCGACCGAGGTCGCATAGCCGATCGCCCCGAACGCGCCGGCGCGGCCGGAGTACCACATGCGATACGGCGTGAGGGGATCGCCTGCGTCGTAGACGACCTCCGGGCCGTAGACGCCGTTCTGGTCGAAGGCGGACGGCGTGCCCTGGAGAACGGGTGCGCCGCCGTTCGCGCGAGTCCACGCGGTTCCGTCCGTCGAGGTCGCCATGAAGATCGCCGGGCCACTGCCGTCGTCCGCGCTGCCCGAGTACCACATCACGTAGGTGGCGCCGACCTTCACGACGGCCGAGTCGTCCACGTTGTCGCTGTCGAGCGCCGCCGAGGCCGTCGGCCCGAGGACGGAGCCGGCCCCGTCAGGCTCGAGCGGCAGGAGCGTCGCCGGCAGGCCGAGCGCTGCGGGCGCGCCGGTGCCGTTGCGGACCAGCGTGCTCGCGCCGACGGCGGGGTAGGTGACGCTCTCGTGCGTGATGCCGCTGTCGAAGTCCGTGTGGGAGTCCCAGGCCGTCGTCACCGGGCTCCCGTTCGTCGTCAGCCGTAGGCCGCCGAGGGCGTCGAAGGTCGTGTTGGTGAGCGGCGGCTGCAGGCACGTGAGGTCGATGAACGTCTCGTAGAAGACGCTGTCGTCCCGCGAACACGCCTGCGCGAGCGAGGGCGCAGAGAGGAGAAGAGCCGCGAAGACGGCCGCACAGACCGCGAGCCGGTGCATGTCGCCCGGGGTTATCGGCCCGGCTCAGCGGATCCTTGATCGCTCGCTAGGTGCGGCTCGGGCCGGCGCTACACTGAGCCGGCCCCGCCGACGTAGCTCAGCTGGTAGAGCACTTCACTCGTAATGAAGGGGTCCCCGGTTCGAGTCCGGGCGTCGGCTCAAAGAAAAGGCCCTGCTCAGAGGGCCTTTTCCGTTGATAATCCGGCTATTCAAGGCTAGTGGGCAGAGTCCGATCCGTGCCCATACGCCTCCGTAGTGTTGTCCCAGGCGTCCAGGAGGCCGCGCTCGTAGTCCTGCGCGTCGGGGGCCAAATGCCCTTAGGTGCGGTCGATCATCTCCACGCTAGTCCCCATCCGCCGTGAGAGGGTGAAAAGCGACACCCCGGCCGAGAGCGAGAACGTCGCGGAGGTGTGCCGCAGGTCGTAGATCCGCCGTGCGGGTTCGATCCCGGCCGCACGGATCGCCGGCCTCCACTCACGCGAACGGAAGTTGTGCAGGTTGATGTGACCGCGCCGAAGGGCCGGGAACATGAGCGGGGTGTCCAGCCTCGGGGCAGCGCCTCGAGGGCGTCCGGCAGGCGTACCGGCAGGTTCACCCGCTGCTCGAGCGGCAATGCGTCGAATGCGGCCAGCCGTTCACCGGCCGCCGCGACGGCTCGTGTGCTCGCCGGAGTGCATGCGGGAGCGAAACGGGTGCAGCGGTCCGAGCTCCGTCGGCTGCAGAGGGAGCCGTAGGCATGTGCGGAACAACCGGTAAGGCCCGCGGATTGGCGCGGGCCTTACAGACCTCTCGCGCTGCTGAAAACGCGGGCTATCGGTAGCTCAGTTGACCGACGACTTCCGCCACATGCGTGCTCGACACAATCGTCCCTTCGACTGAGGTACGAGTCGCCGCGACGGTCGCTGCCAGCGTCAGGCTCGCGTCGGCGAATCGTCCAGTGCCGCCCGTTGACACACCGTTCACCGACCACGTGGAATGGATGCCGTCGGCGGCGAGAATGCCAGTACCACTGAACGTCCCGAACATCTGGTCGCCGTTGGCGGCTGTCACCGTCCAGGTCGTGTTGAAGCTGAAGGTGCCCGGCCCCGTCGGCAGTACCAATCCGTGCTGCTCCCACGTCACTAGACCGAAGTGACTGAGGGAGCCCGTCGTGACCAAGTGCGCTTCGCCGGTCGCCAGATTCAGCGTGGTGGTTCCGGTTCCGGTGCCCTTGATCGGCAGATCACTGCCGCCCACGGCTGGCAACGCACTGGCGGGAAGGAGCACGCCGACCGCCAAAGCCAAGCTTGCGAGGAGAATGAGCCTGCGCATGGCTGCCTCCCTTCACTCGCGGAGGCAAAAGGGGGAGAGCCGACCGGGCGAGTCGAACGAATCGGCCAACTCGATCAGCCGACCGACCTTCGCCCCCTACTCCGTAAGTCACAAACGATACGACGCTCGCCCCCGATGTCATCGGGGAAAACACCTAATCAGCGGCAGACCGCTCCTGTACTGGAACGGCCCGGGCTGCCGTTCGAAAAAGTTAGCGAGAACTTGACGGTTTCACACGAGTCGCTTGGGCGCCGGTCCTACGGCTGATCCGGAATCCGGTCGACGTGGATCCGCGTCGCCGTGATCGTCGCTCGCAATCCGCTGGCCACGACGTTTCCGTTCGGATCGAACAGAGTTGAAATGGCCACCGCCGTGTATGACTCGCCGTCCGGCGCTAGCCGCGCCGTCTCGTTGACTCTCTGCGTCCCGAGAAACGCCCCCGTTGGGTCGAACCTAAAGAAGACGTGCGTGTCGGCGTACAGCCGGCCGTTGATGTGCTCCCACGTGCCGTGCGAGGGACCACGAACAAGCGTGTTCGCTGTTCCCACGACCGAATGCCCGCGTGTGTATGTAGTGAGCGCCTTAATTACTGGAAGCTGCGGACCGCGATTAACCGTCAGCTCCCAAGATCCGATGATCTCATTCGCACCCTGCGACCTCCCGTCATCGCCGGACGAGGCGGAGATCGCTCCGGCAGCGACCATGGCCGCTACGGCGATCAGAGCCGTTGCGCCAACGAGTGTTCTCTTCCTGAGCATCGTTCACTCCCTTTAGCGTTGGTGGTCGATTCCGACGAGGGAGCGCAAGCGCTTCAGCGCTGCGAAAAACCGCTCCGTTACCGTCGGGGGACTTCGGAAGTCCTTTCTCCCCCCGGAGAACCTTTTCACGTTTCGCGCAACGTGCCAACAAGTCGAGCGCTGCCCCGGGACGGCAGACGAGGATCTCGGTCAAGCGGCTTCGTCGCTAGTCGACGATCCGGGCGTGTCCTCAACGACCAGTACCGGCGGCTGGTCGGCGTCGTCGTCGCGGATCGCAACCACGCGAAGCGTCCTAGGCCCAGCGGGATCGTGTCGCCGGCCTTCCATGCCACGCTTGGGGCGCTACGCATGGTCGGCGGGTCGGCCGGCGTCCCGTCCTCGAGCTCGAGCCTGAACATGAATGCGAGTGCCATCGGTCTCCCCTTCCGTCTCCGGCTGGGACCGAACGGCGCTTAGACGGACCGTATCGCGTTGAACGAGTCGGCGGCGACGTTACCTTGGGTCGGACATGGAGGTGCTCGCGGTTCTTGGTGTCGTGGTGGGTCTCGTAGTGCTGCTCGTCTGGACGAGTCGGCGCTGGGCTCCTCCGCGCCTGTTCGCCCATCGCACGACTGCCCTCTGGCTTGTCGCAGCGATCCTTGCCGTCGTGATCGTGATCCTCTTACTCGTGCTCGATTGAGCCGAGACTGGTGCCAAGCGCGACTGCCGATTAGCTGAGGTTCATCTTGATCTCGCGAAGCTCGGCCTCAATCCGGCCAAGCGTCTCCATGATCTTGTCGCGCTCCTCACCTCGCTCCTGCTTCACAAACCGAGAGGCAATCGCAGCGGTGAGCAGGGAGAGGAAGCCAATACCCACAAACATCAGAACCATGCCGACCAGGCGACCCTGGACGCTCGTCGGGTAGAGATCCCCGTAGCCCACGGTCGTCACCGTCACCACGGCCCACCAGACACCCTCCCAGAGGCTCTCAAACTCGCCAGCATTGGCCGCATGCTGCGCAGCACCGGCTAGGACGATCGCAGTCAAGGTCAGGATGGCGGCGATACGCAGCGAATCTCCTGAAGTCAGGCGACGCTCGGCCTGCAACGCACGGCCGACGATGACCCCGAAGCGAGCGAGGCGGAGAAAGCGGGCCAGTCGCAACCAGGCGAGCGCTTTCCCCAACAGCGGGACGGTGAGGACGACGATTGCGACGTCGAGCCAATGAGCACTCAGCACTGCGCCCAGCTCGATCGCGAAGACACTCCAGATGAGCCAGTTCGCGACCTCGGCGGCCCGCTGCCACCCCGCCGAGTTCCTCTACTTCAGGGTCTTGATGTAGGCGACCAGCGCCTGGAGATCGTCGTCGGAGATGATCCCGCCCCAGTGCGGCATGCTCGTGATCGGCGGCTTGCCGATGACGCTGCCCGAACGGATCATCTCGGTGATCTTCTCGTCGGTGTTGAACTCCTCCCGGAAGTCCTGCCCAGAGAGTGGCGGAATCGTCTTGTCCTCGGAGAGCGGATTAGGGACGCCGCCGAGGCCGCTCGGGCCATGGCAGTTGATGCAGCCGTAGCGCTGGTAGAGCGCGGCGCCCGCGACGGCGGCGCCCTGCTCGCGCGGTACCGGCACGGGGGTCGCATCCTTCACCTCGGGAAGCCCCGCCTGCAAGTACTCGACGAGGTCGTTGACCTGGTTCTGCGAGATCACGGGCCCCCAGACAGGCATATACGGCTTCTGCGGGTTCTCCGATTCCCCGAGGCCGTGGTTGATGATCGTCGTGAGCTGACCGACGCTGAACTCGCTACCGACGTCCTTCAGCGCCGGCACGTCCGTCGATACCCCTCCCTTCCCTTGCTCGCCGTGGCAGGCGGAGCAGGCGAACTGGACGAAGAGATGGCCGCCCATGGCAACGTGCGGATCGCTCGGGTTCGTGCCGCTGTCTCCGCCGCCGCAGCCTGCGAACGCCAGCAGCGACGCAGCCGCCAAAGCGAGGGACGCAATCGCCACCGCCCGAGGGTGCATAACGCGAGTATCCCTCTCTTGGGCTCTCTCCGCAAAGGTCATTTCCGCTGCGACGAGTAGGCCCCGTCAGCTTCGCTCCGTGTCGCCGACCGCGAGCCCTTCGGCCCGCTCCCTTACGCCGAGGAGAAGCTTCCGCATCATCGGGAAGTCGCCGAGCTCGAAGAGGGTCAACGTCAGCAGGGCGTTGGCGGGCGAGCGACGCCAGTCGTAGTACTGCCTGATCCTCGTGACGAGTCGCGTCTCTCGCCCAGAGCCGAGAGGCGTGAGGGTCCAGGCCCACGTGCTGTTCGGCTTCTCCCAGAGCAGGACGCGGTTCGGGTCGAGTTCCCTGACCCTGAAGGCGGTCGTCTCGTTGACCTTGCTCGACATCGGCACCCAGTCACCGACCGCCGGATGCTGAAACTCGGGCAGGATGCGACGGGCACTCGGCCTGGCGGCGTTGTCGAAGAGGTCGTAGCTGTACCAGCCGGCCCGCCCGAAGCCGAGCTGCACGAGCCACGGCCAGACGTGGTCCGGCGACGCGCCGATCGTGATTGCGCGGGTTGCGTTGAACGACGCCTGCGGGACGATCTCGTCACCCGGCATTCGCGCCGCGACCTCCTCATCTGTCGCACCCCAGCGCAGGTGTCGGGATCGAACAAGAGGTGCACCGATGAAGCGAGGCAGGCCGACCAACACGTCTGCAACGGCGGCTACCAAGTCGCTCGCACTCGGAGGTTGAGAAGACACTTTCCGCGCCGACGTCGTCCGAGGCCGTCTAGCCCAGGCGCGAGAGGGTCAGCATGTCGACGCCGTCTTTCGCGGCGTCGCCTTGCCTTTCCGACTTGTCCGCTTTGAGCGCGCGGAGGCTGATGAGCCGTGCGCGAACGCCTTCGAGCTCTCCGACGTCGTTCGCAAAGGCTCCCTCCGGCCAGTTGCCGCGACCCTCTCGGAGCGGCGTGTACACGTGCCCGTCTTGATCGCGGGCGAGGAATGCCAGCTCGAGCCGTACGGCGGCTCGCTTGTAGCCGGTGTAGCCGTCCTCCGCCTCCTCGGGCGCGTGGCTCCACCCTTCAGCCGCAAGCAGCTCGGCGATTCGGTGGTGATCGTCGAGCCAGACGCCCAGGTCGAGGTCGGCGTGTGCCCGCGTCACCGATGCGGCGTAGAAGTCGACTGCCCAGCCGCCGAAAAGCCAGTAGTCGATCCCTTGCTGTTCGAGCAGTTCATGGATCTGCGCTAGCGCTGCGAGTTGCTCGCGCTCGCTCATGCGAATCAGAGTCGCAGAAACCTCCGAGGCGTTGGAGGAGACGCAGCCCGCTCGCACAGGGCGCTTTGTCCTCAGCTCGATCCTTCAGGCCGAGGAGCTTCCTCATCATCGGGAAGTCGCCAGCTCGAAGGAGCAGCGTCGAGAGAGTCATGGCCGGCGAGCTGCGCCAGTCGTAGGTAACCGCGGGAGAGATGGGTTGGGAGCCGCGGCTGCGGCTCCCAACCCTGCAATGTCAGGACTCGGCGCCGAGCGCCCTTGCCTTGATGGAGTCGAACTCGGCCTGCGAGATCGCACCCGAGTCCAGCAGCCTCTTGGCCTTTTCGATCTCGTCCGCGGCGCCGCCGCCGCTTGCCGCGACCGATTTGATGTATTGATCGGTGGCCGCTTGCTGTTTCTGCGCTTGCTGTTCGCTCCTCTCGGTCATCCCCTCGTGCTGGCTGATCAAGTAGATGAAGACGCCGAGGAAGGGCAGGATGATCACGAAGATGATCCACAGCGTCTTCCCCCCTCCTCCGATGTCCCGTCGACGGAAGATGTCGGCGAAGATCACGATCAGGAGCCAGAACCAGATCACCCACGCGAAGAAGATGAGCATCGTCCAGAGGACGTCGAGGAACGGGTAGTCCGCGGCGAGCACCACTTTCAGGTCCTCCTTGGTCGAAGAGTCATCGCATACCTTGCGGCATTGGATCCTTCATGACAACCGGCTCGCAAAAATCACCCGGATGAGTTGATTCGCAGTTTGCGCCGCCGGGACTACCCTGGACGGACCGACGAAAGGAGGACCGATGTTCATGCGTAGGCGCCCACTCGCGCGGGCCGCGGTCGTGGGCGGCGCCGCCTACTACGGCGGAAAGCGACGGGCCGAGGGCCAGATGCGCGAGGAGGAGCAGGAAGCCCGCCTGCAGGACCTCGAGGCGCAGCAGTCCCCGCAGGCTTCCGCGCCTGACGAGCCCGCCGAGGACCCGATGGAGAAGCTCAAGCAGCTCAACGAGCTGAAGGACCAGGGGATTCTCACCCAGGCCGAGTTCGACCTGCAGAAGCAGAAGATCCTGCAGCAGATGTAGTCACGCGGAGAGAGGAGACCCGAACATGAGCATTGGTCCGGTGCAGATGCTGATCCTCGGCTTCGAGGATCCGAAGTTCACCGGCGAGGGCCTGAAAGAGCTCGAGCGCCTGCGCGAGGCCGACATCATCCGCCTGATCGACCTGCTCGCAGTCCACAAGGACGCCGAGGGCAACGTCGAGGTCCTCCAGGAGACCCAGCTGGACGATGCGAGCCGGGCGGAATTCGGCGCCGTCGTCGGCGGCCTCATCGGCCTGGGAATGGCCGGCGAGGAGGGGATGGAGGCCGGTGTCGAGGCAGG
>DASTCG010000159.1:0-5661 GCA_035711385.1 Gaiellaceae bacterium
CTCGATCCCGACGGGCGCGATCTACCGCGGCGACCTCAGGACGGGGCGGGGGACGGTCATCAACGCCGGCGGCCCGGGCCGAGCTGCAATCGGCGTCGCGCTCGACCACGGGAAGCTCTACGTCGCGGGCGGCCCGACCGGCAAGGCCTTCGTCTATGACGCCAGTAGCGGGCAGCTGCTGGCCGTGCACACGCTGACGACGGACGCGAACACGTTCGTGAACGACGTCGTGGTCGCGAGGGGCGGCGCGTACTTCACCGACTCGCAACGTCCGTTCCTCTACCGCCTGGGCACCGGCCGACACGGGTCGCACAGGGGCGTGACGGCGATTCCGCTCAGCGGCGACATCCAGTACGTCGCGGGCTTCAATCTCAACGGGATCGATGCGACACCGAACCGGAAGACGCTTGTCGCCGTCCAGACCAATGTCGGCAAGGTCTTCCGGATCGACCCGCGCAACGGCCGCACCGACGAGATCGAGCTGAACGAGCCGGTCGTGAACGGCGACGGGATCCTGCTCGATGGCCGCCATACGCTCTATGTGGTCCAGAACCTGAACAACGAGGTGGCGGTGGTCAGGTTGGGGCGGCGTCTGTCCTCGGGAGAGGTCGTGTCACACCTGACCGATCCCGACTTCGACGTCCCCACGACGATCGACGAGTTCGGGACGCGGCTCTACGCCGTGAACGCACGATTCACCACGCCGCCGACCCCGACGACCCCCTATTCGCTCGCGCAGTTCCGCAAGGCGCGGCCGCACTAGCCGATTCGTCCTCGACTGCGCGTCCTCCTACGGGCGCGCAGTCGACGGACGGATCAGGCGAGCAGCCCGGCGTACCGCTCGCGCCACTCGTCGTCCGAGACCGAGCGCCGGAAGAAGGCCTCGAACACCGTCCGCGGAGACGAGCCCTCCTCGCGGGCGAGGAGCGACGCGACCGCGGCGAGCAGATACCGCAGCAGGTCGCCGTCGATTCGCGCCACGGTCAGCGCCTGCTCGAACGACCAGATCATCTTCTCGGCCTCAGCCGGAGGCAGGGTCGCTCGAAGCTCGCGAAAGAGCGCCTGGAGGTCCAGCTCGTGCCAATCGAAACCACGCATTCTCCGATTATCGGCATCGATTGCAAGACCGCACAGGGTGTTTTGAGACCGGGTCCGCGGGAAGGACCCACTGCACTCGAGCAAAGGAGGAGCAGATGGCAACCACAGACCTCTGGACCTACCGCGACAGCATGATCGCCGCCACCGACCTCACGGGCTACTCGGTGGAGGCGATCGACGGGTCGATTGGCAAGATCGACGAGGCGACGAACGAGGTCGGAGGAAGCTACCTCGTCGTCGACACCGGGCCCTGGATCTTCGGCAAGAAGGTCCTGCTGCCTGCCGGCGTCGTCGACCGCGTCGACCCCGCCGAGGAGAAGGTGTACGTGAGCCGCGAGCAGGACGAGATCAAGAACGCGCCGGAGTTCGACGAGTCTCGGTACCAGGAGCTCGACTACCGGAACGAGATCGGGACGTACTACGGACCCGGCGGCGCCGGCTATCGAGACACGGTCTGACGCAACGACCTCGCAGCGGCGGCCTCCGGGCCGCCGCTGCAGCAGCTCGGACAGGGGCAGCTCGGCAAGCGAGCCCAGGACGAGGTCGGCGTCGTCGAGGCCGAGCGATGCGGTGATCCCGTTCGGGACCGCGACCGTGAAGATGCCGGCCGTCTTGGCCGCCTGGACGCCGTTGGGCGAGTCCTCGAACGCAATCGCCTCGACGGCGTCGACCCCGAGCCGCTCGAGCGCCTCCAGGTAGAGAGTAGGCCGTGGCTTCGACCGCGCGGGATCGCGGTCTGCGGTCACGATCTCGTCGAAGCGCTCGGCGTGCTCGAGCCGGAGCAGGTGCCGGTCGACCCAGCCTCGCGAGGCACTCGACACGATCGCCTTCGAGAGGCCGAGCCGGTCGGCCTCCTCGAGGTACTCCAGGACGCCGGGGCGAAGGCCCTCGATCTCGAGCAGCTCGAGCTCGCGCTCCCGGCGGCGGGTCGTCACGGACTCACGGTCGACCGGCCCGTGGAGCTCCTCGAGATACTCGAGGGGATCGAAGCTCGAGCCGGTCGTGCCGACGATCCCGGCCCAGCGGTCCATCGGCAGCTCGCGGCCGTGCTCGCGGTAGACGGCCGCCCAGGCCGCGTACGACGGCGTTTCCGTGTCGACGATCAGCCCGTCGAAGTCGAAGAGGAGCGCCCGGGTGGCCAGGCTGCGAGCCTAGCCGGAGTCGAGACTCGAGCAGATATCTGCAGGTTCGCCTTGTAAGCGATTTGCAAAACCTTCGTCGTGAGCGTGACGGACGGCGTCGGGGCGGGAATGCTAAGGAGGAAGCGAACTCGAGGAGGTCCCTACGTGAAACGCCTGTTCATCACCATCGCCGCCATCGTGCCAGTGCTCTTCGCCGGCTCGGTCGCGGTCGCCCAGGGAGGCGGTGCGGCGAGTCACGCGGTTGCGGCGTCTCCGTCGAAGCTCACGCTTTGCCACAAGGTCGGGTCGGACCAGTGGCGACGGATGACCGTCTCCAGCCGGGCGATGTCGAATCCGAAGTCGAAGTCCGGCAAGCTGCTGCGCGGCCATCTTCGGCACACGGGTGACGCGGTCGTCGTCGGCGCTGCTGCGTGCCCGGTGGTCACTCTGACGCCGGCTCCCACGAGCACGCCGCCGGCGAGGCTGACCATCTGCCACAAGACCGGCTCCGCCTCGAACCCGTATCGGCGGATCACGGTCTCGAGCCGTGCGGTGACAAACCCGAACTCCCCCGCCGGCAAGACGCTGCGCGGGCACATGCGGCATACCGGCGACATCATGCTGCCGGGAGTGAACCCGTGTCCGACCGGGACGACGCAGACGCAGGGCGTGAAGCTCTCCGCCAACCTGCAGCCCGTCGCGGGCGCGACCGGGTCCGGCACCGCCAGCGTCACGATCCGTGGCGCTACGCTGTGCCACACCCTGACGGTCACCGGCCTGGTGAACGTCACCGCTGCGCACATCCACCGCGTGTCGACCAGCGCGATCGTCGTTCCGTTGACGACGCCCACGACCGGCACGTCCAGCGGCTGCGGTCAGATCGACAGGGCGCTCGCGCGCGAGATCGCGCAAAATCCGGGTGCGTTCTACGTCAACGTCCACACGATGACGTTCCCGAACGGTCAGATCAGCGGCACGCTCAGCAAGTAGCCGCGAACCGACCGTCGTCTCTCGCGAGGCCGGCAACCGCCGGCCTCGCCGCTTTCTCGGGCGGCCGATCCGCCGGAGTTGTAGATTCGCCGCGATGACGTGGTACGAGCTGTGGCTGTTCCTGCACGTCATCGGGGCGATCGCCTGGGTCGGGGGCGCCGGCGTCATCCAGGTGTTCGGCGTGCTGACGAAGCGGGCCGGAGATCCGGAGAAGACCGTGTTCTTCGTGCGAAACGTCTCCTGGACCGTGATGCGCGTCTTCCTGCCGGCCTCCGCGCTGGTGCTCGTCTCGGGCATCGGGCTCACCGAGACGAGCTTCTGGGACTGGGACGAGCCGTTCGTCGTCCTCGGCCTCCTGCTCTGGGCCGCGGTGTCGCTCGTCGCGTTCGGCTACCTCGCGCGGGCGATGGGAAACGCCGGCGCGCAGCTCGCGGCCGACGGGCCGAGCCCGGCGCTCGGCCTCAGGCTCCGGAACCTCGTGTGGCTCTCACGCGTACTGCTCGCCTCGCTCGTCCTCGTCGTCTACCTGATGACGGTCAAGCCGGGCAGCTAGGCCGTCCGGGGCGACTCCTGACCAGGCCTCAGGGGAGAGCACGACCCGGTAGCCGTCCGGATCGACGAAACACACGGCCCCGGTTCGCGCCCAGTACGGGTTTGGAGCGAGGGTCGGCTCGAAGCCGCCGGAACGAAGGCGGGCGGCCGCGCTCTCGACCCGTTCGACGGAGCCGAGGTAGAAGACGAGCTGATCCTCAGGCGTCGGCGAGGGCGCGTCTCCCTCGTGGGACACGATCTCCAGCTGCCTCGAGGCGTCCGGGAGCCCGAAGACGACGCCGCTGTAGCCCTCGTGGTCTTCGAAGGTCGCGAGGACGGGCAGCTCCAGGAGCCCGCGGTAGAACGAGACGGCTGCGTCGAGGTTCAGCGTCGGGCGCGCGACGCGCACCTGGATCGGGTTCGTCACCGGCGCGCGACGAACACGTACTCGCGGCTGTCCTCTCCGAACGGCTGCCCATCGAAGCCGCCGTAGAGCGCCTCCAGCTCGAGTCCCGCAACGTCCAGGAGACCGAGCCACTCGTTCTTGGTCGCCCACCAGAGCGAGCTCTTGCCGCCGCCGTCGAGGGTGATGTCGATTCGGTTGTCTCCGACCGCGTACGCGATCGTGTGTGGCACGGGGTCGTCCCGGTGCTGCCCGTCCAGCTGCGCCGCGATCCGATGATCGAGGGCGAAGGCGTTCCACGCGAAGCGGCCGTTCGGCCGGAGCGACGCGGCGACGCGCTCGAAGGTTCGCCGCCGGTCCGACCAGGTCGGCAGGTGCAGGAGCGCGCGGAAGGGGCAGTAGACAAGCGCGGCCGGCTCGGCGACGCTGAGCTCGCGCATGTCTCCCTCGTGCAGGTCGAGCACGACGCCCGCCTCGGCTGCCCGCTCGCGCGCCTGTTCGAGCATCGACGGCGAGGAGTCGACCCCGATGACCACGCGGCCGGTCACCTGTGCGACGGGAATGGCGACCCGGCCGTTTCCGACCGCGAGCTCGACGAGCGGCCCGCCCGCCTCGCGCGCGAGCTCGACGTAGAACGGGATGTCCTCGGTCATCTGCGCCGACCACTCGTCGTACCGGCGCGAGAACCCCTCGTCCCAGCTCATGCGCCGATGCTACGGCAGGGGCAGCAGACTCAATCGGTCGCTAGTACTCCTCGGCCTGCGGGAGGTCGTCGGTGATCTCAAACCACGGCGCCTTCGAGCCGACGAAGATGTGCTCGGCCGGCCGGATGCTCGGGTCCTCGGCGAGCGACCCCAACGCGACGTGGACGTAGGCGCCGTCACGCACGACCGAGTACAGGAGCGAGCCGCAGATCCCGCAGCGGGTGTGGTTCGCGTCGTCGTCGCCCCAGACGAGCAGGGTCTCTGCTCCCTGGACGATCTCGAGCTTGTCGCGCTCGATTCCGGCGAAGGCCTTGAAGGCCGACCCCGTCGACGCGCGGCAGTTGGAACAGTGGCAGTTGGCCGCGTACAGGAACGCGTCCTCCACGTGATAGCGAACGGCACGGCACTCGCACCTTCCGGTGAGCGTCCGGCCCGTCGCGCTGCTTTCAGTCGACATTCCCCCTCCTTGTGCGCGTGCCCGTCAGACAGACCTGACACCTAGGCAGCCCGTCGCTCATTGGACTGCGGCGGCGAACGGAACTCACCGGAGGATCAGCCGCGCGTGCGGCCCGCTCGAACCTGCTCGACCGCTTGCCGGATGCGACGCTCTCGCGTCTCCGGCCGCTTCGCCTCGAGGACCCACTCGACGTACTCGCGCCGGTGTGTGAACGACAGCCGTGCGAAGGCGTCCCGTGCCTCCGGATCGGCGTCGAAGGCCCGAGCGAGGTCGCGTGGAACGCGCACGCGGCGCGGCTCGGTGTCGAGCTCCATCACGACCTGCACTCGGTCGGGAGCGTCGACGCCGGCTGCGGCT